>BJHT01000381.1 GCA_014193395.1 Verrucomicrobiota bacterium
GCCCTTCACCAGTGACGCAAAACACCAAGTCGCCCAGCACGATTGGAGAACAAATTGCACTCCAGGCGTCGCCCGCATCGCGTTTGAAAACCCCAAGCTCCAGAACCATGTCGAGTTTCCAAACGTAGTCGGCGTCACCCGGCCCGGTGAGTTCCTCCGTTGTGAACGGGCCGTCGTTCTTGCCGTCGCGGAATCCCTCCGTGTCCACGCAGATCAACTCGCCGCGATTGCTCACATACCAGGCGCGTTTGCCTTCCACCCACGGGCGCGAATTGACGAAACCCATCATGTCATTGACTCGATTTGGCAGTCGGGGATGGGCTGACTGCCAGAGCAGCGCGCCTGTCTCGTTGTCGAAGCACATCATCGCGCCGCCATCCCCGATGAATTTGTGAGTCTTCGGATCCTCCCGGTGGAAGTTGGAGCCGACGAGAACTCTCTCCTGCCAGAGTGCCACTCCGCCGGACATCCCGCCGGTCTTCGCGCGCCAGACCACATGCTCGTTGGTGGCTTTGTTGCACGCCCAAACCGGGGCCTTGCTCACTTCGCGATCGCGTTGGGCGCACAGTCCAAGCGATGCCGCGAGCAACACCGCCAGCGCTGGAACGAACGGGAAGAGTGACATGATTGGAAGTAGCTCGTGCTGGTGATGGACGGAGAAGTAGGCATGTCGGGAGACAACGCCTTAATTAGCTACCGTCCTTTCCGCGAATCGTCGGCGGAGAGACCAATCTCACTTCTTCGGCTTCTTCGCGTTTTTCTGCTGGGCGTCGGCGTGCTGCTTGGTTTCGCGGGCGAGGGTGGCTTGGGCGGTGGCGAGTTCTTTTTGCGCGTGAGCGACGTCTTCGCGGGCCTTGGTGATGCGGGGGGCGGCTTCGCGTTCGTGTTTGAGGGCGGCGACGACGTCGGGGTCGGACTCGACGGCTTTGGTGACTTGCGGTTGGAGGGCGGCGACTTTTTTGGCGGCTTCGCCCTCGCGCTGGCGGGCTTCGAGGAGCTTGGGATCGGCGTCGAGGCGCGCGCGTTCGAGTTCGGCGGGGCGACGGATGGTGGCGGAATGTTCGGAGGTGAGTTGGGCCTTCTTGGCTTCGGCCAGGCTCTCGTCTTCGCGGACCGCCTTCAGTTGTTCGCTGGCTTTGGCGGCAGCTTCGGCGGCGGACTTGTATTCGCTGCTCCCTTTGAAGGCGGTGACGACCGAATCAAACACGGTGCTGGTCTGGCGGTGCAGGGCGTCGCGCTCCGCGATGGCTTGGAACAGCCCGAGCTTGGCACCGTGTTCCTGCGTGGCTTTCTGCCGCTCGCGCTGAAGCTTGGCGACCGCCGGGGCGTGCGCCGCTTCGGCTTTCTGCAAATCTTTCTGGCTCTCGGTGAGTTTGTGTTGTGCTTCGGTGACCTGTTTTTTGGCGGCGGCGAGTTCGGCGTCGGCTTTGGCGACGGTGCCGGCCTTGGGTTGGGCGGCGGGGGCGGCCGTGGTGAGGAGGCTGATCGCTGCGGCGAGGGCGGGGAGGCGGAGCAGTAAAGTCATGCGGACAAGGACGGTGGATCGTGCGCGGAAGTTACACGGAACCGCGCGGCGCTCTTCTTTGTGACACGGGGAAATCGCCGGGTGGCGACGAGTCAAAAACTAAACTGCGTCGGGCCGGTGATGAAGGTGTTGGTGAGGCGGGTGCCGTCGATCCAATCGACGTGGCCGTCGATGAAGGACTCGTTGTTGCCGGCGGGGACGGTGGATTTCAAGTGGCTGGTGCGGTCCACGAGTCCGCCGACGACCGAGGTGTAGTTGGTGTAACTGGGCGGGCCTTGGGAGACCGTGCAGTCGCTGGTGAGCATGCTGTCCACGGGGTTTTTCACGCCGTTGCCAAGGGTGTTGGTCTGGATGAATTGCGCGGGAACGCCGGGCGGTCCCTGGCGCGGCAGCATGAAGAGGTAGCCGACGACGCGAAAGTTGGGCGGGGAGAAATCCCAGTGTGCCGCGTTGTTTTGTTCGGCGTAGGACGGGCAGTAGTAGAGGTCGCGGCTGAGGCCGTAGAGGGCGAGGTTGGTGGTCATGTTCATCGGCACATCCCACGCCCAGTTGCCGGTGGTGAAGATGGGGAAGGTCGTGTAGTCGTCGGCGCAGAGCAGCAGGGCGAGGGCGGTTTGCTTGACGTTGTTTTTGCACTTGGCGCGCTTGCCCTGCTCCTTGGCGCGACCCAGCGCGGGCAGCAACATGCTGGCGAGGATGCCGATGATCGCGATGACGACGAGCAGTTCGATCAGGGTGAAGGCCACGAGCCGCCACGGCGTGGTGCGGGGCGGCGGTGCGGGGTTGGAAGTTGGCGCGAGGGGTGTGTTCATGGTCGTGAACTTGGTTTGCGTTTGATGGGGAGGATGGTGCAACAGGTTCGGCGTCGGTGCCAGAAAAACACGGTGGGTGAGGTGGTGCGGTGTAGTGCGCGTGTCTTCGGGCGCGCCTGATCCGGATACGCGAAGGTTCCGCCCTCCGTTGTTGGTCGCGCATCGGGTCCAAGAAACGCGGAGTTTGGACTGGCGAATGGGGACTGACGAAATGGGGACGGGCGGACTCGGCCCCGATTCGTCAGTCCCCATTCGTCAGTCCAGATTCCGGGCTGATACTGGGAAAGGCGTGCAGGGGCCACCGCCGTCCGAAGTAATCCCCAGCTGCTCTGCGTTTCTTCCGATCTCTGCGGTGTTCTGAGCAGGTGCCGGGCAAGCGTGCGGTCGTCGTGGGGCGGAGTCGGATTAGAACACCGCAGAGATGGGAAGAAACGCAGAGGGCTGCGGGTGGAGGTCCAATCCAAAAAATGTGCGCGAACGAGGCGGTGCTTGATTGGGTTCGCTGAGCGTCTTCAAGATCGCTGTCGCTCCGCGCGATGATCGAGGTGAAGCCACGGCGATCTTTGGGGAGAGCAGCGTCTGCGGGCGGTGCGACGTGGAGCGGAGAGGGACGTCTGACAAATCCGTATCGCTCGCGCAGGTAAACGTAGCTGCATCCGGGGACGCGGCTTTTTATACGAATCGCGAAGTGCCGCTGCCGTGTCGTCGCGGAGTGGGATTTTTGGAGTGCGGTGACTTGTCACCGCTTTTGCGCAGGCGACTTGTCGCCGTCGAACTTCGGGGCGGCTCGGGTCACGCGGGCGCGCTGGCGCTGGCGCGAGCCGTGAACGCCCCATTCGATCTTCACGCGATCCGCGGTTTGACGGCGACAAGTCGCCTTGGGAAAGCGGTGACAAGTCCCCGCACTCCACAGCCGCGCTCTTTCCGTTGCGGCGCTCCGTATGCAGCGCTGCGTCCTCGGGCGCATCCCGGTGGAGCGGAGGAGGGACGTTGGACAATTCCGCCCCGTTCGCGCGGGCGGACGTTGCTGCGGCCGGGGACGGCCGCACTCCGGCGGTTTGCGGCGGCGGGTCAGGGCTGGAGCGTGAGCACCACCGGTCCGAGACGCCCGCCGAATGGGAAGGGGCCCAGGTATTCGCCGACGATCCCGCCGTCGTCGCGGCCGACTTCGAGGCCGTCGAGAGGCATCTTGAGGAGCGGGCCGGGAGTCTTTTCGGTGACGAGCACGCGGTCGTTGATTTGCAGCGTGACGGTGCCGTCGCGGGCGAGGATGGCGGTGATGCGATGCGGGGTTTGCGGAACGGGTGCGGCGGTTTTGACCAATGCCAGCTTGGCGTTGCGACGGGTTGCGAAATGGAGCGCGCCGTCTTTCACGTAGAGCGCGAAGCCGTGGGTGACGCCGCCGTGCGCGACGATGACGCCGTCGCGCGCGGGCGTGAGAATTTCGGCGATGATGGTGAAGCCCTGACCGGCGACGCGCGGCGCGGCGTGTTGCGGGAGGGCGTCGCCGGGCTTGAGTTCGAAGCGTTGCGCGGCGCTGCCGGGGTTTTCTGAAGTGGTGCTTTTCTTGCCGGGCGCTTCGCCGTAGGGCGGCGTCCACGGCCACGGGAGCACGTGGGCGCGGCGTGCCCAGGCTTCCCATTTTGCGGAGAGTTCCTTCACGCGCGCGGGTTCGGCGGACGCGAGATCGTGCTGTTCGGTGCGGTCGCGGGCCATGTCGTAAAGTTCCCACGGCGCGGCCGGACCTTTGGCGACGAGCTTCCAACCGCCGGCGCGGACGGCGCGGTTCCCTTCGTGTTCCCAGTAGATGGCTTCGCGGGCGAGGGCGTCCGCGGCGGCGCTGGCGAAGGCGGGACGCAGGCTGCGGCCTTCGAGCGGCGTGATTTTTTCGCCGTTGCGTTCGGCGGGATAGGTCGCGCCGGCGACGTCCACGCAGGTCGCCATGATGTCGATGAGATGGCCGGGTTGATGGCGCAGCGCGCCGCGGGCCGCGATGCCGGCGGGCCAGTGCGCGATCAACGGAGTGCTGATGCCGCCTTCGTGGACCCAGTGTTTGTACTCGCGGAAGGGCGTGTTCGAGACGTTGGCCCAGCCCTGGCCGTAGGCGATGTAGGTGTCCTCGGGGCCGGGCATCACGCCGGGGCCGTTGAGTGTCGGGACGCCGGCGCGGTTTTGTTTCGGGATCACGTCCTGGCGCAGCGCGGTGAGGGGAATCGGGGGCAGCGTGGGTTTCTCGGGGCGTGTCATATTTCCTTTGCGGCCGATGGTCTCGGCGCAACCGCCGTTGTCTTGGAGGAAAAGTAGCAACGTGTTGTCGAACTGGCCCTGCTTTTTCAACTCCGCGACGATGCGGCCGATGCCTTGGTCCATCGAGTCGATCATCGCGGCGTACACTTCCATGCAGCGCGCCTCCCAGGCTTTGTGCTCGACGTTATCCCAGTCGCCGGCGGTCGCGGCGCGTTCCCATTGCGGATCGATGAGGCCGAGCTGGCGGGCTTTGGCGAGGCGCGCCTGGCGAATGGGTTCGTAGCCGCCGTCATATTTGCCGCGGTACTTCGCGATGTCTTTTTCCAGCGCGTGCATCGGCCAGTGCGCGGCGGTGAACGCGACGTACATGAAGAACGGCTGCGTGCGGTGATCGCGCTGGTGCTCGGAAATGAAGCGCACGGCGTGATCGCTGATCGCGTCGGTGTAGTAAAACTGCGCGGGCCGATATTCAGGATCGGCGAAGGGGCTGATGGCGGTGTTGTCGCGCGTGAGCGTGCCGGGATCGAAGAAGCTGCCCGCGCCGGTGATGGTGCCGTAGAAGCGCGAGAAGCCGCGCTGGAGCGGCCAGTTGTGGCGCGGGCCGTCGGGCTTGGTGTTGCGCGCGACGTGCCATTTGCCGAGCGCGTAGGTGCGGTAGCCCGCTGGTTGCAGCGCTTCGGCGATGGTGGCGCAGCGGCGGTTGAGTTCTCCCTGAAATCCTTCCAGCCCTTTGTCCTCGGTCATGTGGCCGATGCCGGCTTGATGCGGATAAAGGCCGGTCAGCAGCGCCGCCCGCGTGGGGCAGCAGCGCGCGGTGTTGTAGAATTGCGTGAAGCGCAGGCCGCCCGCGGCAAGTGCGTCGAGTTGGGGCGTCTGAATCTCGCCGCCGTAGCAGCCGAGATCGGAGAAGCCCATGTCATCGGAGAGGATGACGATGATGTTCGGGCGGCGCGGCGCGTCGGCGGCGATGGCGTGGGCGGCCGAGCAGGCGAGGAGCAACAGCAGGGCGAGGCAGCGGGGGATGAGGGGGAGAGTCATGGGCGGAGTCGGGGTGGGAATTCTGAAACCACGGATGGACACGGATGAACATGAACAAGGAGCGGATGCGAGCGCGCGCCAACTTTGGACTGCGGTGACTTGTCACCGCTTTCCCGAGGCGACTTGTCGCCGTCGGACTGCGCGGGGCGTGTGGATGCGGGAGGGGCGTTAATGGCTCGCGCCAGCGCGGGCACGCGTGCGGGATCGGAAGCGCACTGAGGTTCGACGGCGACAAGTCGCCTGCGCAAAAGCGGTGACAAGTCACCGCACTCCAAAACCACTCCGGCGGAGGTGGCGGCATTTGGGTTCACGCGAGGTCAAAAATTATCCCCCGGCAAAGACGGGCCGAAAACCCGCCTCGGTCAGGATGCGCGCCACCGCCTCGCGCTGGTCGCCTTGGATTTCGATTTGCCCGTCTTTCACCGTGCCGCCGGTGCCGCAGGATTTTTGCATGGCCTTCGCGAGCTGCTCTTTTTCCGGCAGGCCGATGCCGACGAAGCCGGTGACGACGGTCACGGTTTTGCCGCCGCGTCCGGCCTTCTGGCGGATGATGTCCACGCGGCCGCGATTTTTCTTGGGCGGCTTGGCGTCGCCGCCCGGACGTGGGGCCGTTTCGCTTGGCGTGGGTTCCGGCGCGGCAGGCAGGCCGGCGCTCGACAGTGCCGCGAAAGGATTGTGGCTGAGACCGGGGCCGGCGTCGGTGGGGATGCGTTTGGAACTGCTCATGAATTTGTTTGTGGGGCTGTAGGCTAAACCACAAGCCGGGCGCGGGGAAAACAAATTGGTCCGGCGAGCTTGCCCGGGGGTGTGTGACGAATTTGTAACCACCGCGGGCGGTCACGCGGCGAGCTGGGTCTGAAATTGCCGGGAGTGGTTGATCTGCTCCCAGCATTCGTCCCAGCGATGGCTCTTCAGGGCGCAGCGCAGCGCCAGGATGTTTTCGGCACCGACTTCGGTCCAGTGCATG
>BJHT01000382.1 GCA_014193395.1 Verrucomicrobiota bacterium
CCGGGGGGCGAGATGTTTCCACCGCGCCATGGATTCGTCCGACGGGCTGTGGGCCAGATGGCTCTCATGCAGCCACACGTTGACGTAGAACGGACGGTCCTTGTTTGCCTCGATGAACTTCACCGCCTGGTTGGGAATATCGTTGCCCGAGGGTCCGACTTTCGGCCCTGGTCCGTGATAGACCGCCGACTCGTCAATGCCGTAGTCCGCCATGGTCGGTGTCCCTTCGCCCAGATGCCATTTGCCAAAGTGCCCCGTGCGATAGCCCGCTGCTTTGAGCAAGCGTGGTGTCGTGGGTGCCTTGGGGTCCAACCAGTCCGGCATCTCCGGAGGCTTGCCGACACCGAAAACCGTATTGATTCCGAAGCGCCCCGGAAAACGCCCCGTCATGGCCGCTGCACGACTGGGCGAGCAGACCGGACTGAGCACATTGAACTGCTGAAAATCAATGCCCTCACTGGCCAGCTTATCGATTCGCGGAGTTTTCAACCACGTGTTGCCGTGACAGGACAGATCGCCCCAGCCCCAGTCGTCGGCGTAGATGAATACGATGTTGGGTTTGGGCGCGTCGGCAGCGTGCAGCGCGGTAAGCGGAGCGAGCAGCAGAACGATGAAGCGAATGAACGACTTCACGCCAGGATCTCCCGCACGACGTTGCCCTTCACATCGGTGAGCCGGAAATCGCGACCGCCGTGGCGATATGTCAGCTTCTCGTGATCGAGGCCGAGCAGGTGGAGCATCGTCGCGTGCAGGTCGTGGATGTGGACTTTCCCATCGACCGCTTCGTAGCCGAGGTCGTCGGTAGCGCCGTGGATGTGGCCGCCTTTCACTCCGCCGCCGGCCATCCACATGCAGTAGCCTTTGTTGTTGTGGCCGCGTCCGTCGGTGGTCGGGTCCTCGGGCGTGCGGCCAAATTCACCGCCCCACAGCACGAGCGTGTCGGCGAGCAGGCCGCGCTGGTCGAGGTCTTGCAGCAGGCCGGCGATCGGTTTGTCGATCTGGCGGCAGTTCTTCGTCATGCCGCCGGTGAGGAAGCCGTGGAGATCCCAGTCGGTGTGCGTGATCTCGATGAAGCGCACGCCTGCCTCGGCGAAGCGCCGCGCGAGCAGGCATTGCCTGCCGAAGGTCTGCGTCTCGCCCTTGTCGGCGCCGTAAAGTTCGAGCGTCTTCGCGCTCTCGCCGTCGAGGTTCATCACGCCGGGCAATTCACCCTGCATGCGGAAGGCGAGCTCGTAGGATTCGATGAGACCCTCGACGCGCGGGTCGGCGGTCTTCGCGAGCAAATCGCGATTCATCCCCTGCAGCAGATCGAGCTGCGCTCGCTGGCTCGCGGCGGTGATGCGCGGGTTCGTGAGGTCGCCGAGTTTCAGTTCCTTCGGCGGCACGCTCGCGTTCCCGAGCAAGGTCGCGGAGCACGCCGCGGGCAGGAAGGAACTGGAATAGTAGCGCAGTCCGCCGAGCGCGGTGAGCGGGTTGATGGAGATGAAACCCGGCAGGCTCTGGTTCTCGGTGCCGAGGCCATACACCGCCCACGCGCCCATCGAGGGACGGATGAATTGGAAGCTGCCGGTGTGCAGTTGTTCGAGCGCCTGCGGATGATTTTCATTGTCCGTGTGCATGCCGCGCAGCACGCAGAGCTTGTCGGCGTGTCTGCCGATTTCCGGGAGCAGCTCGACGATCTCCGTCCCGCTCTGCCCGTGCTTTTGAAATGCCCAGCGCGAGCCGAGCAGCTTGCCTTTGACCTGCCGGCCCTGCTTGCCATTCGCGGCGGTGAGCGCGGGCTTCGGGTCAAAGGTCTCCATGTGCGATGGCCCGCCGCGCATGCAGAGGAAGATGATGCGCTTTGCCCGCGGTGGAAAATGCGGGCTCTTCACCGAGAGCGGACCCGCACTTGCGCGCGCGGCACTTTGCGCCGCGAGCCCGGCGAAGGCCATGTAGCCAAATCCGGCGGATGCGGTGCGCAGCCAGTCGCGGCGGGAGAAAGGGGAGGGTGGGATGTTCATGGCGATGCGGGTTTATCTTAATACGCGGAACTCGGCGGACGCAAAGATCGCCTGGCAAAGGCTGACCCAGCGGGCTTCCCGGAGCTGCACGGGATTGGGAGGCGTCTTGGATTTCGGGTCGGGCAGCAATTCATCCGAGCCCGCGAGGAAGTTCTCCGCGCGCGCGGATTCGGCAGCGGTCGGCACGCGCGCGAAGGCGAGCTGATAGAGTCTCGCCACGCGCTGGGCGTCGCTCTGCGTGGTGTCGTCGAGCAGGCGTCGTGCGGTGTGCCGCGACTGCTCGATGACCCACGCATTGTTCATGAAAAAGAGCGACTGCGCGGGGACCACGCTTTCCTCGCGCTGCGCGACGGGGCGCTCCGGCGGCGCGAAATCGAAGAGCGAAAAGACCTCCGGCAGCATCCCGCGCAACACGGGCAGATAGACGCTGCGATGGCCGCCGGTGAAATCCGCAGTCGTGACGAACGGCTTGAAGGTGGAAAGCTCCGCATCGCGTCGCGGATGGAATCGGCTGAGAAACGGCTTCTCCGGCGGATACGGATCGAGCTGGCCGCTCAACGCGAGGATCGCATCGCGCAGACATTCCGCATCCAGACGGCGCGGCGCCATGCGCCAGAGGAAGATGTTGTCCGGATCGCGCTCGATATTTGCCGCCACGGCCTCGGTGCTCGACCGGTAGGCGCGAGTGAGGACGAGGTCGCGGATGAGCCGCTTCACCGACCATCCGAGATCCATGAACCGGCACGCGAGATGATCGAGCAGCTCGGGATGCGAAGGCTTCGCGCCATTCACGCCGAAGTCATCCGGCGTGGTGACGAGCGCGCGACCGAACAGCCGCTGCCACACGCGATTCACAAAGACGCGCGCGGTGAGCGGATTTTCGCGATGCGTGAGCCATTGCGCGAGTTGCAGCCGCCCGCTCTGCGCGGCAGCGGGCGCGGGCACGTCCTTGAGCGCGATCACCTGCAACATTCCGCGCGGCACCACGTCGCCGAGATGGTTCGTGTCGCCGCGGATGTGGATGCGGCAGTCCTCGCATTTCTCCCGCTCGCGCGCCGCCATCGCCCAGCCCGGCTCGGGAGGCGCGGCGTCATTCAATGCGTCGAGCGCCTTTTCCATCGCGGTGATCCTGCCATCCCAATCCTTCACCTCCGCCTCCATGCGCGTGATGTCCGCGGCGAGCTTCGCCTTGTCGGCACCCGGCTTTTCGATCTCGATCTTCGCCGCGGAAACATTGCGCACGATGCGGTAGCGCGCCGAACGCGACGTGTGGAGCGTCAGCGTGTCGGCATCGAGCTTGCGGTAATATTCCAGCGCGGCGGGAGCGAGCGCATCCGCATCGGGGCCGACGGCCTGCCACTCTGAGTGATGATGCGCCGTGGCCTTGATGCCGCGCGTGCCCCAGCCATACAGCGGCTGCGTGCTGCGCAGGATGCCCGCGAGCGCGTAGTAATCCGCCGTGGGAATGGGATCGAATTTGTGATCGTGGCACCGCGCACAGCCGACCGACAGCCCGAGCACGCTGCGGCCGATCACTTCGATCTGCTCATCGATCACATCCATCCGGAAGATTTCCGCGTTCTGCTCCTCGAACGCCTTCGCGCCCATCGCGAGAAAGCCCGTCGCGATCCGCTGCGAATCCCGCTGCTTCGGATCGCTCGCGGGCAGCAAGTCGCCCGCAATCTGCTCGCGGATGAACTGGTCATACGGCTTGTCGCCCTGGAAGGACTCGATGACGTAATCGCGATACCGCCAAGCGTGGTGGTTCACGATATTCCGATCGCGCCCGTTGCTGTCCGCATACCGCGCCGCATCCAGCCAGTGACGCCCCCACCGCTCGCCGAAATGCGGCGAAGCAAGCAGATGATCCACAAGCGACTCGATGGCCGATTGCCGGTCGCGCCCCGCCGCGCGGACAAACGCCGCGACTTCCTCCTGCGACGGCGGCAGCCCGATGAGATCAAAGTGCAGCCGCCGCACGAGACTGTGCGCTTCCGCTTCAGCGGCGGGCGCGAGTCGTTGTTGCTCCAGCTTCGCGAGCACAAAGCGATCGATGTCATCCAAAGGCCACGCGCGATCCGCGACCGCGGGCGGCACCACATTTTTCGGAGGAATCAGCGACCAAAACTTCCGTCCCTCCTCGACGCTCATCCCGCGCTTCTTTGTTACCGGGGCCGCGCCGTCGCGCGGATCGGGCGCGCCCATTTTCACCCACGCTTCGAGATCCGCGATCTGCTCCTTGCCGAGCTGTTTCTTCGGCGGCATCTGCATGTCCTTGTCCGTCCACTTCACCGCCTTGATGAGCAGCGACTTCGCCGGATCACCCGCGACCAGCGCCGGCCCCGTGTCGCCGCCCTTGAGCACGCCCGCCTTCGTGTCGAGAACGAGTCCGCCCTTCTGCTTCGTCTCCGCGCTGTGGCACTCGTAGCAGCGCTCCACGAGCACCGGGCGGATGCGATTTTCAAAAAATGCGATGTCTGCCGCAGATGGCTCCGCGGCGTGCAGCGCAGCCAGCGGAGCGAGCAGCAAGGCGGTGATGAGGAAGGACAATGGGGTCGTCTGTTTCACGATTTGGTTTCCCTGCATGTCTTGACGTGTTTCTGAAAACAAAAGCGGAAGCGGGAGACTTTGTCCACCCGCTGGGGTCCGCGGGGTCGTCTTCAACGGGCGGTCAATGCTGGTCCCACGCCTTGTTCGGCTTGTCCCAGAGGATCCTGGCCGCATACACGCGGGCCTTGGCGCCGTAGGGATTGTCCACCGGGAAGACGGGAAACTTCGGATTTCGCATGCTCTCGCATTCCACGATCCAGGTCTCTTTCTCACTCACATCGCAGACGCCGAAATTGCCGTATGAAGCCCCGTGCTCGGGAATCACGATGCGCTCGGTGGCCCGCTTGACCTTCAAGCTTGTGACATCCACTTCGGCGATGAACAACGGCGCCCGATGCCGCATGACATGGTCGTTGTTCGCCCCGCGGCGCGTGTAAACGAGATACAACGCATCCGAGTGAGTTACCCAATGGCTTTGGGTGTTATACTGCCCCAGATCATTGCCATCGTCGAACTTCCACGCGGTGATGGGACCGAAATGCAGCCCGTCTTCGCTGGTTGCCACATAGCTTCCGTCGTCGTTGCGGAGCGTGAGATAGAACCGGCCCTTGAACACCGCCAGCGACGGCTCATAGAGGCCGCGCTTGACGGGCAGCGCCAGGGAATTGCCCGCCTCGACAAACGTCAACCGGAGGCCATCGAACTTGCAGCGCAGCACTTTCGTCTCGAAGACCGGCCAGCCCCGCTGGGTGCCCTTGGTTTCCTCGATGCCAAAAGAGACCGGCAGCAAGATGTCGCCGTTGGGGAGATCCACCCGCTGCACGCAGCCCGCGCTGCAGCCGAGCTTCATATCCTTCAGCGGCACCGCCAGGCCTTCCCACCGTGACCAGGTGTGCGTCGCGGCGTCATAAGCCGAGTAAGCCGCGTCGTGCCAGCCATCGAGCACCGGCTGTTTGTTGCCGACATAGATCTCGCTCTGGCCCGTGCCCAATATCTTCCCGGACTTGGCATGCCACTTCGGCCAGAAATCGGCGATCGCTTCCTCTCCTGCTCCGCCCGCCATCGTCTTGCCCGCGCGCCGGCCCAGAGTATCGAGATGCTTGAACGGCCCCTGCCAGCTTGCGCCAAGATTTTCCGAGCGCATCTCGTGCAGCTCGAAATAGACATCGGCGGCCCCCATCTTGAACGGACTCATCGTCACCACCACCAGCGGATCGCGTCCGGAGCGGGGCACGATGGCAGCGCGCGCCTGCATGTATTGCATCGTTTTGCCATCGTATGGCCGGCCTTCAAAACCCTCGGTAATCGTGTCGAGCTGGATGCGAAAAGCGGCGCCGCCCTCGTCCGGGAAAGCCTTATCGACGCAAGCCAGCCCTGCCAGCAGGGCAATGAGGAATGGATGGGAGTGTTTCATTGGTGACTGACTACTGCTTAACAGACTGCAAGGAAATCCCTTTCGCGTCCGCCACGAGCAGCGAACGCACCCACTCCTCGCCCGCGCGACACTCCGCAAACTGTTTCACCGGCAACAGCGCCACACCGTCCGCCGCGACGCTGACTGGCAGCGCGAGCAGCAGGCCGGTGAAAAGCATGGTCACTCGCTGGACCGTGTCTCTCCACATGGCTGGATGCATCACGGCTAATATTGGCCAAACGGGTTGATGGTGTCCACCCGGCGCCGGCGGCGCTTCATGGGCGCTTCGCTTTCAAAGCGGTGTCGATGCTTGCGGCCACGGTCTGGCCGAGGAACTCGTAGCCCATCGCGTTGAAGTGGACGTCGTTCGGATTCTGCATCTCGGCCAGGTGCGGGGTGATGGCGGCGAAGAGGTCGTCCGTGGCGATGCCGTGTTTCTGCATCAGTTCGGCGGCGGCGCGGTTGCGCTCCACGATGGAGGCGGCGGTCTGTTTCTTCGGCGGGTCGTCAGGAATGGGCGTGGTGCTGGCCCACACGAGCTTCGCGCCGGTCTGCTTCATGCGGGCGATGAGCTGTTCCAGCCGTTGCGTGTAGTCGGCGAGCGGCGTGCCACGGTCGT
>BJHT01000383.1 GCA_014193395.1 Verrucomicrobiota bacterium
GGCACGGAACCCGTAGGGTTCACCGACGTGGACGCCGACGACATGTCGCTCGACGACAAACGCACCGAACTCCTCCCCCCGGAAAAGCTCGGCCCAGTGCCCAAGGCCGCGCTCACCGCCGACGACCACGCGAAGAACAACCTGCCCGACTTGCTGCGCCGCTGGCGCACGTTCGGAGTCTCTTCGTTTGGAGTTCCGCCTTTAGGCGGCAAGGCGTCCGAACTGTCGCCCGCGTCGAAATCCTCCAAGCCCGCTTCCCCGTCGCACGCCTCGCCGCCTAACCGTTCCCAATTTCCCCTCACGTTCCCCGCCGATTTGACCGTTATCCAAAAGA
Source organism: Verrucomicrobiota bacterium (assembly GCA_014193395.1). Classification (GTDB taxonomy): domain Bacteria; phylum Verrucomicrobiota; class Verrucomicrobiia; order Limisphaerales; family BJHT01; genus BJHT01. Next base: position 335 of record BJHT01000383.1, read on the forward strand.
GGCGTATAACTTATCCAGAGTTAAAGAATAACTAATTGCCCAACGAACGATGAAAACCCAGAACCCGGCGGCGGCCAGCGTGATACTGGAAGATTCGATCTAAAAAATCCCAAGTCACCTGCTCCCGTCGCCTCCGCAAACATGAATGCGCGAGCGACAACTCTGCGGGGAAACCTCGAAGAACGGCTGGCCGGCAGCTTGAGCCCGAGGAGCGGTGCTCACACTCACGGGCGCACTGCCAGCACCCGGGCCAGAGGCGTGGTGACGCTTGCCTCGTTGAGCGGTTCCATCGACAGCAGCTACCTCGCGGCGCGCATCGGGCATTATCTTAAAGCCGAATCAGGGGAACCGGTCCTGATCGTCCAGTTGGTCCCCGCCGGAACCACGCTGGCGCTGAAAGACTGGCCCCTGCTTCGGCGACGTGCCGAAGCCGGCTTCGTCCTCTCCAACCACCTCGAGACCCTCCCCACCGGCGTCGAGCACCTGACCATGGCGGGCGGTCAGGACGCTCACGAGGCGGCGCAAATGGCGACCTTCCTGAATCATCTCCGCCGCCATTTCACCTACATCCTCCTCGACCTCGGCCACGAAACCGCCGCCCCGCTGTTGGAAGAATGCGTCCTCCGCTCCGACCTGAGCTGCAACCTGCTGCGCCAGGATGCAACGGAGTTCTACGACTTCAACCGCTTCGCCCGCCTCATCCACGCCGCGCCCGGTGGCGAACTGGCCCATCTCAAACCGCTCATCTGCCTCGCCAACGACGAACGCGCGCAGGAGCCGGACGAAACCTTCAAGCCCCTCACCGGCTTCCGCACCGGCTTCATCCGCAACGCCCCGGCCATCGGTGCCGACACCGACATCGGCTCGTGGACCAACCGCCTCCTCGACTCGGACCTGCGCCGCCTCGCCCGCGAAATCAGCCATCGCCAGGTCGGCCTCGCCCTATCCTCCGGCGGCGCGAAAGGCTTCGCCCACGTCGGCGTAATTCAAGTTCTCGAGGAAAACGGCATCGACATCGACATCGTCGCCGGCTGCAGCATGGGCGCCTACGTCGGCGCGCTCTGGGCCTACGGCCTCGACGGCACCAAGCTCGACCGCCTCGCCCACGAGGTCGAAGGCCGCACCGGCATGTTGCGCCTCATCGATCCCATGCTGCCACCGCGCCGCGGGTTCATCGCGGGCGGTGCGATCAAGCGCCGCCTGAAACGCTCGCTCGGCGACGCCCATTTCGCCGACACCGTCATCCCGCTCCGTGTCGTCGCCACCCAGCTCGGCAGCCTCGGGCGCACGGTTTTCTCCAGCGGCGACATCGCCGCCGCCGTCCACGCCAGCATTGCGATTCCCGGCGTCTGCGTCCCCGTGAACATCGCCGGCACCGACTACATCGACGGCGGCATCTCCGACCCGCTGCCCGTCGATGTCCTCCGCGAACTCGGCATCGAGCGCATCATCGCTGTGAACACCATCCCGCCGCCCGCCTATCTCCAATGCCGCGAGGAAATGAAACGCGAGCAACAAGAGACCGCCTCGAAACGCTTCAATCTTTTCAAAACCCTCAACCGCCACCTCAACTACTTCGCCGGCGGCAACATCCTCGACAACCTCATCTCCTGCTTCTACGGCGCGCAAATGCGCGTCGCCGAGGAAAGCTGCCGCGACGCCGACCTCGTCCTGCGCCCACTCGCGTGGGACGCCCGCTGGCACGACTTCGCCCGTCCCGGCAAATACATCGCCGTCGGCCGTCAGGTCGCCACCGAACACCTCCGCGACATCAAGTCCCTCGTCACCCGAAAGGAGCCGCATCATGAACACGAACCTGCTCACCACCCAATGGCACACGCTGCCTGAAGAAACCGTCCGCCGGCTCCAGGTCGAGAAGCTGCGCCGCTACCTGCGCGACGTCGTGGTCCCCTTTTCGCCGCACTATCGCGCGCTCTTTCACGAACACGGCTTCGCCCCAGACGACCTCCACACCCTCGAGGATCTCGACCGCCTCCCGCTGACCTCCAAGCTCGACCTCAGCTCCACGCCCGAGCATCCCAACCGCATTCGCGACTTCCTCGTTCTGCCCGACAAAAAAGTTCTCTCGCGCCGTCCCGCGAACATTCTCAGCGCCCTCATCCACGGCCGCGAACACGTCCGCCGCGCCCTCGATGCCGAGTTCCGCCCCGTGTTCATGACCAGCACCACCGGCCGTTCCGCCGAGCCGATTCCCTTTCTCTTCACGCGCTACGATCTCGATCATCTCGCGCTCACCGGCAAACGCGTCTTCGAAATTTGCGGTGCCGCGCCCGACCTCCGCCTGCTCAATCTCTTCCCCTTCGCGCCGCATCTCGCCTTCTGGCAAACCCACTACGGCGGCGTCGAATTCGGCGTGTTCCAGACCAGCACCGGCGGCGGCAAAGTCATGGGCACCGAGGGCAATCTCCGCCTCATCCGCAAGCTCAAGCCCGACATCCTCCTCGGCATGCCAACCTTCCTCTATCACGTACTCCACCAGGCCGCGGATGAAGGCGTGCGCCTCGAAAATCTCCGCCGCCTCGTGCTCGGCGGCGAAAAAGTCCCTGACGGCATGAAGCGCAAACTCGTCAATCTCGCCGCCGAACTCGGCTCGCCCGCGCTCGACATCGTCAGCACCTACGGCTTCACCGAAGCCCGCATGGCCTGGGGCGAATGCGCCAATTCCTTCGGCAAACACGAGACCGGCTTCCACCTCTACCCCGACCTCGGCCTCGTCGAATTGATCGATCCGAAAACCGGCCGCCTCGTCCCGCCCGGCCAGCCCGGCGAGATCGTTTTCACGCCGCTCGACGGCCGCGGCACCGTCGTCATCCGCTATCGCACCGGCGATTATCTCGACGGTCGCCTCACCTACGAACGCTGCCCCGGCTGCGGTCGCACCGTCCCGCGCCTCCTCGGCAACATCAGCCGCAGCACCGAAATCAAGAGCCTCAACTTCGGCAAACTCAAAGGCACGCTCGTCGATTTCAACCAACTCGAACACGTTCTCGACAACGTCGATGACGTCGGCTCCTGGCAGCTCGAACTCCGCAAACTCCACGACGACCCGCTCGAAGTGGACGAACTCATTCTCCACGTTCAAAAAATCAACGGTGCCGACGAAACCCGTCTCGCCCACGACCTCCGCGCCCGCCTCTACAACGCCGCCGAGCTGCATCCCAACCGGATCGAATTCCACAGCGCCGAGGAACTCCGCCGTCGCCAAGGCGTCGGCGTGCAACTCAAAGAAAGCAAGATCCTCGACAACCGCCCCGGCGCGGTTTCGCAGGCGTCCGCGCCTACGAGTTCGCGCGGCGTCTCGCCGCTCGAACCCATCCCCGACACGCGTTCCACCTCCACCGCGCGGATACTTTCCACCATCACCACCGTGCCGGAGTCAAAACTGACAACAACCCAACGTGAACCTCTGGAGGCCGCCAAATGAAAACGCCCCGCCTGGTCATCGTGGATGGAGTCCGGACCCCGTTCTGCCGCGCCGGCACAGACCTAGCCGGCCTCGCGCCTGACGAACTCGGACGCATCGCCGTCAACGCCCTCCTCACCCGCACCGTCCTTGATCCCGCCCGCATCGACGAAGTCATCTTCGGCTGCGTCTGCCAGCCCTTCGACGCCGCCAACATCGCCCGTGTCATCGCCCTCCGCGCCGGCATCCCCGAAAGCGTCCCGGCCATCACCGTCCACCGCAACTGCGCCTCCGGCTGCGAAGCCCTCACGCAAGCCGCGGAAAAAGCCGCCGCCGGACGCGGCGAAATCTTCCTCGTCGGCGGCACCGAAAGCATGTCCCAGGTCCCGCTCCTTTTTCCCCAAAGCGCCGCCGCCAAATTCACCGCCCTCGCCAAAGCCCGCAGCGCGCTGCAAAAAGTGAAAGCCCTCGCCGCCTTCCGCCCCGCTGATTTCAAGCCCCGCGTCGGCCTCCTGCTCGGCCTCACCGACCCCGTCTGCGGCCTGAACATGGGCGAGACCGCCGAACTCCTCGCCCGCGAACTCGGCCTCACCCGCGCCCGCCAGGACGCCTTCGCCATCGAGTCACACAAACGCGCTCTCGCCGCCCGCGAAAAAATCGCCGCCGAAATCTGCCCCGTCTTCAACGCCGCCGGCACCGCCCTCACCACCGACAACGGCCCGCGCACCGATCAAACCCCCGAAACCCTCGCGCGCCTCAAACCCGTTTTCGACAAACGCAACGGCACCGTCACCGCCGCCAACTCCTCGCAAATCACTGACGGTGCCGTCGCCCTCCTCGTCATGACCGAGACCAAAGCCGCCGAACTCGGCCTGCGTCCCCTCGGCGTCCTCACCGGCTACGCCTACGCCGGCTGCGATCCCAGCCGCATGGGCCTCGGCCCCGTCTTCGCGATGGCCAAAGCCCAGGACCTCACCGGTCTCAGCCCCGCCGACGCAGACCTGATCGAAATCAACGAAGCCTTCGCCGCCCAGGTCCTCGCCTGTCTCGAATGCGCCCGCTCCGAAAAATTCGCCCGCAAAGTCCTCGGCCGCCCCGCCGCCCTCTGCGAAATCCCGCTCGAAAAACTCAACGTCAACGGCGGCGCCATCGCCCTCGGCCATCCCGTCGGCGCGACCGGTGCCCGCCTCGTCCTCACCACCCTGCTCGAACTCAAACGCCGCTCCGCCCACCGCGCACTCGTCTCCCTCTGCGTCGGCGGTGGCCAAGGCGCGGCCCTCTGGTTGGAGGCCTTATGAACACCCTCTCCCTCACCACCACCGATCTCTTCCCCGTGAATCCCGTCAACCCCGTCAACCCGGTCAATCCGGTCCGGCCCCCACCCCCGCGCCCCGCCGCCCTCCCTCTCCCCGCGAGCGCCGAGCGGGAAAAAAGCCGTGCCGTGGGGTCGGCCACGCCACGACCCACCCCCACGCCCACGTCGGGCCTCCCTCTCCCCTCAACGGGGAGAGGGAATGAGGGTGAGGGGTGCTCCCACCCAACGCGCTCTCCCATGCCTGAACCCACTTTCAAAAACATCCACCGCACCCTCACCGACGACGCCCTCTGCCTCCTCACCTTCGACCGCCCCAACTCCCCCGCGAACGTCTTCGACTCCGCCACGCTCGACGAACTCGACGCCCACCTCGCGCACCTCGCCGCGCACCCTGAAATCAAAGGCCTCGTCCTCGTCAGCGCCAAGCCCGCCATCTTCATCGCCGGTGCCGATGTCCACGCCCTCTACCACACCATCATCACGCCCACCGCCGACACCCGCGCGCAACTCACCGCGATGGTCGAACGCGGCCAGCAACTCTTCGACCGCCTCGCCGCGCTGCCCATCCCGACCCTCGCCGCGATCCACGGCGCGTGCCTCGGCGGCGGCTTCGAGGTCTGCCTCGCGTGCGACTTCCGCATCGCTTCGCCCGACAACGCCACGAAAATCGGCCTGCCCGAAACCCAGCTCGGCATCCTCCCCGCCTGGGGCGGCTCGACCCGCCTGCCGCGCCTCATCGGCCTGCCCACCGCACTCGACCTGATCCTCAACGGCAAAACCCTTCCCGCAAAACTCGCGCTGAAAAAAGGCCTCATCGACGAACTCGCCCCGCGCGAAAACCTCCTCGACGCCGCCCGCCGCAAACTCGCCAGCCTCCGCGGCCATCTCCCGCCGCGCCCGCGCCCGACCTCGCTCGCGCATCGCGCCACCGCGCTCGCCGCCCCGCTCATCGCCGCCCGCGTGCGCAACCAAGTCCTCCGCAAAACGCGCGGCCACTACCACGCCGTCATCAAAGCCATCGACGTCCTCACCACCGGCATCCGCCATTCGCACGCCCACTCGCTCCGCCTCGAACGCGATGCCTTCGCCGACCTCGCCACCGGCAGCCGCGCCCGCAATTTGCTCAACCTTTTCCTCCTGCAAGAACATGCGAAAAAACTCAGCTACCCCGTTCCTGCCGGAGTTACCGTTGCCCCAAGTGATGGGCGGACAACACGACCGCCCCTCGCTCCCTCTTCTCCCGTCGCGGGAGGAGAGGGCCGGGGCGAGGCGGGCCGTCTCGCTGGAGCTTCGGCTGATTCGCAAATCTCCTCCCGCGTCCACACCGTCGCCGTCATCGGTGCCGGCGTCATGGGCGCCGGCATCGCGCACTGGCTCAGCTCCCACGGCGTCCGCGTCATCCTCAAAGACATCAACGCCGCCGCCGTCGCCCGTGGCATTAGCGCGATTCAAAAGCTCTACGACGACGCGGTGAAACGCCGCCTCC
>BJHT01000384.1 GCA_014193395.1 Verrucomicrobiota bacterium
GGGAAGGCCGGCAGATCGTCACGGCCCTGCTGGCGGCACGCCAAGCCAACGTGGACAAACTCATGGCGATGGCCGCTTGAACTCTTTGCTGAAAATGCAGGAACCTTCGTCATTGTATTACGGATGGGGGAGGGGCAAGCGAACCCCGCGCTTTGGAGTGCGGTGACTTGTCACCGCTTTTCCAAGGCGACTTGTCGCCGTCAAACTCCCAAGCGCTCGATCATTCACGAGGGGCGTTCGAGGCTCGCGCCAGCGCCGGCACGCCCGCGTGACCGGAAGCATGCAGAAGTTCGACGGCGACAAGTCGCCTGCGCGAAAGCGGTGACAAGTCACCGCACTCCAGAGCCAGAGCGCCTCCCGCAGCTGCTTGGCCGCGCTGTCTTCATCCGTGTTCATCCGTGGTTGCCATTTTCGCATTTCCGTCGCCGCGCGAAATCGCCCGCGTCACCCCCGCACAAAAAACCACCACACCACCACCAGCATCGGCAGCATGAACGGCAGCGCATACTTCAGCACATACCCCACGAACCCCGGCGTCCGCACCTCCTGCTGATCCGCGATCGCCTTCACCATGAAATTCGGCCCGTTCCCGATGTACGTGTTCGCGCCGAAAAACACCGCGCCCAGACTGATCGCCACCAGATACCCGTTGAGCCGCGGCACCCCGAGCAGCACCGCGAGCTGAATCTCCTCCACCCCCACCGTCTTCCCCGTCACCTCCGCCGGATACTGCCGCACCAGCGCTTCGTAGGTCGCACGCACCGGTTCCGGCACGCTCGCCAGTCCGCTCCCGCCCGCCTGCACCAGCGCCTGCACCTGCGTCACCACATCCGCCGGCACCGCGCCGCCCAGCGCCGCGCTCAGGAAACTGAGATACGTCGGCGCATTATCCAACACGCTCGACAGCGTCCCGCTCCCCCAATAATAAAACGACACCGTCGGCTCCCCCAGCTTCCCCGCATTCCCCTGCAACCAATCCAGCGCCGGCATCATCGTCGCGAAAATTCCGACAAACAAAATCGCCACCTCCTTGATCGGATGAAAATTGAACGCGTTGGCCTCATGCACCGACTTGCGCGTGGTGAAATACGAACCCACCGCCGCCGCCACCATCAGCGCCTCGCGTAAAAACGCCGGCCGCTCGACAAACACCGACCCCAAAATCACCGCCAGAAAAAACACATTCGACAACCCCTCGAACTTCCAATGCTCCGGCTCCTTCGTCTGCGCCTCCCGCACCTTCCGCGGCGCCCGCAGGAAATTCCGGTAATCCACCACCCAGAACATCCCGAGCAATATCCCCACTGCCGCCACCCACGCGCCCCAGCAATGCTCGACCACCCACCAGAACGGCACCCCCTTCAAATACCCGAGAAACAACGGTGGATCCCCGATCGGCGTCAGGCACCCGCCCACGTTCGACACGATGAAAATAAAAAACACGACGTGATACTCCGTCACGCGGTAGCGATTCATCCGCAGCCACGGACGCACCAGCAGCATCGACGCCCCCGTCGTTCCCAGCACATTTGACACCGCGGCCCCGATGGCCAGGAACACCACGTTCCCGAACGGCGTTGCCTCGCCCTTCACCCGGATGTGAATCCCCCCGGCCACCACATACAGCGACCCGATCAACGCAATGAAACTCAGATACTCGACCCCCGTATGCACCACCCGGCCATACGCCTGCAGCGACAGCAGATAATATCCCAGCGTGATCCCGCCCAACGCCAACGTGACCTTCGGATAATGCTTCCCCCAGAACCCCGCGAACCACAACGGCGCGAGCGCAATCAACGCCAGCAACACCACGAACGGCAGGATCATCAATGGATTCGGGCTGATTAGCGGCGGCGGCACGACGCGACGTTACGCGAGCGCCCCCACCCGCGGTCAAACACAAAGCCCCGCGCGACCGAAACACGACCCTCACGCCGCTTCTACCGCATCATCGAGAAATGAGTTTTGCCCGGCCGGGTGGCCGGGCCACGGGTGGGAGTGCCACTGTGCGCCACTCCCGCCCGGGTAGTTTCTTACCACACCCGGCTTGGCTCTGGCCGCCCCGCAGGGACGCCTGAGAATAGCCCAGCACTTGAGTGCCGGGTCAGAGATGAAGAGGCACCAAGTCCCGACAGGGACGGCCGACCCAGCTTCCCGATGCCTCAGTCGTCCCTGCGGGACTTGCGGTTTGAATCACCGCGTACCCAGCACTCAAGTGCCGGGCTTTTCTCGGTCGTCCCTCCGGGACGACCAACACCGTGCCGCATCGCTGCAAGAAACTGAGATGCGCCCCGCAGAAGTCCCCCGGCAAATTGGATTTTGACCGAGATTCCAAACACAGTCACTTTGGGCGCGAAGAACACTTCAACGTCATGCACTTCACCGCCGTCCTCTCCACCGACATCTCCCTGCCCGAAGAAACGTGGCTGCCTGCCCGGGTTCGCCGCCATGGCCGCGCGCTCGAAGTCGCCGCCGAAGAGCAGGCCACGCCGCCCGTTGAACCCAGCCGGACGGATGCGCTTCAGGCCTGGCTCGAACGCTGCGCCGCCCAGCCGCTCACCACGTTCTCCGACGCCGACTTGGACGACCTCCGCTGGCAGGGGCTGAAGGAGAAATACGCCCTGTGAGAGCGGCTCTGGAACGTCGTCTCCGAGTAGCACAGACGACCCGCCTGTGCCGTCGGGAGACCCGCCCGACGGAACGGAAGAACCGCCTCGAACCAATAAAGACGGTCTCTTCGTCAAGTTGCGTCCGGCCATTCCGGCCGGCGAGTCGCCCGCGCCACCCGTTTTCAGATACGCCCCGGTGAGTCATGCGCGTCTTTGTCGATACGAACATCTGGCTGGATGTGGTGCTCTCCCGCCCCGGAGCGGCTGACGCGGGGGCATTCCTGCTGCGCTGCGCCACGCGGCAGGATGAACTCTGGACGGCGTGGCACACGCTCTCGAATGTGGACTACATCCTCGCCCGCGCGAAGCAGACGCCGGTGCAGCGGGAGCAGCACCTCCGCGACCTGCTCCGGCAATCCCGGATCGTCCCGACCGACGAGCACGACGCGCTGTTCGCCGTGGGACTGGGCTGGCCGGACTTCGAAGATGCACTTCAATACGCGGCGGCGATGCGAGTTCAAGCCGCAGTCATCGTGACGGGCAACGCCCGCCATTTTACGGCGTCATCCATTCCGGCGATGACTGCGACCGAGTTCCTCAGCCAGTATCCCTAAACGCGCGCCACCAACGCCTCCGGCAACGTGACCAGCGCCCCGCCCTGCTGCGCGTGCTCGTGCCCCAACGCGTCGAGGGCGGCACCAACCTGCACCGCCTGCCTGACGGCCGCTTCCAACTCCACTTCCGCGACCCCGACGGCACCCTCGCCAGCGACCTGACCCGCCTCGAGATTCACTCGACCGCCAACTTCATCGGTGCGGGCACCCTCTGGATCACCAACACCACGGGCCTCTCGATCATCAACGGCCTCATCCGCTTCGAGGACGCCAGCAGCACCAACCTCCACCCCGCTTCTACCGCGTGATCGAGAAATGAGTTTTGCCCGGCCGGATGGCTGGGCCACGGATGGGAGTGTCACTGTGCGCCACTCCCGCCCGTGAAGTTTTTTTGTCCTCCCCAAAGCGCCGAACTCCGGTTCGGCACGTCTTACCCCCCAATCCCACGCGCCGATCGGGAGATCGGCGCTCCGCATACCGAACGCTCAATTAGACCGACGCAACAGAATCGGGAACCAAAACGAATGGCACAGGAATGGAAGCGGAGGAATGGGAACTGGAGATTTCATTCCTTTGCCTCCATTCCTTGGCCAACCTTCCGGCCGGACTTCCTCGAATTCACCACCCCTGCATCCCCCCCTCATTTTTCTGCCCCCATTTTTCTGCCGTTCATTTTCTGCGTCCCCGCGCGCTTGACCGCCCACAGCGCCCACGGCAGCGTCCCCACCATGCACCCGCCAGTTTCGCCCGCGCGCCCCCGCCGTAAACTTCTGCCGAGGCACCCGATGCCCGCACCACGACGGCCCCGCGCGCTCGCGCCCCTGCTCGCCCTCTGCACGTTGCTCCTCACCGCCGCCCCGCCCCGAGCCGCCGCCGCCGAAACCCCGCTGCGCCAGATCATCGACACCCATGTCCAAGCCGCGTGGAAAAAAGAAAACGTCACGCCCGCCCCCAAGGCCGACGACGCCACCTTCTTGCGCCGCGTTTATCTTGACCTCGTCGGGACCATCCCGACCTACGACGAAGCCCGTCAGTTCCTCACCGACGCCGACCCGCAGAAACGCGCCCAGCTCATCACGCGCCTGCTCGACGACCCGCGCTTCGCCGCACAGCAGGCCACGCTCTGGGACCTCACCCTCTTCGGCCGCAACCCGGCCAATCCCGACGCCACCCGCAAACGCGACCGCTTCAAGCAGTGGCTCACCGACAAATTCGCACGCAACGAACCCTACGACCGCTGGGTCCGTGACCTCCTCCTCGCCGAACAGGAAGGCTCCGAGTTGTTCTACGTGCAGTTCAACCAGCGCCCCGAGGATCTCACCGAAGCCTTCAGCAAGATTTTCCTCGGAACACAACTCCAGTGCGCGCGCTGCCACGACCATCCCTACACCGACCTGTTGCAGAAAGATTTCTACGGCATGGCCGGCTTCTTCGTGCGCCTCGTCGTCCTCGACCAGGGCGCCAGCGGCAGCGGCGACAAGCAGGTGAAGCAATACAAGATCGGCGAAAAAGGCAGCGGCGACGTGCTCTTCGCCGGCAACATGAAGGACGTGAAGCCCGGCAAAAAAGGCGAACCTGTGAAACCGAAATTCCTCGCCGGCCCGCCACTCGACGAACCCGTCCTGCCCGCGAGCTTCAAGGACCCCGAGATCAAGACCGGCCTCAAAGCACTCCCCAAGCCGCCCTTCTCGCGCAAAGAAAAACTCGCCGAATGGGCCACCGCGCCGACGAATCCCTTCTTCGCCCGAGCCGCGGCCAACCGCCTCTGGGGCCAGTTCCTCGGCCGCGGCATCGTGCATCCCGTGGACAACCTCGGCGCGGACAACAAGCCCAGCCTGCCCGCCCTGCTCGACGCGCTCACCGAGCAATTCGTCGCGCATCACTTCGACCTGAAATGGTTTATCGGCGAACTCGTGAACAGCGAGACCTACCAACTCGCCAGCACCGGCGCGGCCACCGACGCCCTGCCCCGCCATTTCGAACGCGCCCGCATTCGTCCGCTCTCCGCCGAGGAACTGATGACCGTCCTACGCGTCGCCACCGCCTACGATCCCGCGCAGAAGGGCGGCGAAGGCAGCGGCACCGATTATTTTCTCCGCTACTTCGGCGAACCCGTGAACGGCCAGGGCGACTTCCAAGGCAGCCTCAGCGAGCATCTCTTCCTCAACCACAGCAGCAACGTCCGCGCCTTCCTTAGCCGTAAAAAAGGCAACCTCGCCGACACCCTCAACACCGCGACCGACCCGTGGGAACAAAAGGTGGACCGCATGTTTCTCTCGATCCTCACGCGCCCGCCCAGCGCCGCCGAGCGCGAGAAATTCGTCGCCTACCTGCAAACCGATCCGAAGAAAGAAAACCTCATCGAAGAAGCACTGTGGGTGCTCGTGAATCTCGCTGAGTTCCGGTTCAACCACTGAGATCACTCCGGTAGGGACGCGTTACGCGCGTCCGTGACCTTTCCCCCGCCGACGCACTCGATCCGAACGTGCGGGCGCGAAAGCCTCAAACGCCGCGTGCCATTCAGCACGCGAAGGGTCCTTCCCGCAGGTCCCGCGCATGGCGAACCGCGTCCGAGGATTTCGTCGCATCCCTTGCGGAACACGCACCGCGAAAAGGTATCCTCGCGCTTCACCCGAGTAGGCTCCGCCCCCTGTCCCTCTCATTAGCACCCGGCTTCAGCCGGGTGTTCGCATGCGCATAGCCGGGCAGCCGTTTCAACGGCTTCCGGTGCAGCTTCCAAGCGTGACTGTCGGACCGGAAAAACCGCTAAAGCGGTTGTGGAAATTGGCCTTCCCAAACACCCGGCTGAAGCCGGGTGCTAATGAGAGGGAACCAGCACCAGCCACTGATCTGAGTAGGCACCTAATAGTGGTAAGCGTGTTCCGAGACAGCCCCTCGTCGCTCCAAAGTGGTGAGCACGCCAGCAAAAGGACCAAAGATTTTGAGATGTATTGCTGCTTCCCTGCGATCCCGTAACAACTCAAGCAACTCCGCAAAACCCTCCGGCGACAATTGCGCCCGCACCAAAATCTCCCGCCATTGCTCCAAGCGATGCGGAGCCGTATGACCGTTCGCCAGCCAGCGATCAATGTTCTCCAGCGGAATGCGCAGCAACGCCGCCCGCGCCGCCGGATCGGCCTGTCCCAGCTTGTCCGCCACCAAATCGTGCAACGTTTTCATGACCGCACCACTCTGCCAACGCGCCGGATGGAGCGGAAGCTTCAAGCGCAAAAGCCCAAAGCCCAAAGCTCAAAGCTCAAGGGAAGCAGCAAAGACCAAGCTTCAAATTGGACACCCTCCG
>BJHT01000385.1 GCA_014193395.1 Verrucomicrobiota bacterium
CCCCGTCCCCATTCCTTTGCCTCCATTCCTTTGCCAAATCAGTTCCGGAGACCGGGGTTCAGATTCGCTACGATGCATTCGCCGCACCACTTGCCGCCGCCACCATGGGGAAAACTCGCGCGCTCCCAAACAAAGAGCGCAGCGCAGGCCAACGCACCCAGCAGTCGGCACGGAGGTGAACCAATCGCCAAACCTCAGTGCGCACCGCCGCAGCGCCCGCCCTGTCTCGCCCCCTTCGTTCCACCCCGCAACTTTCCCGTTTCCCACCACCGCCCCCGGTCCCTAGTCTCCGCCCGTGTTTCGACCCTGCATTGATTTGCACGACGGCCAGGTAAAACAGATCGTCGGCGGCTCCCTCACGGACAACCCCGCGACCCTGCGCACCAACTTCGTCTCGCCCCATTCCAGCCGCTGGTTCGCCGAACTCTACCGGCGCGACCAACTCTCCGGCGGCCACGTCATCCTCCTCGGCCCCGGCAATGACGCCGCCGCGCGCGAGGCCCTCGCCGCCTATCCCGGCGGACTCCAGCTCGGCGGCGGCGTCAACCTCGACAACGCCCGCGCCTGGCTCGATGCCGGTGCGTCCCACGTCATCGTCACTTCCTGGGTTTTCCGCGCCGGCCGCATCGACCACGACCGCCTCCAGTCCCTCGTCCACGCCATCGGAAAAAAACGCCTCGTCCTCGACCTGAGCTGCCGCCAGCGCGACGGCCAATACTGGGTCGTCACCGACCGCTGGCAGAATTTCACCACCCTCGCCCTCGGCCCCGACGCGCTCGCGCAACTCGCCGCGCACTGCGACGAATTCCTCATCCACGCCGCCGATGTCGAAGGCCTCTGCCGCGGCGTGGACCTCGCCCTCGTCGAGCAACTCGGCCGCTGGTCCCCGATCCCCACCACCTACGCTGGCGGCGCACGTTCCCTCGCCGACCTCGAGGAAGTCACCCGCGCCAGCTGCGGTCGCATCGACCTCACCATCGGCTCCGCCCTCGACATCTTCGGCGGCACCGGCGTCCGCTACGCCGACGCCGTCGCCTTCAACCGCCGCCGCGCCACGACCACCGCACCGCCTGCAGCATGAACCTGAAAACGGCAGTTGAGGCAAACTCCGAAAAACAGGAAAGACACGAAAGGCTCGAAGACAAAGGGCCGGATCGTAGTTGGCCGACACCGACTTACCTCGCCCGCCCAGCGACACGTCCCGTTTCCGCAAACGCTTCTTCTTTCGTGTCTTTCGTGTTTTTCGTCGTGAAACAAAACCCCTCGCATTCAAGCCCCTCCCCCGCGCCGCCGATTTAATCAGCGGATCACATCTTAATCTCGAACACCCCGCGCCGCCTCCGGGTCGAAACCGCCGACAACCCTATGACCATCATTCAAACTCTGGCCGCCGAACACGTCGTCTTCCACAACGTCTTCGATCACATCGAACAGGCGACACCCAAACTGCGAACCGTCGCGGAAGTTCGCGCCCTGGCCGGCCTCCTCGAAGCCCTCCTCAAAGTCCACTCACGCATCGAGGACCATCTCCTCATGGAACCCCTCGAACCCAACCTCATCCAGCTCGGCCAGCACGAAAACTTCCACGCCGAACACGAGCAAATCGACGCCGACCTCGCCGCGATCACCAAAGTCCGCCGCGTCACCGACGCCCGCAAACTGCTCCTCGGCGCCGTCCTCGCCTCGCGCAAACACTTCGACAAAGAAGAGCGCATCGTCTTCCCCCTCGCCCGCCGCCTCCTCGCCGCCAAGACCCTCACCGCCCTCGGCAAACGCTGGCGCGAAGAGCGGCAGGCCATCGCCACCGAAGGGTGACCCGGCACTCGCGGCAAAAAAAGGCAGCAAAAACCCGGCAGAGAGAAACGGCAGCAAAATGGGGGCAGGAAAAGGGGAACCAATTTCTGCCCCCATTTTTCTGCCGTTTCAGTTTTCCGCCGGCCCACTTTTTCTGCCCATCGGTCCCCGTCACGGAACGAACACAGCCACCGCCCATTTGCCCACCCTGATCTTCTCCCCGGCCACGCAATCTTTCTGATACAGCGTACAGAGGTTGGCCGCCGTCGTCGGGCCAAACAACGGAATCTCCGCCAGCGCCACCTTCGCGAATCCCTGCCCCAACAAAGCTTGCGTCTGCGAATCCCGATTGCGCTCCGGCTCGGGCGTGAGGAACCACACCGTGCCCGCGCGCGGACAGACCGCAAACGTGTCGTCATTCATCGCGAGCGCGGAGAAGCTGTGCGCCCCGCAAAACCTCCGGCAACTCCGCCGCGGCTAATCCCGGTCTGCGAATGGCTTCACCCCCAACCGCCAACGCCTCACGACCGCCGCCCGCAGGACGCTCCGCAGTCACCGCATGAGGGAGCGGTCGCCCGGCTGGGCAACCGCCCGAGATTCCTTTTTTGGTTTGTTGGTGCCGACGGAGGGGGTCGAACCCACACGACCTCGCGGTCACAGGATTTTGAGTCCAGCGCGTCTGCCAATTCCGCCACGTCGGCAACCTGCGCACCCGGTTCTCCCCAACCCGCGGTGCGGCAAACCTGCTGCTTCGCCCGTTCTCCCGACCGACCCGCGTGGGCCGCTCGGGGGAGCCGGACAAATTCAGCGGCGCGCAAAGTAACAAGCGGACTTCCGTGCACGCAAGGAACCATTTCGGGGGAATTCAGGCGGGGTGCATTTCAGGGCGCATTTCAGTCTCTTGCATTCGGGCTAGCTCCCGCGCCACTCGGGCGGGGCAGGCATCCCTGCCTGCCGTTTCACGGGGCGTCTTGGCCCGTGTTCCGACTCGACGAGCTGCCCACGCCGACTGCACGCCGAGCGCGAGCGGTACATGCCGCCCGAACCGGCAGGCTGGAAGCCTGCCCCGCAGCCCCGGCCTGCGGCGTTCACGTCGATGAAGCGTAACCGGCAAAAACCTTCGGTGGAATTGCGTGAAGCGCCGCTGCCGGGAGATGTCTCCGCCAGGGGAACACGCCGCGCTCCGCCGCCGCGAGCGCACATTTCCAAATGGGCCATTGACGCCCCATCCCCCGGCCCTAACTTGTCGCGCTCGTCGCGGCCGGCTAACCCCGAGTTCCGGCTTTCCCGCGGAATGGCTCTCCCGTTCTTCCCGTTGGTGGCCGGCCGGCCGTCGGCGCAGACACATTTTCTCATGCTTACAATTCGTGACTTAAAAATGACCCTGGGCGGGCGCGTGCTGTTTGAGAACGCGTCGTTCAATGTCAATTACGGCGACCGCGTGGCGCTGGTCGGGCCCAATGGCGCCGGCAAGACCACGCTCTTTTCCATCATCTTGAAACAGAAGATTCCCGACTCGGGCGTGGTCGCGCGCGACGAGTGGACGATGGTCGGCTACCTGCCGCAGGAGGGAGAGGCACACGGAGACGAGACGATTCTCGATGTCGCCACGGGCCGCGTGGACGAACTGCCGCAGCTCGAAAAACGCCTGCACGAACTCGAGGCCGCGGGCGAGGTGTCCGGCCCCGAATACCTCGAGGCGCACGCCAAGCACGACGCGCTCACCGACGCGCAGGTGGAGACGAAGGCGAAAAAAATGCTGCGCGGGCTGGGCTACCGCGAGACGGACTTCAATCGCAAGGCCAAGGAGATGAGCGGCGGCTGGATCATGCGCGCGCGGCTGGCGCGACTGCTGGTGATGGAGCCGGATTTGCTGCTGCTCGACGAGCCGACGAACCACTTGGATTTGCTCGCGCTGCTGTGGCTCCAGAATTACCTGAAGAATTATTCCGGCGCGGTGCTGCTGATTTCCCACGACCGGCAGTTCATGGAGGAGATCGTCACGCAGGTGTACGAAATCGCGGAGAAGAAGCTCATCGGCTACACGGGCAATTACACCGATTACCTCCGGCAACGCGAGGAGCGCTACGAGCAGCAACTGGCCGCGCACAAAAACCAGCAGAAGGAGATCCAGGCGTTGCAGGAATTCGTCGATCGCTTCCGCGCCATCCCGTCGAAGTCCTCGCAGGCGATGAGCAAGCTCAAGCAGATCGAGCGCCTCGAGCTGATCGAGAAACCGCTCGCGCCGCGCAAGCCGTTCCGCTTCCAGATTCCGCCGCCGCCGCGCGGTCCGCAGCGCGCCGTGCAGTTGCGGAACATCCACATGGCCTACGGCACGAACCACGTTTACCGCGGCCTCGATCTCATCGTCGAGCGGGGCGAGCGGACGGTGCTGGTCGGGCCGAACGGCGCGGGCAAATCCACGCTGCTCAAGATCATCGCCGGCCTCGTGCCGTTCCAGCAGGGCGAGCGCGACCTCGGGCACAACGGCGTGCTCGGCTATTACAGCCAGCATCGCGCCGCGTCGCTGGACCCCGAGCGCACCGTGCTCGAGGAGGTCGTTGCCAGCGCGCCGGTGATGCGCGAGGACGAGGTGCGCGGGGTGCTCGGATCGTTCATGTTTCGCAAGGACGACATTCACAAGAAGACGGCGGTGCTCAGCGGCGGCGAGAAGAGTCGGCTGAACCTGGTGAAATTCCTCGTCGATCCGCCCAACCTGCTGCTGATGGATGAACCGACGACGCACTTGGACATCCTCACCGTCGAGTCGCTCACGCTCGCGCTCGAACGCTACGAGGGCACGCTGGTCTTCATCTCGCACGACGTACATTTCATCCGCCGCCTCGCCACCAAGGTGCTGCATGTGAACGCGGGCCAGGTGGCGTCGTATCCCGGCGGCTACGATTATTTCCTCGAAAAAACCGGCGCGGCGGACGATGCGCGCGCGGCGCTGACGGCGGGGTGAGGTGTGAAATGTGGGGAAGTTGATGGGTTAAAAGGTTGAAGGGTTGGAGGAGGCGCGAACGCTGCCCGCCACTTCAACTCTTCAACCTATTAACCCTTCAACCCTCCCAAAACATTTCCCGTGACACCCCCCCACCGCCCGCCCGAACATCCGCGCGCCCGCAGATGAAAACCCTTCACCTCTATCTCACCCGCCAGGTGGTGGCGGCGCTGTTGCTCAGCGTCGCGGTGTTCATCTTTGTCCTGCTGCTGGGCAACGTGCTGAAGGAAATCCTCACCCTTCTGCTCAACCGCCAGGCCTCGCTCGGCGGCGTGCTGCAGGCCGTGGCGCTGCTGATTCCCTTCGTCCTCGTGTTCGCGCTCCCGATGGGAATGCTCACCGCCACGCTGCTCGTCTTCGGCCGCTTCAGCGCCGATCACGAGCTGACTGCCGTGCGCGCCGGCGGCGTGAGCCTGCTCGCGCTCATCACGCCGATCCTTATTTTGAGCCTCGCGCTCAGTGGCCTGGCGGCGGCAATCAACATGGAGATCGCCCCGCAATGCCGCGTCGCCTACAAGCGCCTGCTCTTCCGCCTCGGGTTCCAGCAACCGAACGCGCTGTTGATGGAGAAGACCTTCATCAGCGATTTCCCTGGCTACGTGATCTACCTCGGCAAACGCAAGGGCGACGATGTCGAGAATGTCGTCATCCACCGCATCGAAGACGGCGAACTGGTCCAACGCACGCGGGCCACCCGGGGCAAGATCAAATTTGATGCGGAGAAACGGCAGTATCTCTTCGATCTCCTCGATGCCCAGCTCACGTTGCGCGTGAAGCATCGTCTGTCATCTCCGCCCGCGACCAACGCGGTTCCCGGCCCGATGTCTGGCACGAACACCGCGTGGTTGACCAACGCACCGACGGGCCTGCCGGGGAGCAACGCCGCCGGCGTCATCGCGTCGCACAAAACCAACGCGCTCGCCATGCCACCCGAGTCCGCGCCCGCTTTTGAAGAGGATTGGGAGGTCGTGTCAGCGGGTCAGATCACCGTGGCGGTGGATTTCAACCGCGTCACTCCGACCCTGCAAAAACCCAAAATCAGCGAGATGACCTTCGCCCAATTGCGGCGCGAGCTGCGCGCGACCGAGCGGCTCGGCGTCGATGCGACACCGATCAAAGTGCAGATGCACCGGCAGATCTCCTTCGCCTTTGCGTGTGTGGGTTTCACCCTCATCGGCATTCCGCTGGGCATCCGCGCGCACCGCCGCGAGACGAGCATCGGCATGGCGCTGGCGCTCGTCCTCGTCGTGATTTACTACAGCTTCATCATCCTCGGTCAGGCCATGGAAACGCGGCCCGAATACTTCCCGCATCTCATCCTCTGGATTCCGAACTTCCTGTTTCAAACGATCGGCGGCGTCCTGCTCTGGCGCGCGAACCGAGGGTTTTGAGGCGGGTACGGCGGTCCGTCGAACGCCCCGTGGCCAACACGAAGCCGAACGCCAATCTCAGAAACTGATTTGGCAAGGGAATGGAGGCAAAGGAATGAAAACAAAAAGCCTTCGCGTCCCCATTCCTTTGCCTCCATTCCTTTGCCTCCATTCCTTTGCTTTCATTCCTTTGCTTTCATTCCTTTGCTTTCATTCCTTTGCCCCAAATTCCGCTGCCACACACCCGGGCACCCATCCGCCGCGCGTCGCTCGCTGCCAACGTCC
>BJHT01000386.1 GCA_014193395.1 Verrucomicrobiota bacterium
CGCCGACACAGCTGTCCTTGGAACTACCGGGGGAGGACGCGCCGTTGTTTTGAGGCGGCATTTTTGCAAACACGCGAAATCGCCAATGAAATCAACACCTCGCACTTTCCCTTTCGCAACACCCTCTCATAGGCTGCGAGGGGTTCAGGTTGGGGGGGCGCGAAAGAAGAGTTTGACGCGGACGCCGCCCTCGGGGCGGTTGCGGATGGAAATCATGGCGCTGTGCAGTTCGAGGATTTTGGAGACGACGCTCAAGCCCAGGCCGGTGCCTTCGTTGGTGGGTTTGGTGGTGTAGAAGGGGTCGAAAACGCGGGACAGTTTGTCGTCGGGAATGCCTGATCCGGTGTCGTCGATTTCAAAGACGACGACGCGGTCGCCGGTGCGAATGCGGTCCCAGCCGCGCAGGCCGGGGTTCAGTTCGGCCTCGTCTTCGGCCAGGATTTTCTGATAGGCGCGCACGCTGAGGGTGCCGAAGCGGGGCATGGCGTGGAGGGCGTTGGTGAAGAGGTTGACGAAGACCTGCTCGATCTTGACGCGGTCCACGTGGATGGCGGGGAGATCGTTCTGGAACTGGCGGATGATCTCGATGGAGCGGTTGGAGAAGAGGTGACTGATCAGCTTGAGCGCGCGCTCGGCAACGGCGGTGACGGATTCGGAGGTGAGTTCAAGTTCCTTCTCCCGGGAGAAATCGAGCAGGCCGCCGATGACGAGGTTGGCGCGCTCGATGGCGTCGGTCATGTCCTTGAGGACCAATTCAAAGTCGCCCTGTTTGGCGAAGGGTTGGTGGGTGAGGAATTCGACGCCGAGGCTCAGGACGGCGAGGGGGTTCTTGACTTCGTGGGCGACGCCGGCGGCCAGGCCCGCTACGGAGAGCATTTTCTCGGCCTGAATGAGCTGCATCTGGGCTGATTTGAGTTCCGCGTTGGCGGTGCGGAGCGCGTCGGCGGCACGGCGGAGTTCTTCCTCGTTGCGCTTCTGCGCGGTGATGTCCCAGAAGATTCCCTGAATGCCGATGACGCGCTCACTCGAATCGCGCAGGGGAATCTTGACGATCTGAACGTAGAGCCGCTGGCCGTCGGGCGTGACGTGCTCCTCGACGGACTCGAAGAGCTTCTGGCTGGCCATGACGCGTTCGTCGTCGGCGCGATAGCGGGTGGCCAGTTCGAGCGGGAAAAAATCGAAGTCCGTCCGGCCGAGGATTTCGGCCGCCGTTTTGCCGAGTTCCTTGCAGAAGCCGGAATTGACGAAGGTGAAGACGCCGCGGAGATCCTTGCGAAAAATGTTTTGGGGGAGGCTTTCGACCAGTGACTGGTAGAGGGCCTCGGAGTTGCGCAGCCGGATTTCCGCGGCGCGGCGCTCGGTGATGTCGGAGATGATGCCCTCGACCGCGATCACTTCGCCGCGTTCGTTGCGACGGGACACCGAAGTGTGTTTGACCCAGCGCAAAAGACCATCCTTGTGGAGGATGCGGTGCTCGACCGGAACGGTGGGCACCCCGGCGATGGCCCGCGCGGCGTCTTCGAGGACGGCAGCGCGGTCGTCCTCGTGGATCATGCGGTGCCAGAGCGTGCTGTCGCGGGCGTAGTCGTCGGGCCGGTAGCCGGTGACGGCGACGCAGCCGGGGCCGTGGGTGGTGGTGCCGGCGACGCCATTCTGGAGGGTGACGGTGTAGATGTAATCGGAGGTGGTCTCGATGAGGAGTTTGTAGCGCTGCTCGTTTTCGCGCAGGGCCTCGAGGATGCGTTTGCGCTCCAAGGCGTGGAGCAGGGCGCGCAACAGGACCGGGCCGTCCACCTGGCCTTTGAGGAGGTAATCTTGCGCCCCGAGATGGACCGCGCGAATGGCGACGCCCTCGTCGTCGTGGCCGGTCAGGATGAGGATGGGAATCTGCGGGATCCGTTCGTAGATGCGGTTGAAGGTTTCCAAGCCCTGGCTGTCCGGCAGCGAGAGGTCGAGCAGGACGGCGTTGATTCCGCCCTGTTCCAGCCGTTTAAGGGCTTCGCTCAGCCGGTCGGTCCGTTCCAAGGTCATTTGGGAACCACCGACCTTGGCGAGCATGACGCGGATGAGCAGGGCGTCGCCGGGGTTGTCCTCGACGAGCAGGATTTTCAGCGGCGCGCGCGCGGCGGCGGGCGGGTTCGGGCTGCTGACGGCGCTGGCGGACGGGGCGTTCATTGGCTTCCGGGCAGCAGGGCAACGGTGCCCCAGAAGCCCTTGATGGCGGACACGACCTGGAAATATTGGTCGCACTCGATGGGTTTGCTCACGTAACAGTTGGCGTGCAACTGGTAGGCGGTGGCGATGTCGGTGTCCGCCTGCGAGGAACTCAGGATGATGACCGGAATGGAGCGCAGGTTTGGGTCGTTCTTGATCTCGGCCAGGACTTCGTGGCCGGATTTTTTGGGCAGGTTGAGGTCCAGCAAAATCAAGTGGGGGCGCGTTTCGCCGGCAAATTTTCCGCGATGGAAAAGAAAATCCACGGCCTCGAGTCCGTCGCGCGCGACGGTCAACCGACTGTCCACCAACCCCACTTTGAGCGCCTCGGAGGTCAGTCGGGCGTCGGCCGGCTGATCTTCCACGAGGAGAATCTCAATTGTGTCTTTCATGAGTTTTCAAAGCCCCTTCCAGATTCACGGTGAAGGTGGGCAGGTTCGGGAAGTCTGGCAACGCAAAACGCGAATCCGCCACGGTGACGGCGGCGCGGCGGGCGTGGACGGCGTCATGGGCGTGGCGGATTGGGTCGGCTGATTTCATGCGGGTTCCTCGGTTTTCACCGCCGGGACGGTGAAGAGAAAGGTCGTGCCGTGTCCCGGCTCCGACTCGATCCAGATGCGGCCGCCGTGGCGCTCGACGATGCGTTTGCACACGGCCAGGCCGATGCCGGTGCCGGCGTATTGCTCGCGCGCGTGCAGGCGCTGGAAGATGACGAACACCCGCTGGTGGAATTGCGGCTCGATGCCAATGCCGTTGTCGCGAACCGAGAACTTCCAGTCCGGCCCCTCGCGCACCGCCTCGACGCGCACGACCGGCGCGCGTTCGCCGTGAAACTTGACCGCGTTGCCGATGAGGTTTTGGAACAACTGCACCCACTGCACCTCGTCGCCGCGAATCCGCGGCAGCGGCCCGCAGGTGACGGTGGCGCCGGCGTCTCTGATCGCCAGCATGAGATTGGCCTGCGCGGCGGCGAAGGCGGCGGCGGTGTCGATGAGTTGCAGCGGGTTCCGGTTGCTGCCCACGCGGGAATACGCGAGCAGGTCGCTGATCAACTGGTGCATCCGGCGCGCACCATCCACGGCGAAGTTGATGAACTCGTCGGCCTCCGAGTCGAGCTTGCCGTGGTAGCGCTGGCTCAGCAGTTGCAGGAAACTGGTGACCATCCGCAGCGGCTCCTGCAGATCGTGCGACGCCACATACGCGAACTGCTGCAGGTCGGTGTTCGAGCGCGCGAGGGCCATCGTCATTTCCTTGAGTTCGTTCTCGTTCTCCTTCCGGCGCGTCACGTCCCAGCACACGCCGACCATGCTCACGGGGCGGCCGGCTGCATCGCGGTACACCATTCCGCGCGCGGCGATCCAATGCACCGTGCCGTCGGGCCACACCGCCCGATATTCCGTGTCGAAGTCGCGGCCCTTCTCCACGGAATGGAGGACATCGGTTCGGACGCGTTCGCGATCCTCTGCCGCAAGCCGTTCGGCAAAGGCCTCGTAGGTTCCCGCGAACGTCCCCGGGGCCAGCCCAAACAGCGCGTGGGTGTGGTCATCCCAAAGAATCCTGCCTGTCTTCATGTCCCAGTGCCAGGTGCCGGCGTGGGACGACTTGAGCGCCAGGCTCAGGCGGTCCTCGCTGGCCTGCAGCGCCAGTTCCGCGCGGCGGCGCGTGGTGATGTCGCGGACAAAATGCGCCGCGCCGATGAGCTGGCCCTGTTCGCTCCGGATCGAGCTGTAGCTAATTTCGTAAAAGTTCCGCCCGCGCGCCGGATCGCCGAATTCCTTCACCACCTGAAACTCCTCGCCCCGCAGCGCACGGCCCCAGTTTTCCGCGGCGCTGGCCCGCTCGTCCGGCACGTGCTCCAGCGCCGATAACAGGTTCATCCCGAGGGTGAGGTCGCGGCCAAATGTTTTTCGGAAATTCTCCTGGTACGCGTGGTTGAAGGCGATCAGACGGAACTCGAGATCCAGCGCCGCCACCAGATCGTGCGCCCCCTCGAGGATGCCGGTGAGCCGGTCGTTGGCGAATTGCAACGCCGCGTGGCTCGTACGCAGCCGCTCCTCGCCCTGCTTCCGTTCGGTGATGTCCGTCGAGATGCCGCACACGCCGTAAATCGTCCCCGCCGGGTCGAGCATGGGAAATTTCACGGAGACATACGTGTGCAGGCCGTCGTCCTGCGGTGCGACCTCCTCGAGTTCGAGCGGGCGCTGCTCGGTGGCCACGCGCAGATCATTGGCGCGGAACGCCGCCGCCAGCGCGGGCGGAAACAAATCTTGATCGGTCTTGCCCGCCACCGCCGCACCGGTGACGTGGAACAATTTTTCGAACTGCCGGTTCACCAGCAGATATTCGCCGCGCAGGTTTTTCACGTAGATGCAGGCCGTGCAGTTGTCGAGGATCGCCTGCAATTGCTGCCGCTGGGTCTCGAGGGCTTGCTCGACGATTTTCCGTTCTTCGATTTCGCGGGTCAGCCGCGCGTTGGCCGCCGTCATGGCGAAATGCTGCGCCCGCGTCGTGATCACCAGTTGCACCGCCAGGCCCAGTAGGACCGCCAGCAGGGAACCGACCGTCAATGTCACCCACGGCAGCGCCGACCGCTGCTGCGTGACGGCGGCCGCCGTCGGCCACAGCACCACGCTCCAAGCCTCGCCGGCCTTGGCCACGCGGGTCGTCTGCGCCCACCGGCTGACGCTGGCGGGCGCACCGACTTCCTGTCGTGAAATCATCCGGTCCCCTTCGTTCAGCACGACATTCCAACCGACCGCGTGCCGGGTCAGCGCGCGACTGAGAAACGGTGTCAACCGAAACTCCGCCACCAGGTGATCGCCGGTGCGGCCCGCGAACGGTACCGGCACGCACAGCAGGAATCCGCGCCCGCCGCTCGGCAGCATGGTGGCGGGGCTGATCGCGGCGTCGTCGCCCGCGGGCGCGTTGGTCAGCGAACTGATCAGCGCACGCCACTGCGGATCGCTCCGTCGCATCGTCGTTTCGGGCGTGCCGGTCGCGTCCGCGGGCGCGAAGGAAAAGCGGGATTGAAAATCCGGCGCGACCAGGTGCAACGCGCGGCAGTCCGGCGCGGCCTCGAGAAACACCCGCGCCTCCAAATCCCATTTGTCGCGCGTGATCTGGGCATCTGCGGCGTGGCGGCCCGCCATGCGGCGCAGCGCCGCGGCGGGCTCCTGAAACTGTCCCGCCAGCCCCTCCGCCAAACCCTGCGCCGCCTGGCGTATGCCGGCGCGGATTTGTGACCGGTTCAGTTCGGCCAGGGCCAGCGCGGCCACGGCCGCCGCCGTGAATCCGCCGACAAAAAACAGCAGCGGAATCCAGCGCGGCACCGGCGCGTCATCCTGCGTCGCCGCGCCGAGCGTCGCGCCGAAAATGCCCACCCCGAGCAACCCCAGCGCCAGCGATTCCGGAATGGAAACCGTGGTCGCCTTGCCCCAGCCGTAGGTCAGCTCGACACCCGTCAGCGTGCCGGAAAGCGAGACCACCGCCACCGCGACCGTCACCACCGCGACGACCCCGGGCAACGCCAGCCAACGCCGTCCGCGATCATCCGACCGCAGCAGTCCGCACGCGACGGCGCACAGCAGCAAACCCAGCGCTACGACCGGCGGCACGCGGGGGAAATCCGCGGCCCCGGCAACCCGCCGTTGCCACCGCTCCAGATCGAGGCCCAGGTCCGTGCCGGTTGCATCTTCGATCAAAACCTCCCCCGCCACCACGATCACCGCCGCGGCCAATCCTCCCGTCACCCATCGCCGCCACGTTGCTCGCGGCCACAACACCGTCAGCAACAGCGCCACTCCGAGCGCGACCAGACTCAGCGCCGAGGTGAGCGTCAACCCACCCAATCCGCCTCCCGTGCGATTCAGCACTTCCTGTCCCAACGCCCAACCCAGCAGCCGGCCTCCGCCGATCCCCACCGTCAGAACCCCGCAACCCACCACCGCCCGGTGCCGCCAGACCTGCAGCCACGCCAACGCTCGCGGGGCCGTGCTCATACGCTGCCTCCTGCTTTGCGACGGGAGGGTGCGGGAAGCGGGGTGGGGATCATACGGGGGAGTGGTGATTAGGAATCAGTGATTAGTAATTAGTATTTAGCAATTAGTAATTAGTTTTCGCGTCTCGGACAGCTCGCTTCTGACCTCACGGATCACGCATCACGGAGCACGCCCCACCATCGTCGCCAGCAGCGCGGCGATCTGTTCGGGCGCCAGCACATGC
>BJHT01000387.1 GCA_014193395.1 Verrucomicrobiota bacterium
CTTGGCTCGGGTCTGGTGGGAGTTTTGGGACGCGATGGTCGCTGCGGAGGCCGCGGGTTGCCCGACTCCGAAGGCGCGATGCGCGGGCAGAACGGCTGGCCTTGGGTGTCCCGCCGCTGTCGGACAGGTTCGGGACTTGGCAGGAGGCGACGAACTCTTGTCGGATGCCGCGACCACGCGGCCACATCGCCCCGTTCTCCATCCACTTCGCCCCCACAAGAATTTCCATCCCGCCCACAACGATTGTCACCCATCACGGATCACGCATCACCCCGTCACCCGCCACTCGCCACCCGTCACTCTCCCCCCCGAGCGGCAAATAACTCCCGCACCCCCGCGGCAGCTTGTGCCGCTGGCACGCGGGCATTGGCGAAAAATCCCAGCGAAACCCCTGCGGACCGTCGCTGGCATAACCGGTGCTTTGCTAGCCGACAATGAATGTCAGCTTGTACCACGCCGCCGCCGGACTCACCGCTGCCGATCGCTGGCAGGAAGTCATCGGGGAAAACATGGCCGGCAGTTCCATCCCGGGATTCAAACGCCAGGACCTCAGCTTTTCCGCCATCCAAGCCGGCATGATGCAGCCGGGCGCGCAGGCCGGCTCGCGACCGCAGCCGTTTGCCATCCCCAAGGCCGGCGTGACCACGAACTACACGCCCGGCGAACTGCGCTTCTCCGGCGCGAAGACGGATGTCGCGCTCGAGGGCGGCGGATTTTTCGCGGTGCAACTTCCCGACGGCAACACGGGCTACACGCGGGACGGCGAATTCAAGGTCTCGGTCGCCGGACAGCTTGTGACCAAGCAGGGCTTTCCGGTGCTGGGCAGCAACGGCCCGATCCAGCTCGATCCGCGCAATCCAAACGCGATCAGCATTTCCGCCAAAGGCGAAATCGCCCAGGGGATCGACGTGAAGGGCAGCCTGAAGATCGTGAGTTTCGACGATCCGCAGAAACTGACGCAGGCCGGCGGCGGCATGTATCTGGCGACGCATCCTGAGATTCACAGATCGGACGAACCCAACGCCGTCGTGCGGCAGGGCTATGTCGAGTCTTCCAACACCACGCCCCTCGCCGAGATGGCGAACATGATGTCGGCGATGCGCACGTTCGAGACCAACCAGCGCATGATCCAGTTGCACGACGAGCGGTTGAACCGGGCCATCTCCGAACTGGGCAGCACCTCGTGAACGGATTCCGCTCCCGCTGATTTTTCACCCCTGATTTTTCACCATGATTCGCGCCCTCTACTCCGCCGCCGCCGGGATGACTTCGCAGCAGCTCAACCTCGACGTCATCTCGAACAACCTCGCCAACGTCAACACGACCGGCTTCAAGAAGAGCAAGATCGAGTTCCAGGACTTGCTCTACCAGACGGCCCGCGCCGCCGGCTCCGAGCAGGGCGGCGGCACGCAGGTGCCCACGGGACTGCAGGTCGGTCACGGGTCGCGGGCGATCTCCACTTCCAAGATTTTCACCACCGGCGAACTCACACAGACCGGCGAGCGGCTTGATCTGGCGTTGCAGGGCGACGGGTTTTTCGAGGTGCAGCTTCCCAACGGGACCCGTGCCTACACGCGCGACGGCGCGTTCAAGACCGCGTCCGACGGCCGCGTGACGACCAGCGAGGGGCTGGTGTTGCAGGGCGGCTTCCAGCCGATCCCGGCCGGGACCTCCGGCATTTCCATCGCGCCTAACGGCGAGGTGACGCTCAAGGGCGCCAACGGCAACACCAACTTCCGCATCCAGACCGTGCGCTTCGCCAATCCCGCCGGCCTCGAAAGCGTCGGCCGCAATCTCTATCGCGAGACCACCGCGTCGGGCACGCCGGAGAGCGGCAATCCGGGCGAGAACGGTTTCGGCGAAGTGCAGCAGGGCTACCTCGAACTCTCCAACGTGAAGGTCGTGGAAGAAATGGTGAACATGATGGTCGCCCAGCGCGCGTATGAAATTAATTCCAAGGCCGTCCAGGCCGCGGATGAAATGATGCAACAAGGCAACAACCTCCGCCGCTGATGAAGACGCTTGCGAATAAACTTCGCGGATGTAGCCGCCGACGTGAGGAGGCGGAGGACCACGCCCAGCGGCCAATCCGCCTGCCAATGCACCCCGGTTCGCCTGCCGAGACCAATGGCCCCATGCTGCTCCGTTTCGGCGCTCGGCTGCTCCTCACGTCGGCGGCCACAGCGGTCGGTCAGACGCGCCCTGATCTACGGGACGCCGAACGCCAATCTCAGAAACAGAATTGGCAAAGGAATGGAGGCAAAGGAATGAAGACAAAAAGTCTCCCCGTCCCCATTCCTTTGCCTCCATTCCTTTGCCCAAAATTCCGCTGCCACACACCCCGGCGCGCGCCCGCACTGCGTCGCTCGCTGCCTGCGTCCCCCGCGCAGGCCATTGAGTATGCTGGCCTCCTTCTGCGCCGGATCGCCGCTCGGATTTCCCTCACGTCGGCGGTTACGATTTTTCGCCACCCGCGGAACCCTTTCGTCCCTGCCTGCCGGCACGGGGGTTTGCAGGTGGTATCTCCCTGGCGTCGGGCTTGGCAGCTCGGCGCCGTTTGCTTTTCTCTCCTGTGGCTGGCGGTCGGCGCCTTCGCCGCCGAGCGCGTTCTGGGCGCTCCCGGCGCGGTCCCGGCCGCAGTCGCGGCGGCCACCCTCGAGCTGTTGCCCGTCGCACAAGTCGATGGCACGGGCATTTTTCTGCACCACCTCGTCACCGCCAATCCCGCTGCGACGACGCCCGTCATCATCCCGCAAATCCGCATTGCCGCCGCCCCAGCACTCTCTCAAACGCTCACCTACTCCCGCGCCCAGGTCGCCGAGTGGCTTACCCGCAACGCGCCCGAACTCGCCGCCAGCGCGTGGTCCGGCGCGTCGCAGGTGCGCATCACCCGCCGTCTTCGCGCGCTCGACGAAACCGAAATCAAGCAGCACCTCACCGACGCGCTCCAACGCGAATACGTGAAGGACCGCGGCGAACTGGAGCTGCGCTTCGTCCGCCCCTGGACGCCCGTCAACATTCCCGACGATCCCTTTACGCTGCGCATCCTCGACCTGCCCACGAGCGGCGTGAGTGCCAGTTTCATTGTTCGTTTTGAACTCCGCACCACGCAGGAATCGGTCGCGAGCTGGCAGTTGTTTTTGCAGGCGAAAATCATGAAGGACGTCCTCGTCGCCCGCTCGCAGCTCAAGCGCGGGACGAAGCTGCGCGACGCTGACCTGGCTCAGGAACGCCGCGACGTCCTCACCCTCCGCGAGCCGCTCGGCGCGATCGCGACCGAGGACGACACGCTCGAACTCGCCGAGTTCGTGGCCGCGGGCCAGCCGCTCGGTGCGCGTTCCGTGCGCGTCCGCCCCGTCGTGCTGCGCGGCAGCGTCGCCGAAGCCATCATCCAGGACGGCGCGCTCAGCGTGTCGATCAAGGTCGAAGTGCTCGAGGACGGCATCCCCGGGCAGACCATCCGCATCCGCAATCTCCAAACCAAACGTGAGTTTCACGGCAAGGTCCGCAATGAACAAACCATCCTCGTTTCCCTGTAACACCGGCCTCGCGCGCGTCCTCGCCGTTGCCGTCACCGTCGCCTTCACCAGTGTCGCCGCCCCGCTCGGCGTCCACGCGCAATCGCTGTGGAAAACCGATCAGCCGCACTCGATGTTTGCCGACCGCCGCGGCCGCAGCGTCGGCGACATCATCACCATCATCGTCCAGGAGAACAACACGGCGACGAAGCAGAACAACACCAAGACGGCGCGCAAAAGCAGCGCCGACTACAGCATCTCCAGCTTTCTCTACGGCCCCTCCGCCAGCGGCCTGCTGACCCAGGGCGGAAAGTATCCCGGCTTGAAACTCTCGGGCGCGAAAGACTTCGACGGCGGCGGCTCGATCAACAACTCCGAGAGCATCAACACGCGCGTCGCCGTGCGGGTCATCGAGGTGCTGCCGAACAACAACCTCGTCGTCGAAGGGCGCCGCGAAACTTCCTTCAGCGGCGAAACTCAGGAGGCAATTTTGCGCGGCACCGTCCGCGCCGAGGACGTCACCACCGCCAACACCGTCCTCAGCTACAACATCGCCGATGCGACCATCAAGTTCGTCTCCAAGGGCGGCGTGACCGACTCGCAGAAGCGCGGCTGGTTCACCCGGGTGTGGGATAAAGTCAGCCCCTTTTGAATCATGCGCTCGCGCTTTCCCTCCGCCGCCGGTTGGCTCCTCGCGCTCGTGCTTCTCGGCGCGCAGCCCTGCATTGCCGGCTCGCGCGTGAAGGACATCGCCATGATCGCCGGCGCCCGCGAGAACCAGCTCGTCGGGTACGGCCTGGTCGTCGGCCTCGCCGGTGACGGCGACAAAAACCCGACCTACACGGTGCAATCGCTGGCCAACCTCCTGCAACGCCACGGCGTCAACGTGCCCGCGACCGCGCTCACCGCCAAGAACGTCGCCGCCGTGATGATCACCGCACAGATCCCCGCGTTCAAAAAATCCGGCGCAAAAATTGATGTCGTCATCTCCTCGATCGGCGATGCCAAATCGCTGCAAGGCGGCGTCCTCCTGCAAAGCCCGCTGATCGGCGCGGACGGCAAGGTGTACGCCGTGGCGCAGGGACCGATCACCGTCGGCGGCATCTCCGGCGGCACCGAGGGCGGCGGCGGCGCGTCCGTGCAGAAGAATCATCCCACCGTCGGCCAGATCGTCGGCGGCGCGTTGGTGGAACAGGAAATTCCCACCCAGCTCGTGCAGGAACGGCGGCTCGAACTGCTGCTGCGCGAGCCGGATTTCACGTCGTCGGCGCGCATGGCCGAGGCGATCAATGTCAAATTCCCCGGCAGCTCCAAGTCGATCGACTCCACCACCGTCCGCGTTTCCCTGCCGCCGGGACGCGACGACGATCTCGTCACGTTCATCGCACTCATCGAGGCCATCGAGGTGCAGCCGGACATTCCCGCGCGCATCATCATCAACGAACGCACCGGCACCATCGTGGCCACGGCCCGCGTGCGCATCTCGAGCTGCGCGGTCTCGCACGGCAACCTCACCATCAGCATCGCCTCGACGCTGGATGTCTCGCAGCCCGCGCCGTTAAGCTCGGGCACCACCGCCATCACGCCCCGCACTGACACGAAAGTGAACGAGCAGAAGTCGTCGCTCGTGCCCCTGCCCGAACTGCCGACCGTCGAGAAAGTCGCCGCCGCCATGAACTCCCTCGGCGTCACGCCGCGCGACATGATGTCCATCTTCCTCGCGATGAAGCAGGCCGGCGCGCTCCACGCGGAACTGTTGCTGCGTTGATATGAACCTCCATTCCCTCCCCGCCACCACGCTCACCGCGCCGAACCTCGCGGGCCTGCCGGGCGAAGGCTTCGACCGGCCCACCGGCGCGAGCACGCCGGAGAAACTCGGCACCGCCTGCCGCGAGTTCGAGGCGATGTTCCTGCGGAAAATTCTCGAGCAGGCCCGCCAGCCCATGCTCAAGCCCAAGACCACGCCGGGCAACAGCGGCAACGAGAACTACCAGGACATGGTCAATTTCCACCTCGCCAACACGCTCAGTCAGACCGGCGCGTTCGGCCTCGCCAGCTCGCTCCAGGCCCAGCTCGACCGCCAGCTTGACCTCAAGACTCCCACCGCCGCTGCGTCCGCGCTGCGCCCGCCGACCTTCTCTCCGCTCCATGATTAAGCATCTCCAATCCCTCATCGCCGCGCTGCGCCACGAGCTGCAGCAATACGGTGAAATGCTCGCCCTGCTCGATCAGCAGCAGGAACTCATCATCTCCCGCGCCGCCGAGGAGCTTTACCAGCTCGTCCCGCGCATCGAGACGCAGGGCGAAGTACTCACCGAGGTCCGCGCCGCGCGCGAGGTCTGCCGCCAGACGCTGGCCGGCGCGCTCCTGCGGCCCGCCGAAACGACCTTTCAGAACCTGCTCGGCGATCTGCCGCCCGACTACCGGCCGCTCGTGCAGGCGCTCGTCGAGGAAAACAACCGCCTCCTCGCCCGCGTCCAGCAGCGCGTCCGCCAAAACCATCTCCTGCTCAGCCGCTCGGTGGACATGATGCAGCGGCTTGTCAACACGCTGTTCCCCAGCCGCGATCCGCTCGTTTACAACGGCTACGGAAGGAAGACGCCGCCGCCCGCCCAACCGCGCCCGCTCTACGAAGCCGTCGGCTGAACTCCGGAGTTAAGAGATTTTTTCAAACCACGGATGAACACGGATGAACACGGATAAATTCAGCGTGGCGAACGCCCCCGGCGGTGTGCTTCCGGCTTTGGAGTGCGGGGACTTGTCCCCGCTTTTGCGCAGGCGACTGGTCGCCGTCAAATTGCCGCGCGCCTCCGAACACGAACACGTGCCTGCGCTGGCGCGAGCCGTGAACGCCCCTTCTGTCACCCACGCCGGCCTCAATTCGACGGCGACAAGTCG
>BJHT01000388.1:0-5127 GCA_014193395.1 Verrucomicrobiota bacterium
GCCTACCGTAATCTTGCTGCCTCGTCTTTCTGTTTTGTCTTGACTGTCAGTAACAAGGAGCAAAAAGAATGCAAATGAAACGATTCATATTTGCCGTCATCCTGGGCCTGGGCATGGCGGCGCACGGCGCCGACACGCCCCACTGGACCCAGCCGTACAACATCGTCTGGACCGAGCCCGGGACCAAGGGGCTCGATTCCATGCCGGCCGGCGGCGGCAATATCGGGCTGAATGTCTGGGCGCAGAACGACGCGGTCGTCTTCTACATTGGCTCGTCGGACAGCTTTAACGAGCAGGATTATCTGACGAAGCTTGCCCGCATCCGCATCACCGTTTCGCCCAATCCCTTTGCCGTTGCGTTGCGGCAGGAACTGGAACTGGAATCCAACACCGTGCGGGTGAGCGGACGTACGGCAGACGGTACGGCGGTCAGCCTGCGCATCCGGGCTGATGCCCATCAGCCGGTCGTTCATGTCGAGGGGACCGCCTCCAAGCCGGTCAGTGTGACTGCCACCCTCGAACTGGACGACAACTGGAAGATGGCCGCGCGGGCTGCCACCAATGGCGTCCTCTGGAGCCGCCGTGTGCCTGGGCCGTCGGCTTACCGCGCCGGGATCATCTCGAATCAGAAACTGCAATCGATCGCCGACAAGATTCCCGATACGCTGGGCAATCTGACCTGCGGCGGGTTGCTCCTGGGCGCGGGGTTCGCGCCCGGCGAGGGCGGGACGGGCACGAACGAGGGGCGGCGGTGCAGCACTGTGCCGCTGAAGACCGTGGCGCCCGTCACGGCGTTCGCGTTGCGCGCCGTGCTGCGCATCGCGCAGGACGCGACGCCAGACGCCTGGACAAACGAAGTGCGCCAGCTCGCGGCGCGGACCGAATCCACGCAGGCCGCCGACCGGGAGGCGTCCGCGGCTTGGTGGCGCGAGTTCTGGGACCGCAGCCGCATTGTAATCAATCCGGAGTCCACGAAGCCGAACGATCCCGCATGGGAGGCCGGCCGCAACTACCAGCTTTTCCGCGCCATGCTGGCGGCGAATTCCAAGGGAAGATACCCGACCTTCTTCAATGGCGGGTTCTTCCTGTGTCACGCCGACCCCGATTCACGGGCCTGGGCCTCCTGCCGTTTCATGGCGCAGAACCAGCGGCATCTCTACTGGCCGTTGCTCAAGTCGGGTGATGCCGACATGCTGAAGGTGGGCACGGACTTCTATGTCCGCACCACGGAACTCCAGAGGGCCCGACTCAAGCTTTTCCGGGGCGTGGACGGAGTTGTCTACACCGAGGGCCTCAACACCATGGGGCTTTCGAGTCTTGGCGACAGTCCGATGGGCGGTTACGATTACTACAACACCTCCGGACTCGAATTCGTCCTGATGATGATCGAAGCGCACCGCTACTTTGGCGCCGACCTGAAGCCCTGCCTGCCTGCCATCGAGGGCGCCGCGCGGTTCTACGACAACTTCTACCGGCAGGAGAACAAGAAGCGGACCGGCAGCGAGTTGAATGAACAGGGGCAACTGGTCATAACGCCCGTCAACACGTGCGAAAGCGGAGCGGACAAGATCAACGGCACCGATTCGTTGTCGGGGCTCATCGCCATCAGTGCGGCGGTCCTCGCGCTGCCGGAGGGGACGATCCCGCCGGAGACGCGCGCTTATTTCGAAGGGTTCCGCAAGATCCTCCCGCCGATCTCCACCTACAAAGTAAAAGGAAAAGGCACCTTCATTTCCCAGCAACAGACTCCGACCGGCGGTCTGATTGGGAATGGCGAGATGCCGCAGCTCTATACGGTGTATCCCTTCAGCCTTTTCGGCGTGGGCAAACCGAATCTCGAAATGGCGCGGAACACGTGGTCTGCCGTGCGGGATGGCACAGGGGGGAATGCCTTCTGCTGGTGGTATAGCAACGTCATGGTCGCCAGACTCGGACTGACCGAGGAGGCCCGCCGCTATGCCCTCACGAAGCTCCGTTTCCCGCTCGACTACGCCTGCCCCAAGGGCGGGTGGTACAGGGGCGACAAGCCGGCGCGTACGCGCTTCCCCACGATGTATGACGGTGGTGGCGGCGTGGGCGGAACGGGCCCGGACGAAACCCCCGACATGGACCACGGCGGCAGCGCCATTGTCGGCCTGCAGGATATGCTGCTGCAGACCGACGGCAAGCGCATCCTTCTCCTGCCAGCCTGGCCGCCGGATTGGGACGTGGATTTCAAACTGCACGCGCCGGAGCAGACGACCGTGGAAGGGAAGGTGCGCGGCGGCAAGCTGGTGAGTTTGCTGGTAACTCCTGTCCTGCGGCGGGCCGACGTGGAGGTGCTGCCTCCGTTCCGTGATCCGCTGGTCATCGCGGCCGATCCCGCCAGTGTCGAAATGCTACTTCCAGTTCGGTTCGACGCGACATCGGCGTCAAACGGTCCGGGCCGGATCGCCGCCTACGACTGGGATTTCGGCGATGGCACCACAGCCCGCGAGGCGGCGGCGACGCACACCTATGAAAAGGCGGGGACCTATAGGGTCCGTTTGCAGGTGAAGGTGGATCAGGGGCGGATAGATACCGCTTACACCACCGTCACGGTGCGGCCCGTGGATACGGTGCCGCCGACCGTTGTTTCCGTGAAAGTGGGCGGACGACCTGACCGCGTTGCCGTTAGATTCAGCGAGCCGGTGCGGCAGGAAGACGCCGAGACGGCCGCGAACTACACGCTCGAACCCGGAATCAAGGTTCTGGCGGCTTCGCTGGGGGCGGACCTCCAGACGGCCACACTGACCACGACGCCGTTCGCGTTGGGCGGCGGCGACTTTGTTCTTGCGGTCAGTAATATCCGGGACCGGGCGCGCAAGCCCAACGTCATCGGACCGGCCACGCGGAAACCCTTCCGCTATTCGCCGCTCTACGCTTGGTGGAAACTGGACGAAGGCAAGGGACTCGTGGCCGCAGATGCCTCGGGGAACAAGCGGGATGGCGGTCTGAAAACCGGGGATACCGGAAAGAAGCCGGAGGACGGCGCGTTGAAGGTGGGGCCAACCTGGACCAATGCGGCGGGGCGTGCGGCTCTGAGCTTCGACGGTGTGGACGACATCGTGGAGTTTCCGACGACGCTGGAAGACCTGTCCCTGCCATTCTCGATCGCCTTCTGGGTGAACCCGGCGGCGCTGCAGAATGGCATGGTGAATATCTTCGGCAATCATCCGCCCGGCATCGTCATGCAGAATGATGGCGGCGGGAATCGGTTCGGATTCCATTGCTACAACCACTGTGTGCTGGGGCCGGTGGATCTAGCCGCGGGCCAGTGGCAACACGTGGCAATTGTCTGCGACGGCGAGAAGGTGTTCTGTTACCTGAACGGCGTGGAGAAGAGCAACGCCGTGGCCAAAGGCGATTTCCAACCTAATTTGGATCTGAAATTCCGGCTGGGACAAGGCTATGAGACCGGGCGGTTCTTCCGCGGTCTGTTGCGCGACTTCCGCATCTACCGCACCGCATTGTCGCCGCCTGAGGTGCAGGCGGTGATGAAGGAGTGAGTGATCATGGGCACAGCGCTTCAACTGGAGCAGCTCTCCATGCGGTACACGGGCATGCTTGGCGCAAATACCCCCTCATTCCCCGACGCCCGTCCGCGTTCTGACCGCTTCCGGTGCGGCGGGCGCGAAAGAAATTGCCTGGCATTCACGCTCCCCTCTTTTCCTTATGCGCGTCCATTCGTTCGCGGCTCATAATGCTGTTAGTCCAGCCGGTGAGAGTCCGGCGATGGGTGGTCGAGCCGATGCGAATGTGGCGAAGGTAAAACCAACGATGAAGGCTTCGTCGTGAGTTTTGACGACGCGCCCCCTGAGACTTACACCCCAGCCTCAACCGCTTGAATCTACTGGCCCTGAATCATCAACTTATGTCGCGAAACCTCGTGTTTGGCCTGCTGGGCGCGGTGCTCGCGTCCATTTCGCTGGGCGCAGTTTG
Organism: Verrucomicrobiota bacterium; assembly: GCA_014193395.1. GTDB lineage: Bacteria > Verrucomicrobiota > Verrucomicrobiia > Limisphaerales > BJHT01 > BJHT01. Next base: position 3,961 of record BJHT01000388.1, read on the forward strand.
GGGAGCGGCTGCGACTGCTCCAGCGGCCCCATCCCTGCTCAATCGGACCGCCATCCTGGATTCCTACCGGCGCGGGGACAACCAGTGGTTCCTGGACAACATCCCCTTCTTCGAGTGCCCGGACCAGGACATCACTGACATCTACTATTATCGCTGGTGGAGCTATCGCAAGAACCTCCGATGGAACCCGAAGCTGGAGGGCTGGACGGTCCACGAAGGCGGCGGCTACGGCATCACGCCTTGCCCGCTGGGGCATCATCTCTACGAAGGCCGGTGGTTGAAGAATCGCGCCTACCTGCACGACTACATCCGCTTCTGGTTCACGGGCCAGGACAGCCCGCGCCGCTACAGCACCTGGCTTGCCGATGGGTGTTACGCCCGGTTTCTCGTGGACTTCGACGCTCCCTCGGCGGCCGCCCTGCTGACCCCGCTCAAGGCCAATCACGCGGCCTGGGAGAAGGAGCATTTCGATGCCGCCAAGGGGCTCTTCAAATGGATTCCCGACCGCGACGGCATGGAAGCCTCGCTGGCCGGCTTCGAGCAAGGGGAGACGGACAATTTCCAGTGGAAGACCGTCATCTTTGGCGGTGAAGGCTACCGCCCCTCCCTCAACAGCTACATGTTCGCCGATGCGCGGGCCATTGCGAAGATCGCCGCACTGGCCGGCGACTCCGCGACCGCCGCCGCCTTCCAAACGAAAGCCGAGGCCCTCAAGTCCCGCATCCTTACCGAACTCTGGAGCGCGGAGAAACAGTTCTTTCTCCAACGACACAGCCGGGATTACCGGTTCGTGACGGGGCGCGAACAAATCGGCTTCTTCCCCTGGGCCTTCCATGTGCCGGACGACAACGCGGTCTTCGCGCAAGCCTGGAAACAGCTTCGCGATCCCCAGGGCTTCGAGGCCAAGTTCGGCCCCACCACGCTGGAGCGCCGCAGCCCATACTACCTTCGCCCGTTCAAGCACGGCTGCCTGTGGAACGGCCCTTCCTGGCCTTACTCGACCAGCCTGACTCTGGCCGCGCTGGCCAATCTGCTCAACGACTACCAGCAGGACATCGTCACGCGGGCGGACTACCTCGCGTTGCTCCAGCAATACGCCGCCACGCAGCACGACCCGGACGGCAAGCCGATGGTGCGCGAGGATCATCACCCCGACGAGCGCCGCTG
>BJHT01000388.1:5137-6411 GCA_014193395.1 Verrucomicrobiota bacterium
GCGCCGCTGGCTGGCCGAGAGCGGGGACTACAGTCTCTCCCGCTACGCCGACCTCATCATCACCGGCCTGGCCGGTTTGCGCCCGCGTGCCGATGACACGCTGGAGATCAATCCGCTCGTCCCGGAATCCTGGGACTACTTCTGCCTGGAAGACGCTGCGTATCACGGGCGGCTGGTGACGATTTTCTTCGACCGCACCGGCACCCGGTATGGGAAAGGTGCCGGCTTGCGCGTGCTGATTGATGGCGTCGAGGCCGCACACGCCCCGAAGGTCGGAAAACTGACCGCGGCCTTCGCCTCCCGCACTCCACCGCCTACGCCCACGACCCACCGCGCCGAGAAACCGGACGTTCCGCCGGGCAACCTGGCCCTCAACCCCGCTGGGAAAGGATTCCCGGAGCCCAGCGCCTCCTTCACCTGCCCCAGTGATAAGGTCTGGCACGCAGTGGATGGACGCCTGTCCTTTGAGGATCAGCCCCGCAACCGCTGGACTTGCTACGGCACGCGTACCAACGCCGACTGGCTGGCCATTGACCTCGGTGCGCCCCGGGAGGTCGGACAGGCGATCCTTTGGCTCTATGATGACCAGATCGGCGTCCGCGCGCCGGCCTCCGTCACGGTGCAATATTGGCAGGAGTCGGGCTGGACGGACTGTCCCAACTCCAAGGCCACACCTGCCGTCCCCCACGGCGGAATCACCAACGTGGTCACCTTCCCCAAGGTCGTCAGCCGGAAGTTCCGCGCAGTCTTCACCCACCAAAAAGGTTCATCCAGCGGCGTCACCGAGTTCGGGCTTTACCCGCCGGCACCTCAAAATCCGGCGAAAACGCCGTGAGCCTCCATGTCGTGAGTTTTGACGACATACCTCCTCTCTCCCCGGTGCGGGTCCGCGTTCTGACCGCTTCCGGTGCGGCAGCGCTCAAGGCCAACCCGAAGATATCGTTGCCCGCGACGCTCAAGTGATGGCACTGCGGACAAACATTGTGACAGCATCGCAAAAGCGGAATTGAGGAATCCGGGCTGATCCAGTGAAGCCTCCACTGGCACCAGCTTTGTCCTTGGCGGCCGCCGCCGGGGCTGCTACGAGGTTGCCATGCATGGTCAATCGCGCACGGTTCCCTCAGCCGACACAACCTCGCTCCCCGAGGCCGATCCGCGTTCTGGCCGTCCCGGGCGCGGCGGGCGTGAAAGCGAATTCCATCTAATGCAATCCCACCCGGAAGATTGATTCATCTGGCTCCACCCTGAATCGAAATCCCAACCCGCATTTGCAT
>BJHT01000389.1 GCA_014193395.1 Verrucomicrobiota bacterium
CAGTGGTCGAGCGAGGGCACGGGCGGCTACGAGATCACGCCCGCCGCCGATCTTCCGCGCGGCACGAAGATCACGCTCGAACTCAAGGACGACGCGAAGGACTTCGCCCACGGCCACACCATCGAGCGCATCATCAAGCGCTACTCGAGCTTCGTGCCGTTCCCGATCGAGCTGAACGGGACGCGGCTGAACACCGTGCAGGCCATCTGGGCGCGCAGCAAAAACGAGATCAAGGACGAGGAATACAACGAGTTCTACCAGTTCGTCGGGCACGATCACGAGGCGCCGCTGCTGCGCCTGCACTTCACGGCGGACGCGCCGCTGGCCATCCAGGCGCTGCTGTTTGTCCCCGGCCACAACTTCGAGGGCGGCGGCATGGGGCGCATTGATTCCGAGGTGAACCTCTACTGCCGCAAGGTGCTCATTCAGGCCAAGGCCAAGGGGTTGTTCCCCGACTGGCTGCGCTTCCTCAAGGGCGTGGTGGACAGCGAAGACCTGCCGCTCAACATCTCGCGCGAAACCATGCAGGACAGTGCGCTGCTGCAAAAACTCAACAAGGTGCTCACCTCGCGCTTCCTGAAATTCCTCGAGGAAACTGCCGAGAAGGACGCCGCCACCTACGAAAAGTTTTACGGCGAATACGCGAAGTTTCTGAAGGAAGGCGTGGCCACGGATTTCACGCACAAGGAGGCGCTCGGCAAACTGCTGCGCTTCGAATCGTCGTCGCTCGAAGCGGGCAAGCTCACCTCGCTCGCCGAGTACGTGAAGCGCATGGGCGCGGACCAGAAGGAGATTTACTGCCTGCTCGCGCCCAGCCGCGCCGCAGCCGAGAGCAGCCCGTATTTCGAGGTCTTCCGCGAGCGCAAGTTCGAGGTGCTCTTCCTCTACGATCCGTGGGACGAGTTCGTCATGGATCATCTCCGCGAGTTTGATGGCAAGCCGCTGCGCCACGCGGAGAAGGCCGAACTGAATCTCGACGACGCCGCGAAGAAGGAAGGCGCGCTGTCCGACGATGCCGCCAAGTCGCTCACCGAGTGGCTCAAGGAATCGCTGGCTGACAAGGTCGGCGAAGTGCGCGTGTCCAAGCGACTCGCCAGCAGTCCGGCGGTGATCGTCGATGCCGACAAATTCATGACCGCCGGGATGCGGCGCATGATGAAGGCAATGACCAAAAATCAGGATGCCCTGCCGGACTCGAAGCATGATTTCGAGATCAATCCCGCGCATCCGATCATGGTCCGCCTCGAGAAAATGCGGCAGAAGGACTCGGCTCTGGCGGCGCAGGTCGCCGAACAAATCCTCGACAACGCGCGCGTCGCCGCCGGCGTGCTCGAAGACCCGCGCACCATGCTCAAGCGCCTGGACGGGCTGTTGGAAAAGGTGCTGGGGGAATAGGGGCGGCGTGATCCCGTGCTTGTAGGAGCCGACGTGAGGAGGCTCTAACTTTTTCCGCGAGAGGCGCGTGCTCGGCCACGAGGATGGTCAGAGCCTCCTTACGTCGGCTCCTACAAAGACACGTAAGGCGCGCTCACCGCCGCCGGTTGTACTCGTCGCAACCGTATTTCTCGCGGACCAGTCGTTGCACCTGTTCGCGCAGCTCCGCGTCCGACTCGAAGCGCAGCCACACCACGTCCCATTGCCGCGCGGCCAATGCGCAAAAGGCCTGCTCCCACGCGGCACGCGTCACCTTCACCGGCGGCGGCTGAATCGATCCCTGAATGAGCAGCCCGAGTCGATTCCGCCGCTGCGCCGCGCCCGCGATTTTGCGGCCGTGCCAAAGCACATCGAATTTCTCCGCGCCCACAAAACATTGTCCCGGCACTTCCTTGCGACAGCACGGCGACAATTCCGCCGCCACTCCGACTTCGCCAAACGCATCCGCGACCCACTGGTGAAACCGCTGGTAGCTCGCGACCGCCGAGAGCTGATACCACGGATGCGTCGGCGGAATCGTCAGGCTCACGGTCCAGTCGGCGTCGTGCGGCACCAAGCCGCCGCCCGTCGTGCGGCGGATCAGCGGGCGCAACGGCGTCACGGCTTCGAGGTCCGCGTAGTGCTGAAAATAGCCGAACGTCGCGGCGGGAACGGTCCACGAATAAAAACGCAGCACCGGCGAACCGAGCGCCGCCGCGCACTCCAGCAAAACTTCATCGGCGGCCATGTTCTCCGCGGGGGCCGTTGGTGCGCAGTTCCAGAGCAGCCAGCGCTCGGCGCCGGCGCTCAAGCGGCGGCGCGGATTCGCTGCGGATTCCGCGACAGCTTCCGCAGCGACCCCGAGATCACACGTTGCCGGCGCTGGGGCAGAGATGGCTGATTTCACAATGGGAGCAGTCAGGTTTCCGCGCGCCGCAGCGACGGCGTCCATGCCAGATGAGCCAGTGGCTGAAGTTCGCCCACTGGTCGATGGGCACGAGTTTCACCAGCGCCTCCTCGATTTTCTCCGCGCCCTTCGCGCGGCTCAGCCCGAGGCGCGCCGCGAGCCGTGCCACATGCGTATCGACGACAATGCCGGCGTTGGTGTGATAGGCGTTACCAAGCACGACGTTGGCGGTCTTGCGCCCGACCCCGGCGAGATTCACCAACTCGAACATCGTGCGCGGCACCACGCCGCCGTGCCGCTCGACCAGCGTCTGGCAGCAGGCCTTGATGTTCTTCGCCTTGTTGCGAAAGAGGCCGATGCGCTGCACGTCTTTTTCCAACTGCGCCACGTCCGCGTTCGCGTAATCCGCGGCCGTGCGGTACTTCTGAAACAGCGCGGCGGTGACGAGGTTCACCTGTTTGTCGGTGCACTGCGCCGAGAGGATCGTGGCGATAAGCAGTTCAAGGGGGTTCGAGAAATTCAGTTCGCAGTGGGCGTCGGGATACGCCGCCGCCAGTCCGCGGATGATTTCCGCAGTGCGCGCGACCAACCGGGCATGGCTTTCTCGTGGCATGACGCGCGGAGGCTAGCGGGCGGCGGAGAAGTTGGAAGCGTGGGGATACGGCGCGGGCGGAGCCCGGCTGCTTGGGGAGCGCACGCCGCTGGCGTGCCGTTTTCGGCGGCCCGCCGAAAACTCGTCGTTCCACCAACTCTCCCCTCCGCCGGAGAAAGCAGACTGGGGATCGACGGTTTGGGCGGGCCGCCCAAACCGGCACGCGGGCCGCGTGCGCTCCCCGTCTCGCCGCGTTCCGGTGGCTCCGGCGTCACGCCTTGGCCAGCGCCTTGGCGCAATAGCTGTTGAGGCTTTCGCCCTCTGCCAGCGCTTTCAAGGCCAGCCGACGGTGCAGGATCGGTTCGACGCGGAGCACGAACTTGCCGCTGTATTTGCGGCGGTCCACGGTCGCGGCGGGCAGCGCCTTGCCGTCGGTTTCCAGATTCACAATCCACTCCTCGACGATCTGGCACAGCTCGCCGAAGACCTTCGCCTCGTCGTCGCCGTGGCAGCAGGGGCCGATGAGCGGCGGAGCGCTGCCGACAAAGCAGGCGTCTGCCGCGCTCCATTCCACGAGCTTCGTGAAGCGCGCGGCCTTGGTCTTGAGTTCGTTTCGTTTCATGGCTGGATCGCGGCGATTCTCCGCCGTACTTCTTTTTCCTGATACGGCTTGGCGTCCTGGCCGGGCTGACCGCTCACGGTCACACGGCCCCCGGTCGGATGCTCGAAATTGCGGTGGCTGCCCTTGCCGCCCCGGTTCACAAAGCCCGCCTGTTCCAAATCGGCGATGAGCTGGCGAATCTTGCGTGGCATGGCAGTATCAAAATGGTATCAGGCGCAGTGTTTGGTGTCAAAACCGTTTGGCGGCGGGATGGCGGTTGGACTGCGTGCGGACGTGGCCGGAGGGAGAGACAGCGTGCGTGGCACAGGCGGTGGCGCCCGGTCCAACATGCGCTCTCTGCGTCCCCTCCAATCTCTGCGGTGTTCGGTTTTGCGGGTCGCGGGCGGCGACGGGAACGGAGCCGGAACTGAACACCGCAGAGATCGGAAAGGACGCAGAGAGATGCGGGTGGCAGCGCGGTGAAGCACTTGCGTCCGCCGCGTCGCTCGCCGCAATCCGCACTCACATTCAACGTTCCCTGCCGACAGAATTCCCCCAAAAAGCCTCCGAACAACTTCGTGTTGCATATGCAACACGAAGTTGGCAGTCGCCTCCCCAGAGCCGCGGGCGGTACTGGCGAGGAGACCGTTCGCTGCCGTTGCACGCAGGCCCGACCCAGACCACGCCGCGGGTGCTTTCCTGATTCGTCACTCTCAATTCGCAATTCGGAATTCCGCGCCCGTTGTGCCGCATTGACGGCCCGCGACGCGCCGGTAGCGTGCCGCCGCATTGAACTTGCCGCTTGCCCTCATGAAGACTTCCCTCGCCGGTGATTGCCCCGCGTTCCTCCCGCTGCTGGGCCTCGCGCTCGCGCTGTGGTTCACGCTGACGGTGGTGGACGCCGCGCCGCCGCCGATTCCGCCGGTCGCTAAGAAGATTCCACACGTCACGCCGCTGCATGGAGTCGAGTTGGTGGACAATTACTTCTGGCTGCGCGAGCGATCGAACTCGGCCGTGCTCACGCATTTGAAGAATGAGAACGCCTACACCGAGGCGGTGATGAAGCCGACGGAGAAACTTCAGAAATCGCTCTACAAGGAAATGGTCGGCCGCATCAAGGAAACCGACCGCTCGGTGCCCTATCCAAAGGGGCAGTACCTCTACTGCTCACGCACCGAGAAGGGGAAACAATACGCCATCCTGTGCCGCACGAAGAATGAACCCGGCGCGAAGGAAGAGGTGATGCTCGACGGCAACCAGGAGGCGCGCGGCCACAAATATTTCGCCATCGGCGCATCCGAGGTGAGCGACGACGGCCACCTGCTGGCGTTCGCCGTGGACACGACGGGATTCCGCCAATACACGCTGCAAGTGAAAGACCTTCGCACTGGCAAAATGCTCGCGGACCGCATCGAGAAGGTCGGCTCGGTGACTTGGGCCGCCGACAACCGCACGCTGTTTTACACCGTCGAGGACGAGGCCAAACGCCAGTACCGCCTGTATCGTCACGCGCTCGGCGCGCCGCGCGATGTCCTGTTGTACGAGGAGAAGGACGAGATGTTTGATCTTGGCGTCGGGCGCTCGCGGAGCGGGGCGTATCTGTTTCTCGGGGCCACCAGCAAGACCACCAGCGAGTATCGCTACCTCGCGGCGAACCAGCCCGACGGCGAGTGGAAGGTGGTGCTGCCGCGCGAAGCCGGACACGAGTACGATGTCGATCATCACGGCGACCGCTTCTACATCCGCACCAACAAGGGCGGGCGTAATTTCCGGCTTGTCTCCGCGCCGATCACCAATCCCGCCGCGGCCAACTGGCGCGAGGAGATTCCCCATCGCCCCAAGGTCATGTTGTCCGGAACGGATTTTTTCTCCGACTACTGCGTGCTGCACGAACGCGAGCACGGCCTGCCCCAACTCACGGTTCTCGATCTGAACACGCGCAAAACCAAACGCCTCGAGTTTCCCGAACCCGCCTACGATCTCGCGGGCGACCACAATGAGGAATGGGTCACCGGCACGTTTCGTTACAGCTACCAGTCCTTCATCACGCCGCGGTCGGTTTACGAATATGACTTCGCCAGCGGCGAGACGGTGCTGCTCAAGCGCACCGAGGTTCCCGGCGGTTATCGCCCCGAAGACTTTCAAGTCGAGCGCATCCACGCCAAGGCCGACGACGGCACGCTGATTCCCCTCTCGCTCGCCAGCAAACGCGGCGTGCCGCGCGACGGCACCGCGCCGCTGCTGCTCGACGGCTACGGCGCGTACGGCCTGCCGAACGACGTGAGCTTTTCGGTCAGCGTCCTGAGCCTGCTGGACCGCGGAATGATCTTCGCGATGGCGCATATCCGCGGGGGCGGCGAACTGGGCAAGCCATGGCACGACCAGGGACGCATGGAGAAAAAGACCAATACCTTCAACGATTTCATCGCCTCCGCCGACTTTCTGGTCGCGGAGAAATTTACCGCGCGCGACCGCCTCGTGATTCAAGGTGGCAGCGCCGGCGGCCTGCTCATCGGGGCCGTCCTCAACCAGCGCCCCGACCTCTGCAAGGCCGCCGTGCTGGAGGTGCCGTTTGTTGATGTCATCAACACCATGCTCGACGAGTCGCTGCCGCTGACCGTCACTGAGTTCGAGGAATGGGGAAATCCCAAGGAAAAGGCCGGATACGAGCGGCTCAAAATGTACTGTCCCTACACCAACCTCGCCGCGCGCGACTACCCGGCGATGCTCGTGAAAACCTCCTTCCACGACAGCCAGGTGATGTATTGGGAACCGGCGAAATACGTCGCCAAGCTACGCACGCTCAAGACCGACACGAACCCGTTGCTGCTCCAGGTGAATCTCTCCGCCGGCCACGGCGGCGCGTCGGGGCGCTACGATTTTTTGCGCGAGACGGCG
>BJHT01000390.1 GCA_014193395.1 Verrucomicrobiota bacterium
GCCGATCAAGCCGCTCGGCACCGATGAATTGGCTGGGGAGAAAATCGACTTGGGAGAAAGCCAAGCCATCGCCATTGCGATCGAACAGCGCACGCTCTTAATCATTGATGATTCGGATGGCCGCCGGGTGGCCCGACGGCTGGGAGTGGAAGTCACGGGAACCCTTGGTGTGCTGGTTCGCGCCAAGCACCAGAAATTGATCCCTGCGCTCCGCCCGCTCGTGGTCCGGTTGCGAAACGAAACTAACTTTCATGTGGCGAAAATGTTGCTCGATTCGGTTTTAACCGAATTTGGCGAGCCGCCGCTCGAATAAGAAACTGAATGAAATCTCTCGCAACCAAACTCGCCGAAGTCAAAGCCAACCGCTCTTCGCGGGCCTTTATCCTAGCCGACGCCAAGGATGCCGACATGGCGTTCGGCGTGCGCGCACCGGGACCGCGCGGCTACCTAGCTCTACCGGGATCGCGGCCGGCACAGTTTTCGCCGGAGGTGTGGTCACGGGATGAGTTTGGATACCGGAATCTGCCGGAGTTTCTCGACATTATTCGCGAGGTGGTTCACCAGGGCTTGGTGGACATCATGCTCATGTCTGCCTATGTGAACGAGCAACTCACGATCAAGGATGGCTTGTTCAAGACCTCACATGTCACTCCGGCGGCGCGCGCAAATGACACCACGGATGTCTGGGCGGCCCGGCATGGTTGCTACACCCGCGAGCCGAGCCAGCCATTTCGCAGCGCGACCATTGATCACATTCAGTGCGGTGAGGTCGAATGTGACCGCAGCAGTGACCAGTTTCCCGGAGCCAACCTCGGTCTCTACTCGGTCACTTTCGTGAACGAACTCGAACAGGATCGCGAGGCGCTGCTGTGGTACAAGGAATTTCGCGAAGAGGCGGAACGGAAAGGCTTTCATCACTTTCTCGAAGTGTTCGATCCCAATGTCACCAGCGGCATAGCGCCGGATAAGTTGGGAGAGTTCATCAACGACAACATCCTTCGCACGCTCGCCGGCGTGCCCGAGTCGGGGCGGCCGGATTTTCTGAAGATTGTCTATCACGGCCCCAAGGCGATGGAGGAGCTCGCGCAATACGATCCGAACTTGGTCGTCGGCATCCTTGGTGGCAGCGCGGGCACGACCTACGATGCCTTCAAGCTCATCCACGACGCCCAGAAATACGGTGCGCGCGTGGCGCTCTTCGGCCGCAAGATCAACAACGCCGAGCATCAACTCGCCTTCATCGAGATGCTGCGTCTGATCACCGACGGCAAGATTTCCCCCGAAGAAGCCGTCCGCGCCTATCACGGCGTGCTGCAAGCCAAAGGCATCAAGCCCCACCGCGCCCTCGCTGACGATCTCCAGATCACCGACCAAGCCATGAGTTACGACGGCAGCGCCGCCCAACGCGCCACCGTCACAATGCCCGGCAAACCCGCCTCAGCGCCGAAACCCGCAACGTCGCCGTCCGCGTCGAAACCCGCCGCGAAAAGCACCGTCGCGCCCGCGTCCACGCCCGGCCGCCCCACACCCGTCACCGACTGGCCCAAGCGCGCGGATGGCTCCCCTGACTTCGCCAAGATGACCTCCCCGCACCGCCGCGCCTTCGATCAGGCGCGGCTCAAGCGCATCTACGGCTGACGCTCTTTGTGGAGAGGGGATCGCAGGTGATCTTCGGCAGACATCCACGGCAGCGGAAGCTGCATGGTTCCTGATCGTGGCCTTGACCCTGGGCGAGCAGTTGATATCGCGAAAGGTCAGCAACGCCCGAATGTGTCTCGCCGCTCGGATTGGCGGACATCCAGCGCAGGTGTGACAGGGAGGGAAGTCTCGCGTTCAGCGATGGAGAACCCAATCCGGCAGCTGAGATAAACAAAAACGCGCCCGGACCTGGCGGCCCGGGCGCGTGGTGAATTGGTAGATTTGCCGTCCGCCGATCAGGCGAAGAGCTTGGTGATGGCTTTGGCTTTCACCAGTTCGCGGGGCTGGTTGAGGTGGTTGTACACGATGGTCTCGGGGTCGATGCCGAACGCGTGATAGACGGTCGCGAGCAGTTCGGTGGGATGCACCGGGTCCTCGGTCGGGCTGGAGCCGGTCTTGTCGGATTTGCCGTGGACGTTGCCGCGCTTGATGCCCGCGCCGGCGGTGATAGCGGTGTAGCAATACGGCCAGTGGTCGCGGCCGTCGGCGCTGTTCCCATTGCCGGAGGTGCTGACGCCCTTCTCGGGGCTGCGGCCGAATTCGCCGAGGCAGACGACGAGGGTTTCGTCGAGCAGGCCGCGTTGATCAAGGTCTTCGAAGAGCGCGGAGAGGCCCTGGTCGAGCATCGGGCCGGAGCGGGTCTTCATGCGGTCGGTCAGGCCCTGGTGATGATCCCAGGAATGGTTGTCCGAGTTGGCGACCTTGGGCCAGATGACTTCGACGACGCGGGTGCCGGCCTCAACGAGGCGGCGGGCGAGGAGGCAGCTCTGACCGAAGGTGTTCATGCCGTAGCGCTCGCGCAGCTTCACGTCTTCGCGTTCGATGGCGAAGGCGTCGCGGGCGCGGCCGGAGACGATGAGATTCAGGGCGCGGTCGTAATACTCGTTGAGGTTGTATTGCTCCACGGCCTTGTCGATTTCCGGCATGGCTTCATGCACGGCGTCGCGGAGGCGGGCGCGGCGCTGGAGACGGACGGAGAAGACGTCGGGCCGGAGCTTGAGATCGTCGATCTTGATCCGGTTCATCTTGGTGAGGTCCATGTCGTCGCCGTCCGGGAAGAGATAGTAGGGATCGAAGCCTTTGCCGAGGAAGCCGGCGGTGCCGCCCTTGCCGACGACGTTGGATTCCTGCAACGGCCGCGGGAGCATGACGAAGGGCAGCATCGGCTCGGTGGGCGGTTTGAGGCGGATGATGTTGGAACCGAAGTTCGGGAAGTCCTTGGGGCTGGGCGGCTCGAGCTGGCCGGAGGCGCTGACCTTGTCGGTCGTGTAGCCGGTCATGATCTGGTAGATGGCGGCGGTGTGATTGAAGAGGCCGTTGGGCGTGTAGCTCATTGACCGGATCATGTTGAACTTGTCATTCACCTTGGCCAGTTGCGGCAAAATCTCGGTGTAGTTCACGCCCGGGATTTTGGTCGGGATGTTTTTGAACACGCTGCGGAACTTGTCCGAGACATTTTCCTTGGGATCCCAGAGGTCGATGTGGCTCGGGCCGCCCTGGAGATAGACCATGATGATGCTCTTGGCCTTGCCCCAACCGGGGGCTTTCTTGGCGGTCGAGACGCCGGCGCGGGCCTTAAGCTCGAACATGGAACCGAGGGTGAGGCCGAGCAGCGCGGAGCCGCCGACACGGAGGAGGTCGCGGCGGGTGACGCCGAGATGTGGATCGCAGAGGTCTCTGCCGGGTTGACCAGGAACACGAATCATAGGTTTCTTTTTTTGGTTGGTGGTTGCGTGACTAAAAACTTTTCGGGCGCGCGCGTCTAGCGGTTAAAGAGGAACGCCGGATTGTTGATGAGCGCCCACGCGAGATCCTGCGCGGTGGTGAGGCGTTTGTCGGTTAGTTGTTTGGTACTCATGGCAGTATCCAAGCGGAGTTGCACGAGCTTGGGATCGAGCTTGATCGGCTCGTTCGCCGTGACGATGGCACCCTTGAGTTCGGCGAGCTTCGGATCGGCGGGGAGCGGCAGTTTGCTGGTGAACAGGGTCTGCTCTTTCTTGCGCAGGTCGGCGTCATCAGCGCGGTAGTAGGTGCTCAAGGCGGCAACCTGATCTTTCGAGCGGAGCGACGGCGGGAGCTTCACGGCTTCGATCACCGGCGCGGGCAGGCCGAAGTTCAGCGGGTCGGCGGAGGTCGTGACCCACATGCGGAAGCGACCGAGGGTGAAGGCTTCGGCGAACTTCTGCGACAACACGAAGCGCAACTCGGTGGCATTGGTGCTGGTGTTGGTGATCGGCTTGGCGAGCTGGAACGTGGCGAAGTGCGGCTGTCCAACCGGTGCGCCGCCGATGGCCCAGCCCTTGCCGCCGTTCTCATTCTTGCCGTCGATGGCGAGCTTCACGTCGAAATCCTTCTGCGAAAAATCAGCGCGGGCGTCGGAGAAGGTCACGTTGGTCTTCTCGTCGGCCTTGCCCTTTCGATTCCACGCGAGGGTCAGCTCGGTGAGAACGAAGTTGCCCTTGCTCCGGCCGGGGCCGAAGTCCGGGAGGCTGAGGTCGGGAAGCGCCTCGATCATCACGCCGGTGATGTTGGTAAGCTTGGTCTCGGCGGTGAGGTTGTAATCAATGGTGGCGCCGGTGCCGGTGGCGAGGAACGAGCCATCTTTTTGCTTGGCGAGCTTCATGTTGGGGCTGGCCTTGGTCTCGCTGAAATCGAGCATCGTCCACGCGGTCCAGGTGCGGCTGACGGGAATATTTTTGTCCCAGTCGGCTTGGCGGGTGGCGAGCGCGGCCTCGGATTCCTTCAGGGCTTTTTCGTCCGCGGCGATTTTATCGAGGCGTTTCTTTTCGGCGGCGGCGTTGATCGGCGCGCGTTCCTTTTCGTAGGCGGCGAGGGTTTTTTCGGCGGCGGCGATGGCGTCGAGGCGTTCCTTTTCGCGGCGCGCAATGTCGGGGGCATGCTTCTTTTCCGAAGCGTCGAGCGCGGCGGCGAGCTGCGCGTGATCCTTGTCGATGTCCTGGCCGGTCTTGAGCGCTTTGTCGATTTCCTTGTCGGTGGCGGGACGGTTGAGGACGCGCAGGTAGAGTTCCTGTACGACTTTCCGGTCGTCCTTCTCGGCGGAGACGAGTTTGGCGATGGCGTTGTTGGGGTCGCCGACGGCGTCCGCAACGGCGGGGCCGGTGAGGAGGGACATAATGGAACCAAGTCGGATTTCATTGCTGCGTTCGCATTCGCAGGCGCTCTCGCGAGGCGGGCGGCCGAGGTTGGCGAGGAAGCCGCTGGGCACGTCGATGGCCGAGTCGGGCAATTGCGCGGCGCGCGTGCCAGCTTTGACGCCGGGGAAATTCGGCGTGGCGCCGGTGACGCGCAGGACGGCGTCGTAGAGCACCTCGGCGGGCAGGCGGCGGGCGAGGGCGTGGGAGTAATTGATCTTGTCGTCCTCGTTCCATTTGTGGGTCGCGAGGGTGAGTTGGTAGGTGCGCGATTTGCAGATGAGCTGGATGAGATGACGCACGTTGAACTGGCTCTTCACAAACTCCTGCGTGAGGTATTCGAGCAGCTCGGGATTGGTCGCAGGATTGCCCGCGCGGATGTCGTCGAGCGGCTCGATGATGCCGACGCCGAGGAGATAGCCCCAGAGGCGGTTGACGTAGCTGGCTGCGAAGTAGCGGTTGTCGGGCGAGGTCAGCCACTCGGCGAGCTTCTCGCGGCGCGACGGTTTTTCCTTCTTCAACTCGAACTTGGCGGGATACGGAAAATCGGGCGGCGTGACCTTGCCGGTGCGGTCGTGCTTCACGTCGCCATCAGTCTTGTCGCTGATGATTTCATACAATGGCTTCGCGCCCTCGACGGCGGTGCCACCGATGTTTTTGTCTTTGCTCTCGGGATCTTTCTTGAGGTCCACCTGCGCGAAGAACGCGGTCATCTGATAATACTGATCCTGCGTCCAGCGCTCGAAGGGATGGTCGTGACATTTGTTGCAGTTAAAGCGCGTGGCGAGGAAGAGGTGCGTGGTGTTTTCCATCGTCTCGGTCGGCGTGCGCAGGACCTTGAAGTAGGATGCCTCGGGGTGTTCGCGATTCGAGCCAACGGCGGTGACGATTTTTTTCACGAACTTGTCGTAGGGCGTGTTCGCGTCGATTTCTTTGCGAATCCATTCGCGGAACGCCTGCGCGCCCTCGGCTCCGAGGAACTTGCGATTCACCTGGAGCAGGTCGGCCCACTTGTTCGCCCAATGCTCCACGTAGTCGGGGCTGCCGATGAGCTTGTCGATCAGCGCCTCGCGTTTGGCGCGGGTCTCGGCTTTGTCAGCGACGAACGTGCGGACGTCATCCGCGCTCGGCGGCAGGCCGGTAAGGTCGAGATAAACGCGGCGGACAAAATCGGCATCGGAGCACAGGTCCGACGGCAGCGTTTTCATGCGCTTCCACTTGGCCGCCACCAGCTCGTCGATCTTGTTGTTGGCCGGCTGGTCTTTCCAAACGAAGCCCGCGCGGTCGCCCATGACCGTGATCGTGGTCGCGGCGTAGGCGCCTTCGTAGCGCACCAGCACGGGAGCCTCGCCGCGGCGGAGCACTTTCAGCAGGCCACCGCCCTCGTCGATGGCGACATCAGTATTACCGCTCTCTGTGAAGGACTCAGCAGTGACATCGCGGGAATCGCCGTTGGAAAAAAAGGCGACGACCCGGGTCTGCTGGCGCGCGCCGCTGGTCTGG
>BJHT01000391.1 GCA_014193395.1 Verrucomicrobiota bacterium
CCGCCCCTCTTTGCGTCTCTTTGCGTTCTTGGCGGCCATCCCCTGCCCCCGTCCCGCCGCGACGCTCCTCGCCCTCCTCGCGGCATTCGCGCCCCTCACCCTACCCGCCCAACCCCTCGCCCCCGTCCCCGCCGCCGCCCCATTCGCTCCCCTCGATTTCCTCGGCCCCCTCGGCACGCCGCCCCTCGCCCCGCCCCTCGCGACCCCCACCGCGCCCGCCGCCCCCAACGCCCCCTTCCGCCTCAACGTCGGCCTCGACGGCGCCGGTCAGGTGCAGGACGTCGATGTCGCCATCAAGGTCCTCTTCACCCTCACCATCCTCACCCTCGCGCCCTCGATCATCCTCCTGATGACCTGCTTCACGCGCATCGTGATCGTGCTCTCCTTCATCCGTTCCGCCCTCTCGCTGCAAGGCGCGCCGCCCAACCAAATCGTCGTCGGCCTCTCCCTCTTCCTCACCTTCTTCATCATGGCCCCAACGTGGGAACGCATTGATCGCGACGCCCTCCAACCGCTCCTCGCCAAGACCATCACCGGCACCGAAGCCATGGAACGCGCCTCCGGCCCCATCCGCGAATTCATGATGCGCCAGACCCGCCCCAAGGATGTCGAACTCTTCATGGGCCTCGCGAAAATGGGCCCCACCGAACCCGACCAGCTCCCCCTCAAAGTCGTCGTCCCCGGCTTCATCATCAGCGAGCTGCGCACCGCGTTCCAAATGGGCTTCCTCCTCTTCATCCCCTTCATCCTCATCGACCTCGTCGTCGCCACCGTGCTCATGAGCATGGGCATGATGATGATGCCGCCCATGACCATTTCGTTGCCGTTGAAAATCCTCCTCTTCGTCCTCGTGGACGGCTGGGAACTCGTCGTCCGCTCCGTCGTCCTGAGCTTCGCTGGCTGATAT
Organism: Verrucomicrobiota bacterium; assembly: GCA_014193395.1. Lineage (GTDB taxonomy): Bacteria > Verrucomicrobiota > Verrucomicrobiia > Limisphaerales > BJHT01 > BJHT01. The sequence continues at coordinate 908 of BJHT01000391.1, forward strand.
GAAAAGCCCGCCCCACACTCGGAGCGCGACCGGTCCCCGATCGCAGCGCGCGCAACAACAAGAGGCACCCGGAAATTTCCCACACCATCCGCCATTCGATGCCGCTGCGGGCGGGGACCGCCCGCGCTCCTGAACGGAAACGTCACGCCCCGCAACCACTCTCTCCCCGCCATGAATCCTGAATTCGCCGTCGAGCTGCTCAAGAACCTCATGTTCCAAGGCGTCACCCTCGCCGCGCCCATCCTGCTCACCGCGATGGTCATCGGCCTCGGCATCAGCCTCTTTCAAGCCGTCACCTCCATTCAGGAACAAACCCTCAGCTTCGTCCCCAAGGCCCTCGGCATCGTCGCCCTCCTCGTCGTCCTCATGCCCTGGATCCTCCGCACCCTCATGGAGTTCACCATCGGCATGATCGAAAAAATGCCCCAAATGGTCCGCTAAATCCGGCGCTGCAACGCTTCAACCTTTCAACCGTTTTTCTTCCGCCCTTTTTTCTTCTCCCAAGAAAATGTTCGACCTCCTCACTTGGATGATGGTCTTCCTCCGCGCCAGCGCGATGCTGTCGATCTTCCCCGTCTTCTCGACCGCCCACATGCCCGTGCAACTGCGCATCGCCCTCGGCGCGCTGCTCGCCTACCTCATCACCCCCGGCCTGCCGCCCGCAGCCGTCGCCACCAGCAGCCTCTTCGCGCTCGTCATGCAGATGCTCATGGAAATCGCCACCGGCCTGCTCCTCGGCTTCGTCGGTCGCATGCTCTTCTACGCCCTCGATGCCGCCGGCGCGATCATCTCCACCGAGATCGGCCTCACCCTGCCCACCGTGATGAACCCGATGGGCGAAGCCTCCGCCACCGCCCCCGGCATCATCCTCAACTACCTCGCCGCCCTGCTCTGGCTCAGCCTCGATTTCCACCACTGGATGCTCGCGAGCTGGCAGCAAACCTACCAAATCCTCCCCATCGGCGGCGCGCATCTGCACACCTCCCTGCTCAACGACCTCGTCGCGCGCTCCAGCCAGTTGCTCGTCGTCTCCGTCCTCATGACCGCGCCGCTCATCGCCGTGTCCTTCGTGATCTCGCTCGTCTTCGCCGTCCTCGGCCGCGCCGTGCCGCAGATGAACGTCTTCTCCGAAAGCTTCGCCATCCGCATCCTCGCCGGCCTCACCGTCTTCGGCCTCAGTCTCCAGCTCATGGCGCAACACATGCTCAACTACCTCCGCCGCCTGCCCGACGACATTTTGCGCGTCGCCCAACTGCTCAGCGGCAGTTGAAAATGACAGCGCGCCCGAGATTTTTTAACCACGGATAAACACCGATGAACACGGATGAACAAGCGCAGCGAAGCCGTCACCGATACGGAGCGCGACCGGTCCCCGGTCGCAGCGGCAAGAACGGCGCCGGGGCGCTTGAAATTCCCTGCGCCTTCGTGGATGCGGGGCCGCTGCGAGCGGAGACCGCCCGCGCGCCAAAATTTTCGCGCCACACGCCGCCCATTTTTTTGGAGTGCGGTGACTTGTCACCGCTTTTGCGCAGGCGACTTGTCGCCGTCTCCGTTCCGAGCGCATCCGCTCACGCACGCACGCACGCCGACGCTGGCGCGAGCCGTGAGCGCCCCATTCTGCACGCACGCCTCCCGCACTTCGACGGCGACATGTCGCCTTGGAAAAGCGGTGACAAGTCACCGCACTGGAGTTTGGACATTTTCGTTCGGCCGCGACCCGCGCGGCACCGCCGGAGCGCGACCGGTCCCCGGTCGCAGCGCGTGCGCACCCACGAGGGTGGCCCGGAAATTTCCCGGCACCTTGGCGAGTTCGCTGCCGCTGCGGGCGGGGACCGCCCGCGCTCCTCAAAAAAGGTCCAAAACCCAGAGCGGTGACCAGTCACCGCACTCCAAAGCCGACCCCCATCCGTGTTCATCCACGGCTAAAAAAATCTCCTCCTGACCTGACCGTCCGCCCCCACCCCGACCATGTCCGAAGACTCAGGCGATAAGACAGAGCAGCCCACAGCCCGACGCCTCGAGGAGGCGTGGGGCAAGGGCCAGTTCGCGCGCAGCGCCGAGATTCAGACCGTCTTCGTCGTGATGTCCGGCACGGTCGCGCTCCTCTTCGCCGGCCCGCAGATCTGGCGGTTGATGTCGCAGCTCGTGGCCACCAATCTCGCCCACCTCCACGACCTGCCCGTGACCCACAACGCCATGCAGGGCTACGGCATCAACGCCATGCTGTTCCTTGGAAAATGCGCCGGACCCGTGATGGCGAGCTGCCTCTTCGGCGCGCTGCTCGCCGGGTTGCTCCAAAGCCGCTTCCACGCCGCCACCGAAGCCCTTGAACTTCGCTGGGAACGCCTCAATCCCGTCGCCGGCCTCCAGCGCCTCTTCAGCACCAGCGCCCTCGTCAACACCGCGCTCGCCGCCGCCAAACTCAGCCTGATCATCGCCCTCACCCACAACGAAATCCGGAGCGTTTTTGCCGATCCGATTTTTTACACCACCGTCGATCTGGCAAGAATTGCCGGGTTCCTCGCCAGTTCCTGCCTGCGCATCGTCTTCCGCGTCGGCTTCGCCCTCGTCGTCATCGCCGCCATTGATTACGGCTACCAGCTCTGGCGCACCCACCGCGACATGATGATGACCAAGGAAGAAGTCAAAGATGAGGCCAAGAGTTCCGACGGCAATCCGCAGATGAAAGCCGCGCGCAAACGCCGCCGCAGCAACAACAGCAAACGCAAAATGCTCGCAGAAGTGCCCACTGCGGACGTGGTTGTCACCAATCCCACGCACCTCGCCATCGCCCTCCGCTACGACCGCAAAAAGATGAAAGCCCCCACCATTGTCGCCAAAGGCTCGCGCCTGAACGCCCTGCGCATCCGCGAAATCGCCAAGCAACATCAGATCCCGATCATCGAGAACAAGCCCCTTGCGCGGCTCATGTTCAAATATGGCCGCGTGGGTGGCGAGATTCCTGCTCAGCTCTACGGCGCGGTGGCCGAGGTGTTGGCCTGGGCCTATCGCGTGAATGCCTACCGTTACTATCGCGAACAGAATCAGCCGACAGGCGGCTGACGCCCGGGTACCGCGGGCGTCCCGCCTGCGAGTTCGCGGGGCGTCTCGTCCCGAGTCGCTGCAAGCGGCCCGCCGCACGCGCCGTGGCCAAGCTGAATCCGAACCCCCATCCCCGAACCAAATTGGGCAAAGGAATGGCGGCCAAGGAACGAAGACCAAAAGTCTCCCCGTCCCCATTCCTTTGCCCCCATTCCTTTGCCCAATATTCCCCTGCCTCACTCCCGTGCTTCCGTCGGCACCGCGCCGACGTGAGGAGACGAACCGCGGTCTCGCGCGCGCCGTCCGCCTCCTCACGTCGGCGGCTACGTTCCGCCCCCTCCGCCACCGCCCGCACTCCTCCCTCGTCCCCTGCTGATTCAATTCATGGCCCAAGAAAAAAAATCCTACTGGAGCCAGCTCCTCGGCCTCGGCGACCTCTGGCTCACCGCGGGCCTGTTCGGCACGATCCTCCTGATGATCCTGCCCGTTTCGCCGATCCTCCTGGACGGCCTGCTGGCCATCAGCATCGCGCTCTCGCTCCTCGTGATGCTCGTGATTCTGTACGTGAAGGAACCCGCCGACTTCACCGGCTTCCCCACGCTGCTCCTCTTCATCACGCTCTATCGCCTCGCGCTCAACGTCGCCACCACGCGCCTGATCTTGCTCGACGGCTATGCGGGCCACATCGTCGAGGCCTTCGGCAATTTTGTCGTGCGCGGCAACTACGTCGTCGGGCTCGTCATCTTCCTCATCCTCGTCGTCATCAACTTCATCGTCATCACCAAGGGCGCGGGCCGCATCGCGGAAGTCGCCGCGCGCTTCACGCTGGACGCCATGCCCGGCAAACAAATGGCGATCGACGCCGAGCTGAACGCCGGCGTCATCAACGAAGCCCAGGCCCGCGACCGCCGCCGCAAGGTTGAGCAAGAGGCCGACTTCTACGGCGCGATGGACGGCGCGAGCAAATTCGTCCGCGGCGACGCCATCGCCGCCATCCTCATCACGCTCATCAACGTCCTCGGCGGTTTCGCCATCGGCATCCTGCAAAAAGGCATGACCGTCAGCGACTCGCTCCAGCGCTTCACGCTGCTCTCGATTGGTGACGGCCTCGTCTCGCAAATCCCCGCGCTCATCATCTCGACCGCCGCCGGCGTGCTCGTCACCCGCGCCGCGTCGAAGGCCGATCTCGGCACCGAACTGCGCGCCCAGCTCCTCTTCTCCCCGCGCGCCCTCAACATTCTCGCCGCGATGCTCGTGGTCATGGGACTCGTCCCCGGCCTGCCGTTCTTGCCGTTCTTCACCATCGCCACCGTCACGTTTTTTCTCGCGCGGGCCTTGGCCAAGCAGCCGCTCCTCACCGCTGCCGCCACCGCGAGTGCCGCCGCCGCCGGCGGGGCCGGTGGGACAACGCCCGGCGACAAAGACGCCAAGGCCGCGCCCGGCGCGAACGCCGAGAAACTCGAATCCCTCCTCGCCCTCGATACGCTGCAGGTCGAACTCGGCTACGGCCTCGTCGGCCTCGCCGACAAACGCAAAGGCGGCGACCTCCTCGAACGCGTCACCGGCGTGCGTCGCACCTTCGCGCAGGAAATGGGCATGCTCGTCCCGCCCATTCGCGTCCGCGACAACCTCCAGCTCAAGGCCAACGAATATCGCTTCCTCCTCAAAGGCAACGTCGTCGCCAAGGGCGAACTCATGCCCGGCCAGTGGCTCGCGATGAACGCCACCAACAGCAAGACCGTGCTCCGCGGCACGCCCACCACCGAGCCCGTCTTCCAGCTTCCCGCCACCTGGATCAACGATCAGGAACGCAAGACCGCCGAGATCGCCGGCTACACCATCGTCGATGCCGCCTCCGTCCTCGTCACGCATCTCTCCGAGAGCGTGAAGCGCAATTCGCACGAAATCCTCACGCGCCAGGACGTGCAGGCGCTCCTCGACAATCTCAAGCAGACCCACCCGACCATCGTCAGCGAACTCATCCCCGCGCAGCTCTCCGTCGGCCAGGTCCAGCGCATCCTCCAGAACTTCCTGGCCGAGGGCGTCCCCATCCGCAACCTCGCCGGCATCCTCGAAAAAGTGAGCGACTTCGCCACGCTCACCAAGAACCCCGACGAACTCTCCGAATACGCCCGCCGCGCCGTCAGCACGCAGATCACCAAGACCTACCAAAATGAAAAAGGCGCCGTGCGCGCCATCACCCTCGACCCGCGCCTCGAGGCCCAGATCGCCCAGGGCATGCGCACCACGACCAACGAAATCTCCCTCGTCATGGACCCCAAGCTCGCCCGCCACGTCGTCGATCGCCTCTCGCAGAAAATCCAGGCGCTCCTCGCCGACGGCCATCCGCCCGTCGTCCTCTGCGCCCCGCAAATCCGCCTCGCCTTCCGCCGTTT
>BJHT01000392.1 GCA_014193395.1 Verrucomicrobiota bacterium
CTCCCAGCGCGACCGCGTAAACGCGGAACGCCAAACCCCAACCCCGCAACTCCCAGCCCCCAACCCCCCACCCGAAACCCGAAGCTCCCAACCCCAAACCCGGACCAGCGGACCACCGGACCATCGCGGACCAGCCCGCGGACCACCGCCACCGGACGACTCGCGGTGCCCAACCGCCCTCCCGCCGGGGTGAACTGGACCAATCACGGGATGGCACCGCCACTGCTCAACCCCACATCAGCGAAAGGTCGCTGGATCGGCCACATGGATGTCACCGGACCGGCGGACAAATGGAGCGGTACAACCACAGGCAACGAAGGTCGGGGCAAGAATCGAAAACACAGGACGTTCAAATTATGAAAACGAGAAGCGGGGACACCAATAGCAAGTTCAGGTTTTATCTTATTTTCGCCATGCTGGCGGAAGTGTTGGCGCCGCGGGCATCAGCCAGTTGGGGGGACTGGTGGAACTGGAGGGGCGACGGGGCGGAGATCAAGTCCCAACCCGCCAACGCGACGGTCAATCCCGGAGCCAACGCGACCTTCACCGTCACCGCGAGCGGTTCGCCCGCACCGACGTTCCAGTGGTTGTTGCAGGACATCCCGATCCCCGGGGCCACTAACTCCAGCCTTACATTGACCAATGTGCAGCCCGCCGACAGCGGCGCGTATTCGGTCCGCGCCCAGAATAGCAACGGCAGCGATCGCAGTGATCCCGCCCTGCTGACCGTGACCGTCCCCCCCCTCCCGTTCGCCAACGCATTTGCGTCGCGTGGCGAAATCGTGGGACTCATCGGCGTCGGTTCGGGCAACAACAGTTCCGCCAGCACGGAAGCCTACGAACCACGCCATCATCCCAGCGCGAAGAACCACCGCACGGTGTGGTTGAAATGGACCGCGCCAGACTACGGACGCATGACCATCAACACCGCCGGCAGCGCCTTTGACAGCATTCTGGCCGCCTACACCGGCACCAGCCTGACCAACCTGCAACTGGTGGCCAACGACGACGACAGCGGCGGCTTCGAGAACGCCCGCATGACTTTCTACGCCCACGCGGGGACGACCTATTCGTTCGTGGTCTCCAGCGCGGATCGGGACGGTGGCGGTATCGTCTTCTCGTGGAACTTCGTCCCCAGCACGGTTGTGCTGGCAGGCATTGCCGGCCAGCCGGCGCACACGTCCTTGAATCGCGGCGAAGCTTTGTCGCTCGCGATCGTGCTCTCCGAGACGAATGCGCTGGCGACGGTCCAGTGGTTCTTCGAGACCGCACCCATTCCCGGCGCCATCACCACCAATTTGGTGATCCCTAATTTCCAAGATTCCGGCGTGGGCGTCTATCGGGCGGTGGTCACATCGGCCGGCGAGAGCATTTCGTCGCAAGCGTCCGAAGTACAGATCAACACCGAGGGCGCGCTCAACGTGGTGATGCGCAATCGCCAGGATGACGCCGATGCCACCGGCCTGCGCAGCGGCCCGCTCAACACCGGGGGCCTGCGCCGTCGCCTCACCTCCGTGACCGGCTACTCCGGCACCCAGGTCTTCGCCACGCGCCCCGGCAAAGACCCCGCTGAACCCAACCACTGCGGCGTCGTGGGCGGTTCCTCCTACTGGCTCAGCTACGTGCCGGGTTCGACCGGCGTCATGAAGCTCAACACCGACGGCAGCAGCTACGACACGATCCTCGCCGTGTATCTCGATGACGGCCTGGGCAACGGCTACGCCAGCCTTGTCTCCGTCGCCTGCGACAACAACAGCGGCCTCGACGGCTTGGACAGCGCGCTCACCTTCAACGCGACCGCCGGCCTCACCTACTACATCGTGGTGGACGGCGTGAACGGCGCTTACGGCTCGGCCTATTTGAACTACAATCTCAAGATCCCGCCCACGATCTCCGCCATCGCCGCGCAGACCATTGCGGAAGATACCAACACGGGCGCGCTGGCCTTCACCATCAGCGATTTTGAATCGGCGGCCACCAGCCTCACCGTCACCGCCACCTCGTCGAACACCAACCTGGTGCGCAGCACGGGCTTCACGTTCGGCGGATCGGGCTCCAGCCGCACCGTGCTCGTCACGCCGCTGGCCAATTCCAACGGCGTCGCCAACATCACCCTCACCGTCACCGATCCCGACGGCCTGAGCGCCAGCACGACGTTCGCCCTCACGGTGACTGCGGTGAACGATCCGCCCACGGCCGGCACCGACACGATCTATCGGCCGATCAACGTCTCGATCTCGGTCCTGATCTCGACGCTCCTGGCCAATGACAAGGATGTCGATGGCGACACGATCACGCTCGCCGGCACGGCGAGCCTCAGCTACCTCGGGGCGACGATCACCCGCGATGCGACCCGCGTCTATTACACGGCGCGCGTCGGCTACAACACGCCCGACTACTTCACCTACACCATCAGCGACGGCAAGGGCGGCACCACCACCGGCCGCGTGAACGTGTACGCGCAGTAATCCGGCGCGGCAAAAACGCGAACGGCCCGGGCAGAAATGTCCGGGCCGTTTTTCGTTTCGCACCCCGTCCCCAAACGTTGGCGGCGGGCCGGCGGAACGGGCAGCACCGCGTGAAATGACAGCGGGTAATTTTTTCACTTTTTACTCCAGTCCTCCTCTGCGCTTCCGATGAAAAGGTGTCGTCAAGACAACGGCGGCCGACAGCCGGAAACAGTCGGCGAGGAACAAGGTGGAAACCTCTGAAAAAACTCCATCTGCGGCATGGAAGCCGCGGCCAACAACACCCTTCGCCGGGTGACTCACGGAAAGAGTAATTATGGTCATCAACACAAACGTCCAGGCCCTCTCGAGCAGCCGTCTCCTCAGCGAATCTTCGAGCATGTTGTCGAAGTCGCTCTCCCGCCTCTCCTCAGGTTCCAAACTCACCAGCCCCGAAGACGATGTCGGCGGAGCGGCGGTTTCGACGCGGCTGGATGCGCAGATCAACCGGAACGGGGCCGCAAAAAACAACGTGGGCAACGCCACGTCCTTCGCCCAAACGCAGGATGGTTTCCTCCAGAAGGTCGGCAAGGCGTTCGACCGGATGTCCGAATTGTCGGTGATGGCCCAGGACATCACCAAGAACGACGCAGACCGCGCGCTCTACAACAAGGAGTTCACCAACCTGGCCGCCTTCGTCACCAACTCGGCGACCAAGGACTTCAACGGCGTGAGCCTGTTCTCGGGCGTGGACCGCGCCGTCACCATCGACTCGGAAGCGGCGACGTTCTCCATGACCGGGGTCGATCTGGGTTCCGCCAGCTACACCGGCGCGACCGGCGCCACGGTCTCCACGACCACCGCCGCCGCCTCGGCCCTCACCGCGGTCAAGACCGCCATCACGCAGCTCGCCACGGACCGCGCCACGGTCGGGGCCAACGTCTCGCGCCTCAACAGCACCCACGATCAACTCGGTGTGCTGGGCGACAACCTCGCCGCCGCCAACAGCCGCATCAAAGACGTCGATGTGGCGGCGGAAAGCACGAAGTTCGCGAAGTACAACATCTTGGTCCAGGCCGGCACCGCCATGCTGGCGCAGGCCAACTCCAGTCCGCAGTCGGCCCTCCGGCTCATCGGCTAAGTTTTCCAGCCACGACCCTCCGGAACCGACCGGACAGCCCCACGGCCGGGCAGCGTTTACACGCTGTCCGGCCTTTTGTTTTTTTCACTGGTAAGGACGCGCTGCGCGCGTCCGTAACACTTCCCCTTCCGCGACCCCCGGACCCCGTTCAGCGCCCCGTCCGCTTTGCACGCTGCACCGGGGAAAGGGTCTGGGCCGCGCGGCAGCGCAGCCCTACCACGTCTCGGTAGGGACGCGCTGCGCGCGTCGGTGACCTCACCCGGTCGGCCATCGTGCTTTCCCTTTCCCCCCCGTTTCCAACCCGCCCGTCCCACGCGTCGCGCCGCGCGACCGTACCCCGGCTATCATGTCGCGTCGGAATCTGCCGATAACCGGAAAGGAGCATTGTGCATTGCACCCACTCAAAAACTCGAAACGCCACCCAGGGCATGGCCTTGATGGAGGTGATGGCCGCGGCGGCGCTGGCGGCGCTGGTGATCGGCGGCATCCTCGCGGGCTACACGCAGTCGTGTAACCGGGCGGAGTGGGCGGGGTTCAATTTCGCGGCGCAGAGCCTGGCGGCGGAACGGTTCGAGCAGACGCGCGGCTGCCGCTGGGACCGCGAGGCGCTCACGAATTCGCTGACGTCGGCCAGTTTTCCGCCGGTGGTCCTGCCGTTGGATTTGCCGGTGAACGGGCAGCCGATGACCGGCACGAACTACACGACCATCACCGATCTCTCGGTGAATCCGGCGCTGAAACTGGTGCGCGTGGATTGTGTCTGGCGCTTCCCGCGCACCGGCCGGCTTTACACCAACTCGATGGTCTCCTACCGCGCGAGCGACAACTGACGTGACCATGAGAACGCTCGCACCCCATTGCCACGCGACGCGCCGGACGCATCGGTGCCGCGGTTTTACGCTGCCGGAGTTCGTGCTGGCCGCGGCGATTTTCTCGCTGGTGATCGGCGGGGTGATCTACAGCCATGTCATGGGCGGGCGGCTCTACCAATTGACGCTGGCCAAACTGGGCGGCACGGACGAAGCGCGGCGCGCGGTGACGTGGATCGAGGCGGACGTGCGCGCGGCGCGGCTGCTGGACATCGGGACCGGCTCGGCGGCGAGCTTCGCGCCCGCGGTGACGGGCGCGCTCCAGCAGGGCAACGCGCTCCAACTCAGCTTCACCACCAACAGCGCGATCTATGTGCGCTATTTCGTCGATGCAAGCACCGGGGATCTGAACCGCCTGCTCTCGTGGGAAGCCCGTCCCCGCGTGATCGCCCGCAAGCTGGCCGACCCGAATATCTTTCTCGGCGAGGATTACCTGGGCACGCCGCAGACGGGCGAGAACGACGCCACGGTGGTGCGGGTGTTGCTGACCTTTTCGCAACTCACCTATCCGCGGCTCAACGTGGGCACGACGAATTTTTTCGAGAGCTTCCAACTGCTGGCCCGCGTGACGCGACGGCTGACGGATTGAGGTATTGAGGTATGAAAACCGGCCCCGAAAACCAGAACGCGGAGATGGAAATCACCCGCGGCCTGACGCGTCGGGGAGCGCACGCCGCTGGCGTGCTGTTTTCGGCGGCCCGCCGAAAACTTCGTTCCCCAGTCATCCTTCCAGAACGGCAAGTGCAGACCGGAGCACGATGGTTTGGGCGGGCCGCCCAAACCAGCCCGCGGGCCGCGGGCGCTCCCCAGCCGGCTGCGCCCTCCGGTTTTCACCGCCGCGGTTCCGCCGGCTACGCGCTGCTGACAGTGATGATTTTTTCCAGCATCGGCCTGCTGGCGCTGGGCACGGCGATGCAGTGGACCAACCAGTCGGCCATGCTCAACGAGCGGGCCACGGAATCCCGCGCCGCGTTGCTCGCCGCGGAAGCCACCACGGAAAAGGTCGTCGCCGCGATGTCCGCCGATTTTCAGCGCGGCGGGGAAACGCTGGTCCACGCCAACACCCCGGCCTACACCGCGCTGCTCCCGACCGCAGCCGAGGATCCCTACTGGCAGAATTTTCAATTTGCCGACGGCCGCGGGAACAACGGCGCGACCTATGTGCAGCGCATTTCCACCCGGGTTTACAAGCCGCTGGAGTCGCGCTTCACCGGCCTCAACGGCTTCATCTCGGAATACGTGATCGCCTCGCACGCGCGCTCGACGGACGGCCGTTACAACCCCGCCAACGCCGTCGAGCAGCGCCTCCAACTGGCCTCGATCCCGGTGTTTCAGTTCGCGGTGTTTTTCAACGGGTTGATGGAATTCACCTGGGCCGCCCCGTTCACCGTGCGGGGCCGGGTGCATGGCAACAACCACATCTACACCGGCTCCTCGCAGCCGTTGACCTTCGTGGGCGATGTCACGTCGGTGGGCGTGCAGACCACCCGCAGTTGGGGCGGCTATGATATTTCCGCCTTCACCGGCTCCCTCACGTACTCCGGCAAACGCGCCACCAACGCCGCCGCCGTCTCGCTGCCCATCGGCACGAACAACACCGACGCGGCCGTGCGCGAGATCATCCTGAAGCCGCCCGCCGGCGAGCCGATCAGCTCGGCGATGGGGCACGAGCGTTTCTACAACAAAGCCGAACTGCTCATTCTGGTGAGCAACACCACCATCACCGCCAGCGTGAAGCAGCCGTATGATGGCGCGCGGGTGTGTGACGAATTTGTAACCACCGCGGGCGGTCGCGCGGCGAGCTGGGTCTGAAATTGCCGGGAGTGGTTGATCTGCTCCCAGCATTCGTCCCAGCGATGGCTCTTCAGGGC
>BJHT01000393.1 GCA_014193395.1 Verrucomicrobiota bacterium
CACTTGTGACACATGCCGCCACCGGGCGCAATGCCCGCGTCGGGACCGCCGGAGCGCGGCTGTGGAGTGCGGCTGTGGAGTGCGGGGACTTGTCACCGCTTTCGCAAGGCGACTTGTCGCCGTCAAACTGCGGGAGGCGTGAATATGAGAGGGGTGTACACGGCTCGCGCCAGCGCCGGAGCGTCCGCGTGACCGGAGCCGCACGGGGGGTTGACGGCGACAAGTCGCCTGCGCAAAAGCGGTGACAAGTCACCGCCCTCCGCGCGCCGCCCCAAAACAATCTCCAATGCCTACCTCCCGCTCCACGTCCCACTCCCCGCATGTCGCCCGCACCGCTCACCCTGCCCACTCTCACCCGCCGCACCTTCCTCCGCGCCGCCGGCGTCGCGCTCGCCCTGCCCGTGCTCGAATCCCTCCAACCGCGCCTCTTCGCCGCGGGGAAGACGCCCGCGATCCGCCGCGCCCTCTTCATCTGCACGCCGCTCGGTGTGCATCCCGCGAACTTCTTCCCCACCGTAGCCGGCCGCGACTACGCGCTCACGCCCTATCTCGAAGTGCTCAAAGATTTCCGCAACGATTTCACCGTCATGTCCGGCCTCGCCCATCCCGAGGTCGGATCCACGCACGATTCCATCTACAGCTTCCTTACCGGCGCGCCGCATCCCGAGATTCGCGCGGGCTTCCGCAACAGCATTTCCGTGGACCAGTTCGCCGCCGAACGCATCGGCGGACAGACGCGGTTCCCGAGCCTGTCACTCTCGGCCGAAGGCTTCGGCCTCTCGTGGACCCGCAGCGGCGCGCTCGTGCCGCCGGACCTCTATCCCTCGAACCTCTTCGCGCGCCTCTTCCTCGAAGGCCGGCCCGACGAAGTGCAGGCGCAGGCCCGCCGCCTCCGCGACGGCCAGAGCATACTCGACACCGTACGCGAACAGGCGCGGCGCCTGCAGCCCACGCTCGGCACGCGCGACCGCGAGAAGATGGACGAGTATTTCACCAGCGTCCGCGAACTGGAGCAGCGCCTGGTCACCAACGAGGAATGGTCCAAGAAACCCAAGCCCAAAGTCACCGCCGCGCCCCCGCAGAACAACCTGAACCCCGCCGACCTCATCGGGAAAAACCGCCTCCTGTTCGACCTCATCCACCTCGCCCTCCAGACCGACTCCACTCGCCTCATCACGATGCTCCTCCTCGGCACGAGCCTCGTGCCGCCGATCCCCGGCGTCTCGCAAGGCCACCACGACCTCTCGCACCACGGCCAGGACCCCGCCAAACTCGCGCAGCTAAAAACCGTGGAACTGGAGAAAATGAAAACCCTCCGCGAACTGCTGGAAAAACTGCACCGCACCGAAGAACAGGGCGCAACCCTCCTCGACCGCACCATGGTCTTCTTCAGCAGCAACCTCGGCAACGCCAGCAACCACTCCACGCGCAACCTCCCCGTCCTCCTCGCCGGCGGCGGTTTCAAACACGGCCAGCACCTCGCCTTCGATCCGAAAAATGCGCCCCCTCTCTGCAACCTCTACGTCTCCCTCCTCCAACGCCTCGGCCTTGAATCCGACCGCTTCAGCTCCGGCACCGGACCGCTGAAGGGGTTGGAGATGGTGTGAGCGCGGACTCCGGTGCTGGGTTTTGGAGCGCGTCTGAGTGAGGTGTCGCAATTCCCCTGTTGAGTGCGACCCCGGCCCATTGCTAACGTCCGTTGATGACAACGGCCTTCGATGCAGCCTTCGCGCGGGTCCGGCAACTCGTGGCCGATTTTCGCGCCAACGAGCATTTCTATCTTTCCCCGGCCTATCAGGAACAGGAGGCGCGCCGCGATTTCATCGACAAGTTCTGGATGGCCCTCGGCTGGGATGTGAACCACGACACGCAGAAGAACCCCTCCGAGCAGGAAGTAAAAATCGAACGCAAGGAACATGGGGACTCGCAACGTCGCGCCGACTACGCCTTCTATTTCAACCCGAATTACCGTGACGTAAAATTCTACGTCGAAGCCAAGAAACCGCACGGAGACATCGCCACCGCCCGCAATTATTTTCAGATTAATCGTTACGGCTGGAACAGCGGGACCCCCGTCGGTGTTTTGCACGACTTTGAGCAGTTGGAGATTGTGGATTGCCGTTACCGCCCAAACCTCGAAACCTCCATTTCGAGAAACATCCGCAGCTATCATCTCCGCGACTAAGACGATCCGAAGAAATTCGGGGAAATCTACTGGCTCTTTTCCCGCGAAGCCGTCGCCCAAGGTTCCCTCGAAACCTTTGCCGCCACGCTTCCCAAAAAGAAGCGCGGCAAAAGCGCCCGGGGTTCAGCCATTGATCTGCTGGACATTGATGAATCGTTTCTAGAAGACCTTGATAAGTTCCGCGACGCACTAGCCCGCGCTTTTAAGAACCGGAATCCCGACCTTGATGGCGAAACGCTGACCGAACTCACCCAACGCACCCTCGACCGCCTCGTCTTTCTCCGTTTCCTGGAAGACAAACATATCGAGCCGCAGAACCGGATCGCCTACTTCGGTACCAAGGGTGCCGCGTGGCAGGATTTCCTCGCTGAATCCCGCCGCCTCGACAAAATTTACAATGGCACTGTTTACAAGCACAACGAGTGGCTCGATGACAAGGCGAAGATTGACGATGACACCTTTTCCAACATCTGCCGACAGCTCTGTCATCTCGATTCGATCTACGACTTCAACGCGATTCCGATTCACATCCTCGGCAGCATTTACGAACGCTTCCTTGGCAAGGTCATCGTCACCACCGACAAGCGCGCCCGCGTCGAGGAAAAGCCCGAAGTCCGCAAGGCTGGCGGCGTTTATTACACGCCGGAATACATCGTCCGCTACATAGTTGAGAACACCATCGGTCGGATGATTGCGGGCAAAACTCCGGCCCAGATTGCCCAACTCCGCTTCGCTGACATAGCCTGTGGCAGCGGCTCGTTCCTGCTCGGCATCTTTGACTGTCTGCTCCGCTATCACACCAAGTATTTCAACGAACACCCCGACAAAGCGAAGCTCGCCGGCAAGGTGAAGCAGGAGCACAAGGCCGACTGTGAGGTGCGCGACGACGGGCTGCACCTGACCCTGCACAAGAAGCGCGAAATCCTGCTCAACAACATCTATGGCGTGGACATTGACCCGCAGGCAGTGGAAGTCGCCCAGCTTTCGCTCTACCTGAAACTCCTCCAGGACGAAACCCCTGGTTCCGCACGGCAATATTACCTGGACTTCGAGCAATCCGCCCTCCTGCCGTCACTAAACAGAAACATCGTCAGCGGAAACTCACTTATCGGGACCGACATATTGACCGGCGACCTCTTTGCGCCAGTCGAGGAAAGGAAGCTCAACCCGCTGGATTTTGAACAACGCTTTCCCCAAATCATCCGCCGGAAACGCGGTGACGGCTCCCAACCTTCCGGCGGCGAACTTCGCGAAACTGCTCCGCCTTTGGACTACACCGCACCCGGCGTGCCGTTGCACGGCCCTTACAGCTACAAGAAATCCAAGAAAGACAAAGGCGTTCTGCCGCCAACCCTGACGGAATCTGAATACGAAGGCGGGTTCGATGCGATAATCGGTAATCCACCGTACCGAATGTTACAGCCGCACAACACCAGCGCCGAAACTCTGGCTTACTTGCGCGGGCATTACGTGGCGGCTGATTTCAAAATTGATCTGTTTCACCTGTTTCTTCAGCGCGCCGTTTCGCTGGTCAAGCCCGGCGGTTTTCAAAGCTACATCGTGCCGACCACGCTTCTGAATAATGTCTATGCCGAGTCGTTACGGAAATGGCTGTTGAACAAATGCTGTATCGAACAGATTTGCGTGGCGAGGGGCAGAGTGTTTGCTGATGCCGATGTCCACACGTCCGTCTTGGTCTTTCAGATCGAACCTGACGGCCGGAAGCGTAATCAGCACTTTGTTCAAACCACGGCGGAGCTAGGGCCGGAATTTACCAGCCAGGCGCGCTTTTCAGGACGAACCAATCAGGCAACCTTTGCCGAACTTCCCGGCACTGTCTGGAACATACTGGTCAATGAGGAAAACAAATCCCTCATCACGCGCCTGACGAGGAACTTTTCACCGCTCAACCAAGTAGCCGTCATCAATCGTGGATTGATAACCGGAGACCGGGACAAATATTTCGCCGATGAAAAGAAAACCAAAGACTATGTGCCGATAATCGCCGGCAGCGATGTGCAGCGGTATTTCACCGTGCCATCGAGCGAGTTTGTTTTGTTCAAGCGACCCGCGACCTCC
The DNA here is from genome assembly GCA_014193395.1 of Verrucomicrobiota bacterium. GTDB lineage: Bacteria > Verrucomicrobiota > Verrucomicrobiia > Limisphaerales > BJHT01 > BJHT01. The sequence goes on from BJHT01000393.1 coordinate 4,265, forward strand.
GGCGGTTGTTGGGATAAGGAGGTGCATTTTGCACCGCACAAGCTGGTCGTCCGGCAGATTTGCGAAGAACCCACGGCCAGTATCGTGCGTTCGCCGCTGGCTGTTACCGGAAATATTTTCACAGTTCGCGGTTCGAGTCTCGAAAATGAATTGTATCTTCTTGGAATCATCAATTCGCGGCTGACTGCATTTTTCTGGAAGCTGATGTTCGCTGACTTCAAAGAGTCATTTCCCCAGGTCACGATCTTTAGTCTGGAGCAATTGCCGGTTCGCACGCTGGATGTTTCCAATCCCACCGACAAATTCCGCCACGGCAAAATGGTTTCTTTGGTGGAGCAAATGTTGGCGGCCAAGCAGCAGTTGGCCATCGCGCAGAGCGACAAGGACAAGAGTTTTTACGCCCACCGCTGCGACGGACTCGACCGCCAGATCGATGCGCTGGTCTATGACCTCTACGGTCTCACCGATGACGAAATCAGACTGGTGGAGGGTGACGGGAAGTAGTCTGGCTTGGAGGCTGTTCGTCCAACGGTGCCTGACAGATTATCACTATGAAATCACTGCAATCTGATTCTCCACTCTCGGAATTTGAACGGCTGACGTGCATGGACCCCTATTTCGCTGCCGATCATATCCTAAACGAAGTTCGCGGATACTACTGGGTGGATTTGCCCGCGTATCTGGAGGAAGAGCTGGCATCGCGGGCGGTGACGGTGTTTGCCCGCAACCAACGCCTGCGAAAGAGATTTCAAAGCGCGGAGGGGCCAGACTATCTGCGAATGTTCATGCGGCACTGGCTGGCGAGCCTGCTGGGCAAACATAAACATCCACTGTTCCGCGAGCTGCCGGACTCCTTCAAATGGGGACAACCGCTGCCGGGCGTGTCACCTGCGTACCTATGCGAGCAACAGGCGCTGACAGCCAAGGCCATTCCTACCGGGGCGCATCTCGACACCGCCCCCGACGCAACGCCCCCTGCAGAGTGCCGATCTCCGGTCCGGCGCGCATCCTCACCGTGCGCGCAGCCCGCCGGGTCGGAGACCGACGTTCCGGGGAAGCTACCAGGATGCGTCCTTCGCAAGGAATGGCGAGCAGCGCTCCCATCCCATTGCTTTGTCCACGGCTGCGAACTTCTGCTGCCGTAAGTCGCAGCCGGCGTTGCGCTAACCGGACAAAGAATTTCACGAGCTGGGATGCACCACACCAGGCCGAGCGATCGGCGGGCCGGCCTTACGTTTTGCGGCGTACCACCGCAAAAATTGGAATCGCGGAGGAAGGGATGCCATGAAGCACTTGGCACTCCTCCGGTTGCTGATGGTGGCGGAAGGGGTTGGTGCCTCCGGTTCGTTTCTTCCAGCATTCATCGCATCACACCTTCAACCCGTCCTGCGCAACCGCTCCGCCAGCGAGCGCACCACCGCCTTGTCCTTCGCGCTGTGGCTGAGGAAGACGTCGTAGGGGAATTCGTCAGGCATGGGTTCTAGGTTGGTTGGGAGGTTTACTGCCGGATTCGGATGCGATGCGCCTCCACGAGGAGCAGTTTGCCGTGATAGAAGTCCTGTTGGGGATGCGCATGCAGGAACGCCTGCAGCCGTTCCATGAGTTGCGGGATGATCTCCGGATGGTTGTGCAGTTGAATGCCGATGATGCCCAGGTAGTGGGACGGCGGATAGCTCACGATGTCCGAGAAATCGCCATTCAGGGAGAGGAGAATGGCCTCCAACTCCTGTGCCTTGGCAATGACCGTGGGATCGGGCGAGCGGAGCGGCAGGACTTCGCGCAGCAACGTGACCTGATGCCCGTGTCGGCGGAGCGTATCGGTGATTTCCGCCGGCACGCACTGGTCACTGAAGACGCGCAAGCTCACGCAGTCACGGCTTCGAAGTCGGCCAGTTCACGGGCGTAGTCCAAACACGCCACGACATCGGCGGCCGTGAGGTCAGGGAACTCCTTTAAGATGGCGTCGGTTTCGCGCCCCGCCGCCAGATAGCCCAGTACCAGTTCGGCCGGAATGCGGGTGCCTTT
>BJHT01000394.1 GCA_014193395.1 Verrucomicrobiota bacterium
GGGTTTCTAAACCCGCGGGGCGTCCGGCGAGGCCGACACCCTGCCGACTTGGAAGTCGGCGACACAGCAGGTTTGGAAACCTGCGCTACAAGGGCGTGCGGCCGGCGGCGGCGATGGGGCCGTGAAATATCCGGTCTAGCCCGCCCGCGCCCCATTCCGTCCGCACCCGCTTGCGGTTGTTCGCGGACAACTTCGTGCGGCCCGGCATTGGCCGCACATTTCCGAGTTTTTCCTTTTGTATTGCCGCCGGAATGTGTTTTTTAGCCGCCCATGAAAGTACTGATTCTCGCTGCCGGCTACGCCACGCGCCTGTATCCCCTCACCCTCACCCAGCCCAAGCCGCTGCTGCCCGTCGCCGGCAAACCGATGATCGACTACGTGCTCGACAACCTGGCCCCGATCACTGGCATCGATGAAGTCTATGTGGTGACGAACGCGAAGTTCGCCGGGCATTTTGAAAAATGGGCCGCCGCCTATGCCACCGCCAAATCCGGTTTCAAGTTCACCGTCATCAACGATCGTTCGACGGATGACACCAACAAGCTCGGGGCGATTGGCGACCTGAACCTCGTCCTCAACCGCTGCAACGTGGACGACGACCTGATCGTCGTGGCCGGGGACAACCTGTTCAACCAACCGCTCGGTGCGTTCGGTGAATTCTGCCGGCAGAAGAACGCCCCCGTGCTCGGCGTGTACGACGTCGGCAGTCTCGAAGAGGTGAAAAAGTACTGCTCCATCAAGCTCGCCCCCAACGGCCAGATCGAGTTCTTCGAGGAGAAGCCCAAGAATCCCTTCAGCACGCTGATTGGCATCGCGCTCTATTTTTATCCCAAGGCCACGCTGCCGCTCATCAAGCAATACGTCGCCGAGGGCAACAATCCCGACCAGCCCGGCCGCCTCATCCAGTGGCTCTATCCGCGCACGCCGGTGTACACTTGGACCGTGCCCGGCCTCTGGTACGACATTGGCTCCAAGGAAACGCTCGACGAAGCCAACCGCATCTTCGGGCGGAAGTAGCGCGGCGGGCCGCAGGAGCACCGGGAGCGCACCCGCCCGCGGATGCGGTTTTCCGTGTCCTCGCGGAAAAACCGCCAGGCACGAAATCGTGTGGAGATATTGCAGCGGGCGGGCGCGCTCCGAAGCCGCATGCGAGGGCGCATCCGGCGACACGCGAGGGCGCGTGTGCTCCCCCGAAACTTGGAATCCCCCCGTCAGTTCACCACCCGCATCTGCACGGCATCCACGACCTGCTCGCCGGCGGAGAGGGCGGTGATGACGACCACGGTGTTGCCGGGCCGTAGGCGGCCGAGCGCCAGCAGGTGCTTGATCGCGTGCTCGACGGTTTGTTCGGGATGGGTGTGGTTGAAGCGGATCACCGCAGCCGTCACGCCGTAGTTGAGCGCGAGTGAGTCGGCCATTTCCCAGCGTTCGCAGAAGGCGAAGATCGGGCTATGCCGCGGGCGCATCCAAGCCGTGTGGCGGGCCATTGCGCCGCGCACGGTGAAAACCAGGATCGCATCGGCCTTAAGATCATCGGCCATGGTGACGGCGCTGCGCACCAGTTTCTGCCGCGGGCTGGTGAGCTGGGCGCGCTCCTGATAATTCGCGCCGCCGCTGCGCTCGATGCGGCGGGCGATGCGGTCGAAAACCTCCACGCATTTCAGCGGATATTTTCCCACCGTGGTCTCGCCGCTGAGCATGATGGCGTCGGCCTGCTCGAAGACCGCGTTGGCGACATCGGTGATTTCCGCGCGCGTGGGCATGGGGTTTTCGATCATGCTCTCGAGCATGTGCGTGGCGACAATCACGGGGCGGCCGGTGGCGAGGCAGGCCTTGACCAGGCGGCGCTGGATGATGGGCAGCTCCTCGTAGGGACATTCCATCCCCAGATCGCCGCGCGCGATCATGATGCCGTCGGCCTCGAGATTGATCTCGGCGAAATTTTTCACCGCGAGCTGGTCCTCGATCTTGGCGATGATCAGCGGCTGGTGGGCGGACCGCTCGATGATGGTGCGCAGTTGCCGCACATCTGCGGCCTCACGCACGAAGGACATGGCGATGAAATCCACGCCCGCGGCGAGACCGACCTGCACGTCGGCGAGGTCTTTTTCGGTGAGCGCGGGGAGGCTGACCTTCACGCCAGGGAGATTGATATGGCGGCGGCTGCCGAGGCGGCCGGGGGTGAGGACCTCGCACTCGACCTTGTTGGCGTGCTTGGCGAGCACCTTCATGTGGATTTGCCCGTTGTCCAAAAGCACCACGTCGCCCACGCCGATGTCGTTGACGAAGTCGGGATAGTTCACATCCACCGAATGGACTTCCTCGCTGACCTCCCCGCGCACCGTGAGCGTGAACTTCTGCCCTGGCAGCAGTTCCAGCGGCACGGGCAGGTCGCCGGTGCGGATGGCCGGACCCTGCGTGTCCATGAGGATGCCGACGGGCATGTGGCGTTCCTTGGCGGCGTGACGCAGATCCTTGATCACGCGGCGGGTCCAGTCGTGGGTCGCGTGGGACATGTTGAGCCGCGCGATGTTCATGCCGGCGTCGAGCATTTTGCCGATCATCTCGGCGGAACTGGTGGCCGGCCCGAGCGTGGCGATGATTTTGGTTTTGCGCATAAGGCCCTCAGGCCGATGCACGATAGGGGCGCGCCGAGCCGATGAAAACGGCAAATCCAGCATGAATTTCGTGCGTCGGTTTCATCGAAAAAAAGGCGCGAAATGGGGCTTGCCATCCACCAGACCCCGCCGCAAATATCCGCAGCTTTAATTTACAAATTTTATGGCCGACATCGCAAACTCCTACCCCGAAAACATTGCTGGGAAGTACTTCGTGGACAACCAGTGCATCGACTGCGACCTCTGTCGCGAGACAGCGCCGCAGAATTTCAAACGCAACGAAGACGGCGGTTACTCCTACGTTTACAAGCAGCCGGAGACCCCGGACGAAGAGAAACTGTGCAAGGAAGCCAAAGAAGGCTGCCCGGTCGAGGCCATCGGTGATTTCGGCCCGACCTGATTCGCGCCGGTCGTTAAATTTCCGCCACCCGCAGGTGCCAACGCCTGCGGGTTTTTTGTTGTCGTGGGAGGCATGGCAAAGCCGCAACTATGTCGGAGCGCGACCGGTCCCCGGTCGCAGCGGCAACGATGGCGGCGGGGTGCGGGAAGTTCCTCGCGCCTTCGCGGGTGCGGGGCCGCTGCGGGCGGGGACCGCCCGCGCTCCAAATCTCTCGCGGCCATCTGCAGCGCGCCGGATCGGAGAGCGGCGCTCCATCCAAACCGCCGGGCAACGGGGGCGTCGCGCGGGGGCACTGCGGTCAATGTCGGGGCGCGCGCTCGTGGATTTTCTCGATGCGCGTGGCCACGCCGGACTGGAGTTCGTAGCGCAGATCAAAATAGCCGTCGAAATTCACATCGCGGCGGACCAGCGCGTGGTTGGGCCGGTCGAAGCGGTATTGCTCCTCGTCCACGATCCCGTCGCCGTTGGTGTCGAGGTGCAGGTATTTTCCCCGTTGCCAGCGGCGCGTGCCGCCTTCGCGGGGCAGTTCACGCCACGAGAGTTGTTCGTACGTGAACCACCCCGCCACGCCCAAGGCCACGCCGCACAGCGCGATGAGCACCAAATGGCGCGGCGTGAGTTTGGCTTGCGGATGCACGAGAGCTGGGGGCAGGGGGCAGGAGGCAGGAGTAAGGGATCAGGTGTCAGGAGACAGGAAACAAGAGTCAGAGTTCAGGAGTCAGGAGTCAGGAATCACGCATTACGCATCACGCATCACGCATTTGGAACCAGCGTAACCACTCTCCCACCGCGTTCCTACTTCTCCCCCCCTCCCAGCCCCAGCCCCCGCAGCAGCGCGGATTGCAGCAGCGTGTCGAGGTCGGTGTAGCGCTTGAATTTGGCGGGCGGCGTGAGGTGGCCGTCGGCGAGCTTGGTGAAGCTCGGGTTCTTGAACTGCAGCACATGGCTCTCCGTTCCGAACTGGATTTGCAGCCGCAGCGGAAAATTCTCGAGGTCCGTTGCGCGCCACACAAACGCCGACTCCGTGGTCGTCTTGCTCGTCGGCACTTTCAGCCGGAATTTCACGCACGGATGCCCGTCGATGTTCTCCCGCGCGACGGCGGTCTGTTCGAGATTGGCCGCTTGTTCGCCGGCCCTCTCGACCACGCGCTGCTCCTTCGGCAGCGGGATCACGACCACCGCTTCCGCTCCCGGAAACGCCACCTGCACCGCGCGATTGGGCTGCAAATACAGGGCGATGCGCTCCATCTTCATCCCCTTGAGCGCGGCCAGCGCACCGGGCAGGAACTGCTCGCGCGGCGAATCCTCGAGGTTCAAATCCCACCGCATCTGCCCGGCGGACATCGCCAGCGTCATCGCCACCGTGGTCCGGTCCTCGGGAGAATCCGCGAAGAAAATCCACTGCGCCCGCGCGCTGAACGGCCGGGGTTCGCTCAACAGCGGCGTCAGCGCCGCCGCGAAAAACGGCACGCGCTCCGCGAGGCCCTCGGGTAGCAGTTGCGCGCGGACCGGACCGGCGACGAGGAAGCACGCCACGCTCAGCGCCGCGCACCAGCGGTGCGACCAGCGCGATCGGGGAGAGGAGTTCAGAAAGGGGAGAATCATGGGCATTCGGGTGGTTGCGGTGCTGGGTTGCGGCGGTGCGACGTGTGCGTGCGATGCGGCCAGTTTCTATTTCTTGTCCGGCTGTCCGGCCTTCCCGGGCTTCTCCGGTTTCTCAGGATTTTCCGCCGCGTCCTTCGCTTCCGCGGCGACGGCCTGATCAACGACGGCTTTCACGAGCGCGGTGTTGCTCGCGTGCTTCGTGTAGCCGGCGGGCACGGCGAATCGTTTGGCCCCGGTCGTCACCGGGCGCATCCATTTGAAGCGCAGTTGCAGCGTGCCCTGTTTGTCGCGCGTCTCGACCTGCGCGGGCAGGCCCTGAAAATCCGGCGTCAGCCAGTAGGTCGCCGCGCTCTTTTGCCCGGCATCGTCGGTGAACGTCACTACCGTCTTCACGCACGCATGGCCGTCAATGGTTTCGCGGCCGAACTCTTCGCGGCTGCTGGTGTATTTGCGCTGTGCCGCGGCGACTTCCTCCTTCGGCATTTCCATTTCGGTGTAAGCGCGGGCGAGCGGATACAGCATCAGGATCGTTTTCTTTTCCGCATCGAGCACGGTGGCCACGCGGTTCAATCCCACGCGCGCCAGGCTCTCAAGCGCGAACTCCGGCAGCAGCCCGCCCTTCACCTGTGCGAGGTCAAAATCCAGCCGCAATTTCTGCGGCTCGTGACCGAGATGCACCGCGAAGCTCATCGTCTCGACGCCCGCGTCATCCAGCATCCGCAGTTCGCCTTGCGACGCGAAGCCCTTGAATTCCGCGAACACCCGCAGCAATCCCGTGCTGATGCCGGGCGCTTGGAATTGCGCGCATGCCGCCGTCGGCAGCACCAGCAGCAGCGCCCACAGGAAAGCCCCGAGCGCGACGCCGCGCCGGGGCGATGGGAAAGTGACTGCGAGTTTCATGGGAATGCCGAACTGCCGGAGGTTAGTCGCCGCGCCGCCGGATGCCAGCCGGATTCCCGCCGACGCTGCGCGTGGCCCCTTCGGAGAGCGGCCGTCCCCGGCCGCCGCGACGCCCGAACGCTCGGAGCGGTTGGCTCGGCGAGGATCACACCACGCTCCACCGTGCTGCGCCCGGGGACGGGCGCACTCCGAGCGGCGGCTCCGCGCGTGGCCGGAACGCGGCATTCATGCCGCTTCAGCGTGGGGCGGTCCGGGCCGGTGCGAACACGCCGCAGCCTCCGCACGTTAAGTCGGTCCACACGCCGCGCTCCGGTCACGCGAGGCCTGCCGATGAATCAAACCCACCGCGCTCCGTCGATAGCCGCCTTATGAAACTAGACCGTTACTCCCCCGCGCCGCTGCTCGCACTTGTCACCGCCTGCCTGGCCCTGCCCCTCACCGCCCGCAGCCAGCAGGCACCGGGCACCGGTCCGCAGACCGATGGCCTCTTCCGCAAGGTCATCGTCGCCGCCGACGAGGCCGTGAACGGCAAGCTGATGGACACGCTCAAGGACCCGATGGAACTCGCCGTCGCCCCCGACGGCCGCGTCTTTTACGCCCAGCGCGACGGCACCGTGAAGCTCACCAAACCCGGCGCGAAGGAATCCAAGCAGGTCAATCTGGCGCCGCTGAACATTTCCACGCCGACGCCGGCTGGTTCGGCAGGCTCCGCGGATGGCGCACCGCCGCCGGGAAACAACAGCGCCGATGTCG
>BJHT01000395.1 GCA_014193395.1 Verrucomicrobiota bacterium
GAGACGCAGACCTACGCGACCATCACGATCCAGAATTATTTCCGCCTCTACCGCAAGTTGGCGGGCATGACGGGCACGGCGGAGACCGAGGCCAACGAGTTCTTCGACATCTACAAACTCGGCGTGATGGTCATCCCGACGAACAAGCCCTGCTTGCGCAAGGACGCCAACGACTCGGTGTACAAAACCAAGCGCGAGAAATTCAACGCCGTCCTCACGGAAATCGAAACCGTCCATGCGCAGGGCCGGCCCATCCTGGTGGGTACGGTCTCGGTGGAAAGCAGTGAGCATCTGTCGCGGATGCTGAAGAAGGCGGGCATCATCCACGCAGTCCTGAACGCGAAATATCACGAGCAGGAAGCGGAGATCATCTCGCGCGCGGGCCAGCGCGGGGCGGTGACGATTGCGACGAACATGGCGGGCCGCGGCACCGACATCAAACTCGGGCCGGGCGTGCAGGCGTTGGGCGGGTTGCATGTGATCGGCACGGAGCGGCATGAGGCGCGGCGCATTGACCGGCAGTTGCGCGGGCGTTGCGCACGGCAGGGCGATCCGGGGTCGTCGCATTTTTTCATCGGCTTGGAGGACGACTTGATGCGGCTGTTCGGTTCCGACCGCATTGTGAAAGTGATGGAGCGCGTCGGCCTGAAGGAAGGCGAGGAACTGGAGCATCCGTTGCTCAACCGCTCCATCGAGACGGCGCAGAAGCGGGTCGAGCAGCACAATTTCCAAATCCGCAAACGCACGCTCGAATACGACGACGTGATGAACAAACAGCGCGAGGTCATCTACGGCTTCCGCAACGAGATCATCACGCACACCGACGTGCGGGACCGCCTGATGGACATCATGGAAGAAGTGGTGATCCAGAAGACCGAGGAGTTCACGCGTTCCGATGCCGACGTGGCCGAGTGGCCGCTGCGCGGGCTGGCGGACTGGGTGAATCTGAATTTCCCGCTCGGCATGCCCGAGGAGGAGATGGTCAAGGCGGCGCGTTCTGGTCAGGAAACGCCCGTGCCCGGCTCGGCCTTCGACACGCTCAACCCGGCGCAGTTCGCGCTGTGCCAGTTCATCTCGAACAGCATCCGCAAGTCGTACGAACTGAAAATCTCGTTCGAGGAAAAGGAAGCCCTCCAGGCAGTCGAGCGCTTCACGATGTTGAGCGCCATCGACAAGCTGTGGCAGGAGCATCTCTACAACATGGACAGCCTGCGCAACAGCATCGGGCTGCGCGCATACGGGCAGCGTGATCCGCTCATCGAGTACAAGGCCGAGGCGTTCCAGATGTTCGGGGACTTGATGGTCAACATCAAAACCGAGATCTGTCACAACATCTTCCGCAGCGCCTCGAGCATGATGGCGTTCGAGCAATTCCTGCACAACCTGCCGCAGAACACGGTGCATCAGGAAGCCAGCGCGTTTTCGCAAGGCACGACGACTGGCACTGCCTCGGGGTCCACCACGACACAGGTCACGCGCGGCTCGCGGGGTGGTCCCAATCCCGCCGACATGGTGTCCGAGGCCGCCACGGAACTGTCCAAGGCCAAGCCCGTGCGCACCGGTCCCAAGGTCGGTCGCAACGATCCGTGCCCGTGCGCCAGCGGGAAAAAGTTCAAGCAATGTTGCGGCAAGAACGCGTGAACGTGCCGGCGCTCGCGGCGATTTGATCGTCGGTCGGCGCGGAGGCCGTGATTTCAGGTGTGCTGATTTATTTGGTTAAGCCTCAACTCAGAAAACGTATGAAACTGCTCCATTCCCTGTCCCTGCTGGCCCTCGTGGTTGGCGTCGCGCTCCCGACGGCAAACGCCGCGGATGGCAAGAAAACCGAAAAGCCCAAGCCCTATCCCCTCAAGACCTGCATCGTCGCGGACGACAAGCTCGATGCCGACGCGGTGCTGTTCGTTTATCAAGGACAGGAATTCAAACTCTGCTGCGCGAGCTGCCGGAAGGATTTCGACAAGGAACCGGCGAAGTTTGTGAAGAAGCTCGCGGACGCCACCGCGAAGAAATGAGTCGGTCGGCGGGCCAGCCGGGCCGCGCGGAGAGCGTGCTGCAGGATGCCGCGGCGGACTGGCAATTGTCCGCGGGCTCGGTCCATGTCTGGCGTCTCCCGCTCTCGGAAGCGTTCGCCGAGGAGTTGCGCCCCAGCCTTTCTCCCGATGAACTGGCGCGCGCCGACCGGTTTGTGTTCGCGCGGGACCGCGTTCGGTTCGTCGCGGCGCGCGGCTGGCTGCGGCGGATTCTCGCGGGCTATGTGGACGGCGGTGCGGCGGAACTCCGATTTTCCTACGGAATTTGTGGAAAACCCGAATTGGCCAGCGAATCAGCGCGAAGTGGTGTAGCCTTTAATGTCTCGCACTCGGGCGACGCCGCGCTGGTTGCGGTGGCGTCGGGATTCCCGGTGGGTGTCGATTTGGAAGCGATGCGACCGGACGTTGATGTGAACTTGGTGGCGCGCAGCTTTTTCTCACCCCGGGAATGCGGGGAACTGGACAGTCTGCCCGTCGCGGACCGGCGCGCGGCCTTCTACCGCTGCTGGGTGCGCAAGGAAGCGTACCTGAAGGGATTGGGTGCCGGAGTATCCCGGGGATTGCAGAATTTTTCGGTCAGCCTGCTGCCGGGGCAGGCGCCTGCGGTGCTCGAAGACACGCTGGCACCGGATGCGCCGGAAAAATGGTTTTTGTTTGACCTTGGGACCGATGACCGGTTTGCTGCGGGCCTCGCAATCGCAGGGAAGCCTCTGATTTTGCGGTGTTTCGGAAGCGCTCCGGCAGAATGCTTTTGACTTGGGGACCGCTTGCGAATACTGAACTCGTTATCACTATGCCACGACTCGTCGTCCTATCTGAGGGCTACACAGGACGCGCTTATGACTTGAAGGTGGAGAAAACCACCATCGGGCGGGTGGAGGACAATGCTTTCCAGATTCCGGACGCATCGGTGTCGAGCCATCACTGTGAAGTGATCCTCCAAGGCGAAGATGTTCTCGTTCGTGATCTGAACTCGACCAACGGCACGTTCATCAACAACGAGCCGGTCACTGGGGAAGCGGTCCTGAAATCCAGCGGGATGCTGCGCTTGGGTAACATAGAGCTGCGCCTCGAGACCGCGCCCGCGGCCGCCCCGGCGAAGAAGGTGTTGGACCGCACGCAGGTGATGAATCAGGGCGTCAAGGCCAGCGAACTCGAGTCCGAAACCAAGACGATCAAGTTCGACAAGAACTCCCCTTTCCAAAAGAAGTCCAACAAGTCCGCGAAGGTCTTCGTGGGCATTGGCATCATCCTCTTCATCGCGGTCATCGCCGCCTTGGCCTACGCGTTCAAGATCATGCGCGGGCTGTGACGGGCGCGCCGGACACGATCGCGCGCGCGTCCTTCAGGCGGGAATGCCGCCATCCTTGAGCCACCGAGCAACATCCACCGCCGAATACGTGATCAGGATGTCCGCGCCCGCCCGGCGCATCGCGAGCAGGGATTCCAACGTCACCGCGCGCTCGTCGATCCAGCCGTTCGCCGCCGCTGCCTTGATCATGGAATACTCGCCGCTCACCGCGTAGGCCGCAGTCGGATACCCGAAGGTCGCCTTCACCCGCTGGAGAATGTCCAGATACGCCAGCGCCGGTTTCACCATCACCACGTCCGCACCTTCGGCAATGTCCAGCGCCACTTCCCGCAACGCTTCCTCGGCATTGGCCGGACTCATCTGATAACTCCGGCGGTCACCAAACTTTGGTGCGGACTCCGCCGCCTCGCGGAACGGTCCGTAAAACGCCGACGCGAACTTCGCCGCGTACGCAATGATCGGAATGCGGCTCAAACCCTGTTGATCGAGCGCCTGCCGGATTGCGCGCACGCGCCCATCCATCATGTCGCTCGGCGCGACCATGTCCGCGCCCGCCTCGGCGTGGCTCAGGGCGGTGCGTGCGAGCAGCTTCAAGCTCGGATCATTCTCGATTTCCCAGCCGTGCGGATGCTCGTGGACCAGCCCGCAGTGGCCGTGGCTCATGTATTCGCACAGGCACACGTCGGTGATCACCAATAAATCCGGCAGCTCCTTCTTCAGCGCCCGCACGGCCTGTTGTACGATCCCGTTCTTCGCGTACGCGCCCGACGCCTTCGTGTCCTTGTCGTCGGGAATGCCGAAGAGCAACACCGCCGGCACGCCTGCGGCCACGGCGGCGGTGGCTTCCTTCAGCAGTTCATCAATCGAGAGTTGAAAAACTCCCGGCATCGAACCAATGGCGCGCCGCTGCTTCTTCCCGCCGCGCACAAACAGCGGCAGCACCAGATGATTTGCGCTCAACGTCGTCTCCGCCACCATGCGGCGCAGCGCCGCACTCTGCCGCATCCGGCGCGGACGATAATCGGGAAAACCAGCGGGCGGGAAAGGGTTCATCGGAAAAATTGGGCGCGAATCCAGACGCGACAGGTTGCGAAGCGAAAGAAGGAAACCGCGGTGCGAAGCTCAGTTTTGGTCAGGCTGGGGCCGGCGCAATCCCACCTTATGCGCGATGTCATCGAACTCCTCGCTGCTGACCTCCTCAAGGCGTTTGCCCTTGGCGTGGAGCTGCTCGTTGATCTTGATGACCTTCTCCGTCATCTGCTCGTGCGTGTCCTTCGAGCCGCCCACCAGCGCGAAATTCTCCCCCGTCGTCACGCGCTTGTGACCGTCGGAATCAAGGCCGACGCCGAGCATCACGGCTTTTTTGCGGGGTTCCGGCTTCGTTTTGCGGGGCGAGTTAGACATGTGCGCGAAGCTAGGGCGTGGGAAAACCAAGTCAAGAATCACGCCTGCGCCGCCGTGACCCCGCCGCTCAAAAAACTCCAGATCGCCTTGAACCCCTTCAGCAGCCCCACGTCCCGCACGCCGCCAAACCCATACAGGCGCGCGATGGTTTCCTCATGCGACCGATACCGCGGCGGCAGCACGAGCACCCGCTGCGCCCCTTCCTCCGGTTTCCCTTCCGCGAGCACCTCCGGATAAACGAGTCCGCGTCCGACAAAATATTCTCCCGCCGGTAATTCGAGCCGTTGCTCCGGCAGCACCAGCCACGGCCGATAAACAAAGGCCAGTTTCCCCTCCGCCTCCTTCCTCAGCCGCCCATACGTGCGGATCGGCGTTTTCCCCAGCTTCTCCGCCGTGAACATCTTGTTCGCCACCGCATCCGGCGTGAACCGCCCGTGCCGCCAGGTGAACCAATCCCAAGAATAAATCGCCCCAAACCACATCAGCCGGAACGACCATCCCGCCAGCAGATACGCCGCGAGAATCAGCGCCAGCGACCACGCCGCCCCGACCCACACGTTGCTGAAAGATGTCACCGTCACGGTCGAAAGCAGAAACAGCCGCGCCGATTTCAGCGCCGTGTCCACCGTCGTGAACGGGCTGATCAAAATCAGCACATGAATCGCGTGCGACACCAGCCACACCACCGCGAACGTCACCATCGCCACCGGCACCAGCAGCAAATTCCAAAACGCCGCGGCATCAATCACCGCCAGATTCATCCCCGCCAGCGCGCTCGCCGTCGGCTGCTGCGCAAAAATCGACGCCGCGATGGGAATGAACAGCCCCGCCGCGATCAGCCCGCTCACCTTGTTCTCGATCAACTCCGCGATGTCGAACGGCTTCTTCAACGCGCTCGGCGCGGCCGTCCCGAGCACATCCTTGGCCCCGATCAAACCCACCACAATCAACGCCGGCAGCCAGAACAAAGGATTCGCATACCACGGCAACGGCCCCCGGCCGGACTCCGGCTTTTTCTGCCACTGAAAATACTGCCACGCCCCCACCGCCCCCATCCCCAGCAACGGCGAAATCGCCACGCCCGTGATGATCGAAATCGTCTGCGCCATCTGCTCCGCCCCCGGCACCGCACTCACCGATTTGGCCGCCGGCTGGCCCCCCGCGGGCGGCGCACCCGCGGCACCCGCGCTCGCCGCGATTGGCAGCACCGCCACGCACACCGCCAGCGCGACACCGCACATCCATCGAATCAAATGTTTCATAAAAAATCCGCCGCCAGCCCCAGACCGCACGGCAGGCCAGACCGTTCCCCAGCCCGCTCCCAGTGTAAAGACAGCGCGACGCGGAGAAGCTCCAAGGGGTGTGTGACGAATTTGTAACCACCGCGGGCGGTCACGCGGCGAGCTGGGTCTGAAATTGCCGGGAGTGGTTGATCTGCTCCCAGCATTCGTCCCAGCGATGGCTCTTCAGGGCGCAGCGCAGCGCCAGGATGTTTTCGGCACCGACTTCGGTCCAGTGCATG
>BJHT01000396.1 GCA_014193395.1 Verrucomicrobiota bacterium
GGGGGGGAGGGGGGGAGAAAAAGGGGGGAGGAATGAGGGAGGCTTGTTGTTGGGCATTTTTGGGGGTTCGGCGGGGTTTTTCGGGAGGCGGGGTTTTGACAGGAGCGGGAGGGGAGCTGGGCACCGCGGAGGGGACGGGGGAAGGTTAGAGTCTCCTTACGTCGTCTCCTACAGGTGGGGGTTTGGCGGAAAGTGGCGGATTTTGCTGCGCTCGTACCGGGTAGTTGTTATCACTTCGCCATGCCGCGACCGACAGGTTCTCCCGCCCGCAAGACCAAGGCTCCTCAGGAAGCCGCCAATTACACGCATCCCGAGGCGGACCTCGCGTTGCGGCCGGAGGTCGGCACGCAGGCGCAGTTCAAGAAGCACAAACCGCCGCAGACCTATCGCTACGATTCCTCGCTGTCTCCGGTGCTGGAATACGACGGGCAGAATCCGGCGCGCGAAGAGGGCGAGCGGCTGATTGCCGCCATTGCGGATTGCGGATCGCGGATTGCGGAATTGGCGCGGCAGCCCGCTTCCGCAAAACGCGATGCCGAGCTCGACTCGCGTTCGGCTGAAATCCGCACTCTGCAATCCGCACTCCGCAAGCTCTCCCGCCCCTTCCTCAACTGGACGGGCAAGGCCGAGCGGCTCTCCTTCGAGGTGCCCACGCTGCCGCTCTTTGTCCATGAGCGGCTTTCCACGCGGGCCATCATCGAGACGCTCACCGGGCACAAAAAAGACCAGAACCTCGACTTCATGTCGTCGCTGTTTGCCGACCCGCGCCATTCCGTGAGCGACCAGGTGCTGCGCGCCTACGAATACCGCGAGGGCTGGGTGAACCGCATGGTCCTGGGCGATTCGCTCGCGGTCATGAACTCGCTGCTCCGCTACGAATCCCTCGGCGGGCAGGTGCAGATGATCTACATGGACCCGCCCTACGGCGTGAAGTTCGGCAGCAACTTCCAGCCCTTCGTGCGCAAGCGCGACGTGAGCCACGGCGACGACGCCGACATGACGCGCGAGCCGGAGATGGTGCAGGCTTACCGCGACACTTGGGAACTGGGCTTGCACTCCTACCTCACCTACCTGCGCGACCGCCTTCTGCTCGCCCGCGAACTCCTCCATCCTAGTGGCAGTGTCTTCGTGCAGATTTCGGATGAAAACTTGCATCACGTCCGCGAACTCATGGATGAAGTATTCGGGGCGGAGAATTTCTGCGTCGTAATCTGCTACCGCCGACTTGGGACAATGATTGGCGCGGAAATGAAGTCATCCGCCCACTACCTCGTTTGGTATGCCAAGGACAAGGAGCGCCAGAAGTTTCGGAAAGTGTTTGAAGAACAAGTTGCAGGCATCGGGACGGGCGACCATTTCACCCAGGTCGAACACGTTCAAACTGGCGAGTCCCGTCCGATGACACGGGAAGAGAAGTCCAACCCGAAATTGATTTCCCCTGAATGGAAACCTTTCCAACTCGTGAGTCTTCAGACTCACGGCATCAATTCGAACAACAAGTTTCCAATCGAGGTGGATGGTGGAAAATTTCTTCCGGGGCCCAACAAAGCGTGGCGAACAACCGAAAGAGGGGTCAAAGGTCTGCTTGAGAGGAATCGTTTGCAGAAGGCTGGCAATACGGTCCGCTACAAACAATTTCTTGCCGATTTCGCGTTCACAGAAGCTGGCAGCATTTGGGAAATCGCGGGTCGTGACCCCGAGAACTTCTACGTCGTCCAGACACCGACAAACATCATTGCTCGCTGTCTTCATATGACCACCGACCCCGGCGACCTGGTGCTGGACCCGACGTGCGGGAGCGGCACCACGGCTTACGTAGCCGAGCAGTGGGGCCGCCGCTGGATTACCTGCGACACGAGCCGCGTGCCGCTGGCCCTCGCCCGGCAGCGGCTGCTCACCGCCACCTTTCCGTGGTTCAAGCTCAAGGACGAGAAGTTTGGTCCCGCCAGCGGCTTCGAGTATCTGCGCCGCCAGAATAACAAGGGCGAGGAAGTGGGTGGCATCGTCCCGCACATCACCCTCAAGAGCATCGCGAACAACGAGCCGCCCGCCGAGGAAGTACTGGTGGACCGTCCGGAGGAAAAGAAGAGCATAACGCGGGTGTGCGGCCCGTTCGTGGTCGAAGCCACCATCCCCACGGCGCACGGGCTGGACGCGGAGCCGGACACGCCGGGCATCCAGAGCGAGACTCATGCGGACTTTGTCGCGCGCCTGCTGGAAGTGTTGCGCAAATCGCCCGTGCTGCGGCTGGACGGCAACCGCACCGTGACCTTCCGCAACATCCGCCCGCCCGCCAAGACGCTGTGCCTGAGCGCGGAGGCGTTGGTGGACAAACCGTCGCTCAACAACCTGGCCGACGATGTCTCCGTGCAGCCCGGCCTGCTGCGGGACACGCAGCCCGTGGCCTTCCTCTTCGGTCCCGAGAACGGCGCGGTGAGCACGCGGCTCGTGGAGGAAGCCGCACGCGAAGCCCACGGCAAGCACTACAGCCACCTCTACGTGATCGGCTTCGGCATCGAGGCCAAGGCGCGGGAGACGATCGAGAACTGCGACGCGGTCTTCAACGTGCCGGCGACTTACGTGCAAGCTACGCCCGACCTGCTGATGGGCGACCTGCTGAAGAACATGCGTAGCAGCCAGATTTTCAGCGTGTGCGGATTGCCTGACGTGAAGGTGACGCCGGTAGGGCGCGCGGTCCCCGGCGCGCCGTCGGGCGACACCCGCAAGCGGCGCGGTGAGGACACCGCGCCCTACCAGTTTCAGGTGGAATTGCAGGGGCTGGATGTCTTCGATCCCATCACGATGGAAGTGACCCATCGCACAGGCGACGACGTGCCCGCGTGGTTCCTGGACACGGATTACAACGGCCGCGTCTTCCACGTCACCCAGGCCTTCTTCCCCCGCACCGGCGCGTGGGAGAGCCTGAAGAAAGCGCTGAAAGGCGACTACGACGAAACCGTGTGGGACCACCTCGCCGGCACCGTGAGCGCACCCTTCGCCGCCGGGGAACACCAGGAGATCGCCGTGAAGGTGATCGACGACCGGGGGAATGAATTGCTGGTGGTGAAGAAGCTAAAGGAGGGGAAATGATACGCGCCGTTACCATCCGGAAGTTCAAACGCTTTGAAGAAGAGACGTTTGATGTCAGCGGTCATGTGATCCTCGCCGGCCCGAACAACTGTGGCAAAACCACGGTTTTGCAGGCCATCGCGGCGTGGGCGCTCGGATTCAAGCGCTGGAAGGAATTGAACGACTTTCAGCGGCATGGCGGTGCCTACACGAAGGCGCCAATCGCCCGGCAGGCGTTCTCGGCTGTGCCCGTCCGCGCCTTTGACTTGATCTGGAAAGACCGGACCTACACCGGGATGGTGGAGATCGGGCTGCAATTGGCGGACGGGCGACGGATGACGATGGAGTTCCATCGTGACTCGACGGAGCAGATATATGTCCGGCCTAAGAATGACATCGAGCCCGCAGTAGTCCGGAATCTGGCGCTGGACGTGGTGTATGTGGCGGCGGTGGGTGGCCTGAGCTTTGAGGAACCGGTTTACCAGCCCGACTACATCCAAACCCTGCTGGGACGGCAGCGGCCGGGCGACGTGGTGCGGAATCTCCTGTCGCAGGCGGCACAAGGCGCGCGCTGGGATCGCCTGCAAGAAGCAGTGAAGCGGCTCTTCGGCGTCGAACTGCTGGTGCCGGAATCTGTGGGCGGCCAGATCATATCCGAATATCAGCCGACAGGGGGCGGCGCGAGGCTTGACATCCTGAGCGCGGGGAGCGGCTTTCAACAGGTTGTCCTTCTGCTGGCCTGTTTGTTCACCCGGAGTGGCTCAGTGGTGCTCGTGGACGAACCCGACGCGCATCTGCATGTCTTCCTACAGGATACCATCTTCGCCGAACTCCATCGTGCGGCGGCGGAAACCAACAGCCAGTTGGTGATCGCGTCGCACTCGGAGGTGATTTTCAACTCGGCAGCCCCGGAGCAGATCTGCGTGATGATGGGTAAGCCGCGCCGGCTGGCCTCGGGGGATGAGTTGGAGCGGCTCAAGAGCGCAGTTGCGGTCCTCCAACAATCTGACCTCGTCGCAGCCTTGGAATCACCGGGCATCCTCTACCTTGAAGGCTACACAGACCTCAACCTGCTCCGGGAATGGGCACGCGTGCTCGGCCATCCCCTCGGCAACTATTTCAACCGGCAGCCGTTCTGGCGGGGGATGCAACATCCAGTCCGGGCTGGGGGCGCGGAAGTGCCGCCCAAGGAGCATTTCGAGGCGCTGAAGCTCGTGAATCCGGAGATCACAGGCATCTGGCTGGTGGATGCGGACGGGAAAGCGCGCGGGGTGCCGGCGTCTGAAGCTCCCGTGAAAGCCGGGCTCAATCGGATACGTTGGCGGCGCTACGAGACGGAAAGCTATCTGGTACATCCAGGCCCGCTGGCCCGCTTCATTGATCAAAAAACCGGCGGCGGCGGCGAGGAGGCGGTGCGGCGGTTCCTCACGGCAAGATTTGAGGCCTATTTCGGAGCAGGGGTGGGTGTGCCAGCCCTGGAAACATTTCTGGCCACCCCGCATGCGGCCCCTGCGGTTGAGCGGTTTCTTGCCGACAAAGACCAGAAGGCGCGCACAGTCCTGCTTGGCGGCATACTGCAAGGAGGCGGCGTTCACGGCCTAGACTACACGCGGTTTAATGAAATTGCCGCGCTCATGTTGCCGGAGGAAATTCATCCCGAGGTGAAGGAGAAGCTCGACTTTATCCAGCAGGCGTTCGGGCTATGAGCAACTTCGAAGTCCCCAGCCCGATCCTGTGTTCGCCCTTCGCGGAGCCGAACGCGCATTGGTGGATTCTGGAAGGCCAGCCGGCGGAGCGGCGGCCGGGGCGGCGGCCCGCCCTTTATTTCTATCGGGAACCAGGCCGGGAGGCCGAGCAGCGCGGCGGGTTGGCGATTGAGATGAAGCTGGTCAACCGCATCCGTGCACGCGTGAAGGCGTGGCGCGACGCGGGCTACGCGGGGGTGACGCGCACGACGTTGGAACTGCTCCAGCATTGGCGGCGCGAGGGACGCGGGCAGCGGTTGTTCTTCGCGCAGATCGAGGCGGTGGAGACGGTGATTTTCCTGACGGAGGCGCGGGCGGATTTCCGGCAGGGCTTGGAGATTCCGCGCGATGAGCCGAGCGATGAGCGCAAGGCGGAGGGCTTTGCGGGCTTCCTGCGCTACGCCTGCAAGATGGCGACCGGCTCCGGCAAGACGACGGTGATGGGGATGATCGCCGCGTGGAGCCTGCTCAACAAGGTGAACGACCGGAGCGACGGGCGCTTCTCGGATGTCGTGCTGGTGGTGGTGCCGAACGTCACGATTCGCAATCGTTGTCGCGAACTCGATCCTGAGCTGGGCGAAGCCAGTCTCTATCGCACGCGTGATCTGGTGCCGGGCCACCTGATGGAGCGGTTGCGCCAGGGCCGGGTGCTGGTCACCAACTGGCATGTCTTCGAGCCGCAGGCGGTGAATGAAGGCGATGCCGCGCGGGTGGTGAAGCGCGGGCGGGAAATTCTCACAACGGAAACCATTCGTATCGGCGAGAAGAATGACACCCGGCGGGGCACGCGCTTTCTCACCCGCGAAACGGTCCGGCAGCAACTGGCCAACGGGCTGCTCGAACTGGTGGAAGGCGACCCCGAACAGGATGCCGCGCTGAAGGTGCGCAGCCGCCGCTACGTGGAGAGTGACGCCAAGCTGCTGGAGCGCATCCTCGGCCGCGAGGTCGGCGGCAAGCAGAACATTCTCATTTTGAACGACGAGGCGCATCACGCGTATCGCATCCGCAAGGAAGAGCCGGACGAAGACGAGGTGGACGAGTTCGGCGAGGACGAGGCGGCGGAAGAGTTTTTCAAGGAGGCCACGGTCTGGATCGACGGTCTGGACCGAATTCAGAAACTGCGCGGGATCAACTTTTGCGTGGATCTCTCCGCGACGCCGTATTTCCTCGGTCGCGTCGGACAGCAGACCAATCGCCCGTTTCCGTGGGTGGTGAGCGACTTCAGCCTGATGGATGCGATTGAGTCGGGGCTGGTGAAGATTCCGCAACTGGCGGTGCGCGACACGACGGGCGCGGAAATTCCCGGCTACTTCAACATCTGGCGCTGGATTCTCCAGCCGGGCCGGCTCACTCCGGCCGAGCGCGGCGGCAAACCCTCCGCGCCCAAACCCGAGGCAGTGCTGCAGTGGGCGGCCCCCCCGGCCGGCATGTTGGCCGGCCC
>BJHT01000397.1:0-5158 GCA_014193395.1 Verrucomicrobiota bacterium
CGAGCGACATGGCGGCGGCGTCCACGGCGTGGAACCCGACGGGGTCCGTGCCGCCGAAGTTGGTCTTGGTGCCGGGGAGGATGGCGGTGGCGACGGTGGGCGGCGCGCACGGCGGGTGAATGACTTCACGGCACCGCGCCGGCCAGCAGTTCCAACGTTTTCCCGAAGGCCCCCGGTTCAAAGTCAGGCAATGACTGCGCGAGTTGGAAGAGGCGGGTGAGGTGGGGTTCTGCTTTGAGCAGCGCGACGGGGTCACTGCCGGTGAGCAGGCGGTCGAGGGCGAGGACGAGGCGTTCGGCGCGGCGGGCGTGGGCGGCGGGCTTGAGTTTTGGGTCGTTGAAATCGGCGGCGGTTTTGGCGAATTGGCGCAGCAGTTTGGCGGTGGTGTCGGCGGTCCATTCGGCGTCGGCGAGGTCGCGGGCGAGTTTGTCGGCGGACTCTTGGGTGCGCGTGAAGTTGGCGGGCGCGGCTTCGGTGGGGAGGCCGGCGAGGGCTTTGGGAGAGACGCCGGCGGCTTCGGCGGTTTGCAGGAGCCAGAGCAGCGCGGCCCAGCGGGCGTGGAGTTTTTCATCGGGATTCTTTTCGCGCGCGAGCTGCCAGCTCATTTCCCGCAGCGCGACGGCCTGGCCGACGAACCACGCGCGCGGGCCGTGCCAGTCGCCTTTTTCGCGCCAGTGCCGGGGCTGCGCGACGGCTTGTCCATCAAGTTCGAAGAGCAGCTCGGGATGGCCGGCCGCGACGATGTCATTGTCCACGGTCTGGTGGCAGGCGACGCAGGTGTTGGCGCGGACGTAGAGATTGCGGAGGTCGCGCAGGCCCGCCGTCACGCGGTCGGCGTGGCTGAAATCGGTGCGCGTGTGGGGCCGCAGCCAGCGCTCGGCGGGGCCGTGGCAGCTCTCGCAGGAGACGCCGGTCTTGAAGTCGATGGGGTTGAGCACGAGGCCGGGCGGCACTTCGTGAAAGGGCGCGTGGCAGGAGGTGCAGCGGGCGCTCGTGGTGGCGTCGGGGGTTTTCAACGCGGCGACGATTTGCGCAGAGCGAGCGTTGACGAGGGTGTTGTAGGTGCGCGAGTGGATGTCCTGCTTCTGCCAGATCGTGGTCTGATGGCGCAGGTCGCCCGCGCCGCCATGGCACATCGCCGAGGCGCAGCCCGGCGCGCCGACGAAGCGCGGGGCGGGTTCGGCGGCGTACGCGGAACCGGCGGCGGCCAACAAAATCAGGGTGAACATTGCGAATGGGCTTGGCATTTGGGCGGGGAAAGCAGAAATCAGCGGCGTCAACCGAAGGCTTCGTTCCGGGAATCGCATGGGCGAGGTTGGTAGGGACTGTGACGGCGAAATGCAAACCATTATCCAGCAAGTGCAGTCCGCGTTGGGAGGCGAACCCGGCCTGGTGTTGGGCTATCTCCTGCTGGGGTTGCTCTTCGTGCAGATGGTGTTGTCGGCAACCTCCGCCGCGCGCCGCTTGGGGCACGAACGCGCGCAGCAACGCCTCGCCCGCGAACGGCTCCAGAACCTCGTGCGCGCCGCCCAGGCCACCTGTCGCGAGGCCGAGGAAGTCACGCTCGGTTGGAATGGCGTCCGCAAATTCACCGTCGCTGAAAAAATCCGCGAATGTGAGGACGTCTTCTCGTTCCGCCTCGTGCCGCACGATCGCAAGCCGCTGCCCGCCTTCAAGCCCGGCCAATATCTGACCTTCAGCCTCGAAATCCCCGGGCGCGACAAGCCCGTCGTCCGCTGTTATTCGCTTTCCGACAGCCCCGGCGAGTCCGGCCATTATCGCGTCACGATCAAGCGCGAGCCGCCGCCCCCGGACCGCCCCGAAGTGCCGCCGGGCCTCGCGTCGAGCTACTTCGCCAGCAACGTCAAGGCCGGCGACATCCTCAATGTCAAAGCCCCCACCGGCCACTTCTTCCTCGATATGAACAAGGTCACGCCCATCGTGCTGCTCGCGGGCGGCGTGGGCGTGACGCCGATGTTGAGCATGGCCAAGGCCGTGGCGGAGAGCGGCTCCAAGCGCGAGGTGTGGTTCTTCTTTGGCTGCCGCAGCGGGGCCGAACACATGCTCCGGGCGGACATGGAGGCCCTGGCCAAATACAGCAACATCCGCGTCGAGGTCTGCTACAGCCGGCCCGCGCCGAATGAAGTGCAGGGCCGCGACTATCAGCACGTCGGGCGCGTCACGGTCGAGCTGCTGAAGAAATTGCTGCCCGCCAGCAACTACGAGTACTTCATGTGCGGCAACGGCGCGTTCATGAAGACGCTCAACGACGGCCTCGAGGCCTGGGGCGTCCCGGAAAAGGACATTCACTACGAGGCGTTCGGCCCCGCCACCGTGAAGAAAACCGCGGCCCCGGCCATCGCCGCGCCCGTCGGCGCCGGCCCGGCACCCAAGATTACCTTCGCCAAATCGGGCAAGTCGGTGGACTGGAATCCCGCGCTGGCGAACCTCCTCGATTTCGCGCGCGAGCAGGGAGTGCGCATTGATTCCGGCTGTTGTGCGGGCAGTTGCGGCTCGTGCGTCGTGGCCATCAAATCCGGCGGCGTGGATTATTTGAAAGCGCCGGACGCCCCGCCCGAGGACGGCTCCTGCCTCACCTGCATCTGCAAACCCAAGGGAGACCTCGTGCTGGACGCCTGACCGCTCATGGACTCTCCCGCCACCCTCGAAAAACCCCAGCGCTGGGACAGTTCCTTCGATCCCGAGCAGACCCCGGCCAACGTCGTGCGGCTGCTCGCCACCGCGCCGTTCAGCGGTATGGATACCGCCCGGTTTCCCAAGCGCACGCCGCTCGCGGGCATTCTCCAGCACGACACGCGCATCCGCCGCTTCCGCAACGGCGAGATCATCGTGCGTGAAGGTGACTACGGCACCTCGGCTTTCCTCATTCTCGCCGGAGCCGCGCGCGTCGTCCTCCGTCCCTCGCTGCCCGCCGCGGTGCTGGGCCGGCGCACGACCCGGCGCAAAGGTTTCGCGGAAATCATCTCCCAGCTCTGGTCCAATCCGCGGGATCCCGAAGTCCGCAAACGCGCCGAGCTGGAACAGGACAGCCGCGTGAAATCCCGGACGGGCCAGGACAATGCGGTCCGCGTTTTCCTCCAGGATTTGCCGCGCATTCTCGACGAACACCAGACCGCCACCATGTCCGCCGGCGATGTCTTCGGTGAGATCGCCGCCCTGAGCCGCACGCCGCGCACGGCCACGATCTTCGCGGTCGGCGACGACACCGAGTTGCTGGAAATCCGCTGGCAGGGCCTGCGCGATCTCATGCGCACCGATGATCAGTTGCGGAAGCATATCGACGCCATCTACCGCCAGCGCACGCTCGCCACCCACCTGCGCGAAATCCCCATTTTCCGCCAGCTTAAGCAGGAGCAACTGGACCAGGTGATGGCGCAGACGCAGTTCACCACTTACGGCGATTATGACTGGTCCGGTGATTACAAACGCCTCGCCAAGACCGGCTCCGTCGCGCCCGAAAAAGAAACCGTCATCGCGCAGGAAGGCGACTATCCCAACGGCGTGATCCTCATCCGCTCCGGCTTCGCGCGCCTCAGCCAGAAGTTCGGGCGCGGCCATCGCACGCTGAATTATCTCGGCGCGGGCCGGGAGTTCGGCCTGCGTGAAATCGCGCAGAACTGGCGGAACAAAACCGCGACGATCCCTTTTCAACACACCCTGCGCGTCGTGGGTTATACCCACATCCTGACCGTCCCGACCGCCGTCATGGAGGAAGTCGTCTTCCCCAATCTGCCGCCGGAAATGGTCGCCGCGCTCGTCCCCGCCGAGGCCGCCGCACCCGCCATCCCAGTCGCCGCCACGGCCCGCGAGGCGCGCCCCGACGCCCTCGACGCTGGTGCGAAGATCGGCCCCGAGCTGATGGAGTTCCTCACCGAGCACCGCTTCTTCAACGGCACCGCCACGATGGTCATCGACCTCGAGCGCTGCACGCGCTGCGACGATTGCGTGCGCGCCTGCGCCAGCACGCACGGCAACAACCCGCGCTTCCTGCGCAGCGGCCCCAGCAGCGGCAACGTGATGATCGCCAACGCCTGCATGCACTGCGCCGATCCCGTCTGCCTCATCGGCTGTCCCACCGGCGCGATCCACCGCGGCATGGCCGGCGGCGAAGTCGTCATCAACCAGGCCACCTGCATCGGCTGCCAGCTCTGCGCGAACAACTGCCCCTACGAAGCCATCCGCATGGTCGAGACCCGCGACGAATCCGGCGCGTTCCGCCTCGACAAGGACCTGCGCCCGATCGTCAAGGCCACCAAGTGCGACCTCTGCGTCGAGCAGGTCGGCGGCCCCGCCTGCGAGCGCGCCTGCCCGCACGGCGCGCTCCAGCGCATGGACATGAACAACCTCGACGCCTTCGCCAACTGGCTGCACCGATGAAAGGCTTTGCGAAACGGCGGTTGCAATGGATTGCCGCGCTCGCGGTCGCGACGGTCGTCGCCGCCCTCGGCTACGTCCGCTGGGCGGAGGAATTGCAGCGCTTCACCTATCTCACCGGCTGGCTGCTCTTCGCGCTGATGGTCGTGCTGACCGCTTACAACGCCCGCAAGAAGCTCCCCTTTCTCCCGCTCGGCAAATCCGAGACGTGGCTCGAATTTCACATTTACGCCGGCTATTTCACCGCGGTGCTTTTTCTCGCCCATGTGCGCGTGCGCTGGCCGACGGGCTGGTTCGAGACGGTGCTGTTCATCCTCTACGTCGTGGTCGCCCTCAGCGGCATCGTCGGCCTCATCCTCACGCGCAGCCTGCCCAAACGCCTGACCGCGCGCGGCGGCGAAGTGTTGTTCGAGCGCATCCCCTTCGTCCGCCGCGATCTCCACGAGAAGTCCGAAGCTCTCGCGCTGCAATCGGCGACCACCCAGAAAACGCCCATCATTGCCGAGTTCTACGCGCGCCACCTCGGCGACTACTTCGCCCGGCACCGGCACTTTGTTTATCACCTGCTGGAAATCCGCTCCCCCCTCAACGCGCTGCTCAACAAGCTCACCGACCTCAAACGCTTCCTCAACACCGACGAACGCGCAGTTGCCGAGCAACTCAGCGACCTCGTCCGCCAGAAGGACGGCCTCGACTACCAGCGCGCGCTTCAGCTCACGCTGCGCCTCTGGCTCTTCGTCCACATCCCCGCCACCTACAGCCT
>BJHT01000397.1:5168-6255 GCA_014193395.1 Verrucomicrobiota bacterium
CGCCCACATCGTCCTCGTGTACGGCTTCTCGGGAGGTGCGCGATGAACTTAACTTGTAGCCGCCGACGTGAGGAGGCGGATCGGCCGCGGCTCGGGAGCCTCCGCCTCCTCACGTCGGCGGCTACGGGATCCCCGGCCCCGGAGCGCCGAGCATTGCTCGGCACGAACCCAGCGAAACCGCCCGAGCCGAGCAATGCTCGGCGCTCCGGCGCGATTCCGCGATTTCCCGTTTGTGGTACCACGGCGGCGAAAACTAACGCCGATTTCGCGCCCGAATTTTTGCTCCTCCTCCCGTGAAGGACCAACTCCCAACGCCCGAGTTCGACCGCGGCCAATACGAGCGGCCCAATCAAGATTGGGTCTGCGGCTGGGCGTGCGAGGGCAAGTCCTGCCGCGTCGGCCCGTCCGCTTCCGGTGCCTGCCGCGCGACCTTTGAGTGCCGCCCCGCGCTCGAGAAAAAGCCCGGCGAAGAAAAAGGCCGCTGGCGTTGCACCCGCCCGACGGAACACGGCGGCCCCTGCGCCACCGGCCCCGAGCCGTCCGGCTGCTGCGCCTGCGCCATCCCGAAATGCCAGCCGCGGCGCAGCCTGCGCAACCGCCGCGGCCAGCTCTGCCTCGCCGTGATCGCCGCGACAGTGGCGTTTCTCCTGATCGGATTCTTCGGTCCGTGGCGCTGGCAGTTCATTTCGCCCGGCCCCATTTCCGCCAATCACCACGGCCTCGCTTTCTCCTCCACCCAGCCCACCCGCCGCGGCAGCAATCAGGGCTGCGCCGCCTGTCACCTCGCCGGCGCGGGCGATGTCCGCACCTGGGTCCACCTCGCCTTCACCGCCCAACCCGGACCGCTCGAACCGCACCGCCTGCACCAGGTCACGGTCGGCGAAATGTCCGGCATCGACGACTCGTGCCTCCGCTGCCACGCCGAACACAAATTCCATCAGCCCAACGTCGTCCGCGACCACTCCTGCTCCGCCTGTCACCGCGAGCATCAGGGCAAAGGCCGCATGCCGCCGCCCGCCGACGCTCAGTGCCTCTCCTGCCACGGCACGCCGGCGATGATGCAAGCCTCCGCCGAAAAAGGAAAAAC
>BJHT01000398.1 GCA_014193395.1 Verrucomicrobiota bacterium
TCGAGGGTTCGAATCCCTTCGCTCGCTCCAACCGCCGCACGGAGTTCCGACAATTCCTCAGTTTTCAAGGGCGGTTTGGTGACACGGTTTGCCGGTCGCTGGAAACGTCGCCAACAGTTCCGCTGATTGCCTCTCGGTGCCGTTCGCGCTTTAGCGTAGATATTTTCCCAGCTCGTTTGGGCGGTCATCGGGACGCCAAGGCGGAAGAGTATCCGAAGCCAATGGTGACGGCCGACGAAATCCCGCTCGACGAACGCGACGCGTGGGAGTGGCTCCGCAACCCGCTTCTACCCGGAGAAGCGAAGCCGTTGGTCGCCAACCTGCGCCTGCAGCCTGGGATGCCCAACCACGCTTGCTTCAGCGACATGGGCTTCGGCTCACCGGAGTTTTTCTCCCAGCAATCGCTGCTCCAAACGTTGTCGCCCGGCTTCTATCAGCAGCACAATCCCGTCGTCCGTCATACGGTTCTGCGACGTCGGCAAATGTCGGAAGCGGCGGGCTAGCTCGAACGGGTCGCGGTCGAAGTGCATCCCGTCCCCGACGCTCCCGCGAACGCCCACCCCGGCGTGCATTTTGACGGGCTGGGGTTGCTCGCGAACCATCCGTTCGCCCTCTCCTACCAAGCCACCGAAGACTTCACCGTCGCCTTGCAACAACGCACGAAGGCCGCGGGCTTCATGAAGTCACTCCTCCTCCGGCGCATCTGTTCGTGCGTCGCGTCGGGCCGCAAGGACAGCCACGAAGCTGTTGTGACGAGAGCTGCTCGACGATGACGACGAAACGGCATTGCTGCTCTCCCCACCGCAGGATTTCGTTGACACCCGTGGAGGGTGCCGCTGCTATCGCCAGCCGAGCCTAGAAATTACATCCGCGCGCGTCGCGCGGGTAACCGCACTACTTATGAGCACTCTGAACCAGTTGTTGAACCGATCCGCCGTCCTCGCCCTCGCCGCCTTCACAGTCGTCGCCGCGGGCGCCGTGGAGATTCCCGACGAGAGCCGCGTCAACGGCATTGCCGTGGGCTGTCAGGCTTACACCTTCAATCGCTTCAGCGTCTTTGAGGCGATCGAAAAGACGGCCGCCGCGGGCGGCAAGGTCATCGAGTTTTATCCGGGCCAGAAGCTGACGCGCGACGAGCCGGGCGTGAAGTGGGACCACAATTCCCCCGACGCAGTCGTCCAGCGCGTGAAGGAGAAACTCGCGCAACACAAGGTCCGCGCGGTGAATTATGGCGTGGTGGGCATTCCCAAGGACGAGGCGGCGGCGCGCAAGATTTTCGAGTTCGCCAAGAAGATGGAGCTGTATGCCGTGACGACCGAGTCGGTGGACGCCTTGGATACCATCGAGAAAATGGTGAAGGAATATGACATCCGCGTCGGGTTCCATGAGCACGCCAAGCGCATGAAGAAAGGCCCGGATGGCAAGCCGGTCGAGGATCCGGGTTACAAAATTTGGAATCCGGAATACGTCCGCGACCTGGTGAAGGATCGCGATGCGCGCATCGGCGCATGCGCGGACACGGGCCACTGGCAGACGTCCGGCCTGAAGCCGCTGGACGCCATCAAGATTCTGAAGGGCCGCATCATCAGCCTGCACATGAAGGACCGGGCGGCGCTCGGGACGGGCCAGCACGATCAGATTTTGGGCACCGGCGTCGGGCAGTGCAAAGAGATCCTCGCCGAGCTGAAGGCGCAGGGTTTCAAGGGCAACATCTCGATCGAGTACGAGTTCAACTGGGATAACTCGGTGCCGGATGTGAAGCAGTGCATCGAGTTCGTCACCGCCAATTATCCGGGCAAGCCCTGAGCCATCGGCGTGCGGTCGGAGCGCCGGCGCGGGGCCGGCGCTCGAGTTTTCTGCATCGGTGCGGGCGGTAGGGAGACCGCCCGGCGGGGCGGGAGCAGGCGGGGCGTTCAGTGACGGAGGAGGCTGAAAGCGGGGTTCAACCACGGATCAACACGCACCAACACGGATGGGAAATGGGACCGTGGAGCACTCGTGTCCATCCGGTGAGCGGGGCGAGAATTGTGCGACGCGATTCACTTTTCACTTCGGGGCCGTGGGCGCGGCGGGCGTGGCGGGCGCGGTGGGTTTCACGGGTTCGGAAGCGGGCGCGGCTTCGGGAGCAGGGTCGGGTTTGTCGGTCTTGGCCAGGACCCCGAAGTCGGCGAAGGGCGCGCCTTCCTGAATCCAATTGATGATGGTGACGATTTCCTGGGTGGTGAGCACACCCTTGCCGCTGGGCGGCATGACGTCATCGTGGGCTTTGGGCAGCAGGATCACGCGGACGAGATTGCTCTGGAAAGCATCGCCGGGCTTGATGGCGACCTTGCTGCTTTCGCCGCCGCGGAAGGCGCTCGCCGCGACATCCAGACGGTAGTTGCCTTTCATTTTTTCCGGCCCGTGGCACTTGATGCACTTGGCCTCGAGGATGGGGCGGATTTTCTCGACGAAACCGCGCTTGGCTTCCTCGACGGGGACCTCGACGACGGGATTGCCGGTGGCTTCTTCCATGATGTCGATGGCGTGTTTGACCACGGCGGGCGCGCCTTCCAGCAGATAGTTGGCACCATGGGTGAGATTGCCACCCATGTGTCCGGCGACGACCAGAACGACCAAGTCGGCGGTGACAAGGCAGCGGTAGAGCTTCAGCACGGCTTTGCGGTTCACGTCGCGCACGACGTGCCGGTGGACCCACCAGCCGGCGATCGTGAGGACCGTGACGGCGATGCCGGTCCACCGGTGGGCTTCCACGGTCTTCACGTCGTAGCCGCCGCCGACGGCCCGCAGAATCCCGAAGACGGCCGTGATCACGGCGCTGAGGGCGGCCAAGCCCATGACCAGGGCGACGATCTCTCGCAATTCCGGGCTGGGGCGGCGCAGGGAGTAAATCTCCAGAACGACCGCGAGGGTCACGAACCCGATGGGATAATGCAGCACGACCGAATGAAACGGGGCGAGGAACTTGCGCCACTGGAACGGTGCGGCGGTGGCCACCGTCTCGCGGACGACTTCCTGCGCCAGTGCTGCCAGCTCCGGCACCAGCAGCGTGACGCCCGCAAGACATGGGAAGAGAATCAAAGCCCGGGGTTTCGGCATGGACGGTGGACGCGTCCAGCCGCGCGCGGCACTCGTTCTGCGGCCTGGGAATCCGCCAATCCCTGACTTGGATCAAAGAGTACCCGTGATCGGGGGGGCCCGGACCGGTGAAGCGCGGCGCGCCTATTTCTCCACTACGAATTCGTCAGCGCGCGCGCGGGCCTTGGCGACATCGGAGGCGGACATCTGGGCCTCAAGCATTTTCTTGATAGACGGAGTGTTGGTGGATCCGCCTTTCTCGGCGACGAGCACCCATTTCATTGCCTCGACGAAATCGAAGGGCGGCGAAAACAGGCCGTGGATGCCGGCCAGTTCAATCTGCGCGAGGGTGTCACCGTGGCGGGCGGCTTTCTCGAGCCATTGCCGGCCTTGCTCGGCGTTCCCGGCAGGCGGGGGAGCGACGCGGAGGATCATCCCGTAGCTGCGTTCGGCGGGAGGAAAGCCTTTTTGGGCGGCCTGCTTGATCCAGCTCAAACCCTCCGTGCTGTCCTGTTTTACGTCCCGGCCTTCCAGATACATCTGGCCGACTTCCATTTGGGCCTGCAGGTCGCCGGTTTTGGCTTTCTCCAAAGCGGCCTTGAAAGGTCCCGACGGACCACAGCCCGTGACCAGCGCGGCGGCGGCGAGGAGCGCCAGAAAACAATTGGCCGCATGGCGGGACCAAAGACGGATGGCGGGGTTCATGAGAGCGGAAGCTATGCCGACTCGCGTGATCGGAGCAATGCGAGGCTGGTGAGACGCGGAGACGTCAAGTTTTGCAAGCGGCGGCAATCGCAGGTTTCGGCGGCGCTGGGAGCGAGGCTATTTATCTTTGCCAAAGTCCGCCGCCTTGGCGCGGGCCTGGGAAAGCTCGGAGGCGGACATCTGTCCACTGATGGATTTGATGCCTGCAGCGACCACCGTGGAGCCGCCCTTTTCTGCAATCAGCAGCCACTTCATTGCCTCGACGTATTCGGGAGGCTGAAGGTAAGCGCCGATCAAACCCGCGAGGTCGATTTGAGCTTCGACGTCGTTCGCATTGGCGGCCTTCTCGAGCCACTCGCGAGCAGCGGCGAGATTCCGTCCTCCGCCGATTCCATCCCGCAGGCGCCGGCCATATTCCCTCTGGCCGGCGGGCAATCCCTTCATGGCCGCTTGCTTGTGCCAGTTCAGCGCCTCCACTTCGTTCTCTTTCACGCCGTTGCCGCTCAAATACATCAGGCCGAGATCCACTTGGGCTTGTGGATCACCGCTGGTGGCCTTGGCGAGAGTGGCCTTGAAGGCGGACGAGTTACCACAGCCCACGAGCAACAATGCGCCGGCAGCAAGCGCTAGCAGAAACGTTGCCGGGCCGACGATGCGAAGCTTGATATGGGGCAGGTACATGGATTTTGAAGATAGGCTGGCGGTGAGAGTGGAAGCAAGCCGAAGCACGGGAATTTCGGTTGAATGCTCGTTTCGTACACCTAGTCTGCGAAACATGAAAACTGCTGGCAACCTCCCTCGGTTCCGCCTTGGCTTCACGCTTATTGAGCTTCTCGTCGTCATTGCCATCATCGGGATTTTGGCCTCGATGTTGTTGCCGGCTCTCGCCAGCGCCAAACGCAAAGCGCAGGCCCCGGTTTGCCAGAACAACTCGCGCCAGTTCGGTTTGGCACTGCTGTTTTATTCGGATGATCGCGGGCGGTATCCGGAGAACTGGGTTGGGCAGGGCCAGCCGGGTTTGACAGGCATGCAAACGCAAGTCAACCCCACCATGCCGGGTGCTTTTTTCTGGCAGGATCCCAATGGCGGAGGCATCTCGCCGGGGAACGGCATTTTCCATCTCGTGTCTTGGATGGACATTATTGCGCCAGGAATGCAGGGCATAAACATTTTCAAATGCCCATCGGTTCCGAAAGAAGCCGCTGCCGCCGCAGGACTGCCCGACGGGGACTACCCGCACTACGGCTATAATACCTATGTTGGCGGACGAGGCGCGGGGGGAAGAGGCGCTCCCGCAATGTCCGGCGAAGGCGGTTACAATCCCCAGAAAGTCATCATGACAGCAGACTACTATATGATTTGGGCAGTCTACATGAACGAATATGACTGGTATAGTCAGGCGGGTGATCCCGCACTGACAGCATCACGAGCGTTGCGGGTCTTCCGCCACAACGGCCAGAGCACGGTCGGATTTGCGGATGGGCACGTGGAGTATGCGGTACGGACCGACACAAATTACTGGGGAACCTATAGCCTGACGTACAATGGCAAGCCACTCCGGTGGGACCCGAAGCAAGTGGGTTCCTACTGACTGACGGGATCTCAAGGGCGGGCATTCCGTTGAGAATGGAGAAGCAACCGCGCAAGCGGAGTTCAATTCTGGCGATAACCGGGGAAAGATTGCTCTCGTTTTCGACGGGAAATCATCAAGGTAGCCATCGGCGATAAGTACTTAAGTTATCTTACCAAGCTAGGAAGCTGCCGAAGATCCGACCTATTCTTGATGCGGCAAGCTTTTGAACCGAATCGGAAGCGCAGGGGGTAATCCGTTGAAAGCCGATCTCTCTTCGGTGGTACGATTGCTCGCCTCGATTAAGAATTGCTGGTAGACCGCGCCATGAGTTTTTCTCTCCACGCTGGTGACTTGCTCCACACCCTCGCGGACTTGGTCCGCATCAACAGCATCAATCCCGCCTACGTCGGCGGTCGGCCCGAGGCGGACGTGGCGGCGTATGTGGCGGAGTTTTTCCGGCAGCGCGGGATCGAGACATTTTCGCAGGAGGTTTTTCCCGGAAGGCCGAATCTCATCGCGCGCCTGCCCGGACGACAGGCGGGGCGTCGCATTGTGTTCGAGGCGCACACGGACACGGCGTCGGTGACGGGGATGACGATTCCGCCGTTCGAGCCGCGGATCGCGGACGGGCGTTTGTATGGCCGCGGCTCGTGCGACACGAAGGCTGGCTTGGCGGGGATGATGCACGCGCTGGCGGCGGTGAAGGCGGCGGGCGTGGTGCCGCCGTGCGAGATCTGGGTCGCGGCGGCGGCGGATGAGGAGTTCTCGTATCGCGGCGTGGTGAAGTTGTGCGAAGGGCTGACGGCCGCGGCGGCGGTCGTGGCAGAGCCGACCGAGATGCGCGCGATCATCGCGAGCAAGGTCGTGATCCGGTGGAAAATTCGCACGCGCGG
>BJHT01000399.1 GCA_014193395.1 Verrucomicrobiota bacterium
CGGCGCTTGGTGCGCGATTACGAGACGAAGACCGAACACGCCGAGGCGATGATCTATGTCACCATGATTGGCGTCATGCTCCGCCGGCTGGCTTAAGACCAATTTCATGACTTTTAAAACACGCTCTCAGACCTTTCTCACCTACATGATCGGCAATCAGAACTACGATGTGACCGTGGTGATGAAGAACAACGGCACGACAATCTGGTCGCCGGGCACCTATTTCCTGGGTTCGCAAAATCCGGACAACAACACCAACTGGGGCACCAACCGGGTCACTCTGGCGGGCGCGGTGTCGCCGGGGGAATCAGCAGCCTTCACGTTCAAAGCCACCGCCCCCGCCACCAGCGGAACGTATAACATGCAATGGCGGCTCTTCCGCACCGGCACGGGTTTCTTTGGCACGCCGACTCCGAATGTCCCGGTGTTGGTCCAGGCGCGGGGAAATGCCGCTGCCTTCATCAGTCAGACTGTCCCCGCCGTGATGACCACGGGGCAGCGCTACTCTGTGTCCGTCACCATGCGCAACGCCGGCACGAATACCTGGACGATCGAGAAGAAGCACCGGCTCTCCTCCCAGAGTCCCACGGATAACAACACCTGGGGACTCTCCCGCGTGTATCTGTCAAACTTCGTGTTGCCGGGCAACAATGTGACCTTTGCCTTCACGGTCACCGCCCCGGCGCAGCCCGGCCAGTATGACTTCCAATGGCAGATGATTCAGGAAGCCCTCGAGATCTTTGGGGAAGTAACGCCCAATGTGTCAGTGACCGTGCGCTCGCCCGGTGATGGCGCGGCGTTCGTTTCGCAAACGGTGCCCGCTCAGATGTTGCAGGGGCAGACCAACCCGGTGACGGTGGTGATGCAGAACACCGGAACCAACACCTGGCTGGCGGGCTCCATTGTGAAACTCTCGTCGCAGAATCCGCAGGACAACACCGTCTGGGGCCAGGCGCGCATTCCGCTGACCGTGCAGACCGCTCCAGGGCAGAATGCGGTGTTCAATTTCCCGGCCATCGCTCCGGCCAATCCCGGCACCTATAACTTCCAATGGCGGATGATCCGGGTGGGCGTGAATGTGTTTGGGGCGGTCACTCCGGCGGTGGCCGTCGAGGTGCTGGCGGTGACGAACCACGCCGCCTTTGTGTCGCAGACGGTGCCGACGACGATGAATCCCGGTCAGAGCTACACGGTGACGGTGGCCATGAAGAATCTCAGCACCAACACCTGGCCGGCGGCCGCCGGGTATCAGTTGGGATCGGTCGATACGCCGGACAATTTGCGCTGGGGTGCCAATCGCGTCGCGCTCGCTGCCCCGGTGCCGCCGGGTGCCATTGCCACCCTTAGTTTCATGGTCACGGCACCCAACGTCGGTGGCACCTATCCGTTCCAATGGCAGATGATTCAGGACGGCGCCGGCTATTTCGGTCAGACGACTCCGGCGCTCAGTGTCACAGTGCTTCCGGCGATCAATGGTGCGGCGTTCGGTTCTCAGACCGTGCCCACGACCATGACGGCGACCCTGAATTACAATGTCCCGATCACCTTCACCAACACCGGTTCGACTCCCTGGACCACGGCCGCGGGCTACGCGTTGCATTCCAGCAATCCGGCGGATAACTCGACGTGGACCGTCAACCGGGTAGCCCTGCCGGCCTCCGTGCTTCCCGGCGGTACGGTGACCTTCAATATTCCCGTGGTCGCTCCGGCCAATCCGAATACCTATAACTTCCAGTGGCAAATGGCTCAGGATGGAGTCGGAGTATTTGGTGCGCCGTCGCCGAACCTCGCCATCACCGTCGTGCCGCTAGTCAACGATGCCACCTATGTGTCGCAAATGGTGCCGTCAGTGATGACCACCGGACTGACTTATACGGTTTCGGTGACGGTGAGCAATGCTGGCACGAGTTTCTGGCAGCCGGGCACCTACCAACTCGCCGCGGCGAATCCGCCGGACAACCTGCAGTGGGGGACCAACCGGGTGGCGCTGGGCGCTACCGTCGCGCCTGGCGGCATCGCCACCTTTACCTTTCCGGTGGTCGCGCCCGCGACGGTTGGAAACTACAGTTTCCAGTGGCAATTGTTGCAGGTCGGTGCGGGAGTCTTCGGGGCCTTGACCCCGGCGACCACCATCAATGTTGGATCGCAATTCAACTCCGCGGCCTTTGGTCCGAGCACGGTGTTGGCGGTGATGTCAGCCGGTCGTGACTACGCGGTGACGGTCACGGCGACCAATACCGGGACCACGACCTGGACCACCAATGATTTCTATGAGCTGGTCTCGCAGAACCCGCTGACCAATCTCACCTGGGGTGTGAGCCGTCTGCCGGTGCCCGCGCCGGTCGCGCCGGGGCAGCGTGTGAGCTTCAATTTCACCGTCACCGCTCCGGGGACGGTGGGGACCTATAACTTCCAGTGGCAGATGCGGCAGAGCGGTCTCGGACTGTTCGGCTCGCCGTCGGCCGGCACGCTGGCCAATGTGACTGCGGTCGGCAACGCGGCCCGGTTCGTGTCCCAGACGGTGGTGACAAACATGATCCCCGGGGCGCGCTATCCCGTGGTCATCCGCGTGCGCAATGTCGGGACCAACACTTGGAGTGAGGCAACGAGACACCGCTTGGCGACGGTCAATCCGCCGGAGAATAACTATTTTGGCGCGGCGCGGGCCATCCTGACATCCCCCGTCGCGCCCGGACAAGAGGCGGTCTTTAGTTTCAACGCCACCGGCCCGCTTACCCTTGGCGCCTACCATTTCCAATGGCGCATGATACAGGAGACCGTCGCCTATTTCGGGGACTCGACGACGGATACCCTGGTCTATGTGGCCGATGGCCTGAACAACGCCGGGTTTGTCACGCAGAACGTGCCTGCCGCCATGAATGCGGGGCAGACTTATCCCGTAACGATCACGCTGACCAACACCGGGACCACGACGTGGACCACCGGGAGTCTCTACACCCTGGCGGGGCAGAATCCGCCGGACAATCCGACTTGGGGATTAACCCGGGTCGTCCTGCCGGGGACCGTGGTGCCGGGCGCGGCAGTGACCTTTGCCTTCAACCTCACGGCACCGGTGCTGGCGGGAACTTACAACTGTCAGTGGCGGATGTTGCAGGAGGGACTGGGTCTCTTCGGCGCTCTTACTCCCAACGTCGCCGTGACTGTGTCGGGCGTGCCGGTGGGCACGGATGCGGGCTTTGTCGCCCAGTCAGTTCCGACCTCCATGTATGTTGGTCAGACCTATCCCGTATCCATTACGATGAGCAACCGCGGCGGCACCACCTGGTCGGCGGGAACCTTCCGGCTGCGCGCGCAGAACCCCGTGGATAACTCGACCTTCGGCACCAGCTCGGTGACCGTGGGCGCGCCGGTCGGACCGGGCGCGGCGGTCGCCTTCAATTTCGCGGCGGTCGCGCCAGCGGTTCCCGGCGTGGCTAACTTCCAATGGCAGATGTCCGAGGATGGTCCGGGCTTCTTTGGTGCGGTCACACCCAACATCCCGGTCAATGTGGTGGTTCGCACCAATGACTCGGGATTTGTCGCGCAGACGGTTCCCGCCACGCTGACGCCCGGACAAGTGACGTCCGTGAGTGTGACTTTGACCAATCTTGGCACCACCCAGTGGACGGTGGATGGCTACCGGCTTGCGTCGTTGAATCCGACGAACAACACAGTCTGGGGCACCAATCGAATCGCGCTGGCGGCCCCGGTTGATCCGGGCGCCGCAGTGACTTTGAGCTTCCCGATTACCGCGCCCATCGCGCCCGGATCGTATGGGTTTCAGTGGCAGATGATCGAAGAGGCCACCGGTTTCTTTGGTGCAATCACAACCAACGTGGTGGTGACGGTGGCCGTGCCGACCGATGGCGCTGACTTTGTTTCGCAGAACGTTCCCTCAGCCATGACGATCGGGCAGTCCTATCCCGTGTCCGTGGTGATGACCAATACCGGAGCGACCACCTGGGCGCCCGGCACTTACCGGCTGGGCTCTCAGAATCCCACCAACAATGGCACTTGGGGACTGACCACGGCGTCGCTGGCGGGAGCGGTGGCGCCGGGTGGAGTTGGGACCTTTAGCTTCACGGTAACTCCGCCGGCAGTGCCGGGGACTTACAACTTTCAATGGCAGATGGTGCGCGATGGGGTGAGTTACTTCGGTGCGTTGACTCCGGTGATCCCGGTGGTCGTCACCGCGCAACAAAACAACGCAGGCTTTCTCTTCCAGACGGTGGCGGGAAACATGACTGCCGGGGTATCCTATCCGGTCAGCATCACCATGACCAACACCGGCGGCTCGACATGGACGACGGCGGGTGGTTATGCGCTGGCGCCGCAGAATCCGCTCGATAACACAACGTGGTCCTCCAACCGGATTGGCTTGCCGTTCAGTGTGGCGCCGGGGCAGGCGGTGACCTTTAGTTTCAATGTCTTCGCGCCCGCAGTGGTGGGCACCTATAACTTCCAATGGCAGATGGTGCAGAATGGCGCCGGTGTCTTTGGGGCGGCAACTCCCAACCTGGCGATCGGTGTCACTTCGGTCGCCTATGCTGCGCGGTTTCTGAGTCAGACGGTGCCGGCGAACATGCTGCCGGGGCAGAAGTATCCGGTGGTGATGGTGCTGCGCAACACCGGCACGAACACCTGGAGTGAGACGAACAAATATCGTCTGAGTGTGCAGAACCCGCTGGACAACGCCTTCTGGGGGCAGCGCCGCGCGGTGTTGCCGGGCAATGTCGCACCCGGACAGGATGCAGTCTTTGCGTTCAATCTCACGGCCCCGTCCACCCAGGGGGTTTACAATTGTCAGTGGCGGATGCTGCGGGAGACGGTGGCGTATTTTGGCGACTACACGCCCAACGTGGCGGTCAAGGTGACCAATAGCTTTGATTCCGCGGGCTTCGTCACGCAGACCGTCGCGAGCGCGATGAATGCGGGGCAGACCTATCCAGTGTCTATCACTTTGACCAATGACGGAACGACCATCTGGAGCGTGGGTGCGAACTATCGGTTGGTGGCGCAAAGTCCGGCGGGCAACACGAACTGGGGTGGGGCGCAGGTGTTGCTGGCAGGCAGTGTGGCGCGTTCCAATGCCGTGACGCT
Organism: Verrucomicrobiota bacterium; assembly: GCA_014193395.1. Classification (GTDB taxonomy): domain Bacteria; phylum Verrucomicrobiota; class Verrucomicrobiia; order Limisphaerales; family BJHT01; genus BJHT01. The sequence goes on from BJHT01000399.1 coordinate 5,101, forward strand.
TGCCTTCACTGTCACCGCGCCCGCCATCCCCGGCACCTATAATTTCCAGTGGCAGATGATGCGCGACAACGCGGTGTTCGGGGTGCCCACGCCGGCGGTCGCGGTGTCCGTGGTCGGGGCGACGGATGCCGCCGGTTTCGTCACACAGACCGTCCCGGCGTCCTTGAATGTCGGTCAGAGCTATCCGGTTTCCGTCACCTTTACCAACACAGGAAACACGACTTGGGCGGCGGGTGCCGGCTATCTGCTGGCATCGCAAAGCCCGGCGGGCAACACCAACTGGGGACTGACCACCGTGGCGCTGCCAGTCAATGTGGCTCCGGGAGGGAAAGTGACCTTGCCTTTCAGTATCACCGCGCCCGTTGTGCCGGGGAGCTATAATTTTCAATGGCAGTTGCAACACACCAACACTTACTTCGGGGCGGTAACTCCTTTGGTGGCGGTGAATGTCCTGGCGCTGGTGGACAATGCGGCGCTGGGGGTGCCGCAGGTGGCGGCGCAGTTGAACACGGGTAAACCCTACGTGGTGACCTTGGTGGCAACTAATACAGGGACGACGACCTGGGATCCGAACCTCGGCTACGCATTGGTGTCACAAAGTCCGCTCAGCAACGTGGTGTGGGGACTCAACCTGGTCACTCTGCCTGGTACGGTCGCGCCCGGCCAGACGGTAACTCTGAGTTTCCCGGTGACCGCACCGACCAACGTGGGTAGCTATGACTTTCAATGGCAGATGGTTCGTGGCGGTGTGGCGCTCTTCGGCGCGCCCACGGTGAATCTGCCGATCGCGGTGCAACTGCGGGGCAATGAGGCCCGCTTTGTTTTTCAATCCGTGCCGACCGAGATGCTACCGGGGCTGGCTTATCCCGTGACGGTGCGGATGAGCAACACAGGAACCAATGTCTGGCGGCGGATCACCAATTATTCGCTCGCGTCGCAGAATCCGCTCTCGAACACCAATTGGGGATTTACCCGAATTATTCTGCCGGGCGATGTCAACCCCGGGGAGGAGGCAGTCTTCCAGTTCAATGTGACGCCGCCGGCGGTGCCGGGCACTTATGACTTTCAAACGCAACTGACACAGGATGGGGTCGAACTGTTTGGGGAGCGGACTCCGAATG
>BJHT01000400.1 GCA_014193395.1 Verrucomicrobiota bacterium
ATCGTCGGCTGGCACATCGAAGGCCCGTTCATGTCGAACCAGCCCGGCTTCGTCGGCGCGCACAATCCCGCCTGGATGCGCGATCCCACGCCCGCGGCCATCCACGAACTCCGCACGATCACCGGCACCGATCCGCTTCTCCTCACCGTCGCCCCCGAGCGCGACGGCGTCATCGACGCCATCGCACACGCCGTTTCGCTGGGAATAAAAGTCAGCCTCGGCCACACCAACGCCAGCGCGGAAATCCTCGCCGCCGCCGTGCGCGCCGGCGCGACCGCCTTCACCCATCTCGGCAACGGCTGCCCCAAGGACCTCGACCGCCACGACAACATCCTCTGGCGCGTCTTCGACACGCCCGGCCTGACCGTCGGCGTCATCCCCGACCGCATCCACGTTTCGCCGCTGCTCTTCCGCCTCATCCACCGCGTCCTGCCGCCCGAGTCGATTTATTACACCACCGACGCGATGTCTGCCGCCGGCGCGCCGCCCGGTCGTTACACGATCGGTGAACTCGAACTCGAAGTCGGCGCCGACCAAATCGTCCGCCTCCCCGGCAAGACCAACTTCGCCGGCTCCGCCCTGCGCCCGCACGAGGGCATCTTCCGCGCCGCGCAAATGCTCCGCCGCCCGTGGCAGGAAGTCTGGGATCACGGCGCGCGCATTCCCGCGCAATTCATGGGCTTCGCGCCCCGCCTCGCCCCCGGCCAGCCCGCCGATTTCTGCGTCTTGCGCTTCAAGCCGGGCGACGAACTGCCCGATATGCAGACATACGCCAACGGCGAAACCCTCGCCTGACGCTGGACTTTGCCCGGCCGTTGCCGCTCCAATCCACACACCAATGACTCACACCGACTTGGGCGCGGCGCACAGCGTCTTCCAAAAAATCCAGACCAACATCGAGCTGGTGATGCAGGGCCAGGGCGCGGCCATCCGCAATCTCCTCACCGCCTTCGCCAGCGGCGGCCACGTCCTCCTCGAAGATTATCCCGGCACCGGCAAGACCACCCTCGCCAAGGCCCTCGCCCGCTCGATCAACGCCGACTTCAAGCGCGCGCAATTCACCCCCGACCTGTTGCCCTCGGACATTCTCGGCGTCTCCATTTTCAATCAGAAAAATCAGACCTTCGATTTTCACCAGGGGCCGATCTTCACCAACATCCTCCTCGCTGACGAAATCAACCGCGCCTCGCCCCGCACGCAGTCCGCGCTGCTCGAAGCCATGGGCGAAGGCCAGGTCAGCGTCGAGGGCGAACGCCGCCCGCTTGACTCGCTCTTCTTCGTCATCGCCACGCAAAACCCCGTCGAGTTCCGCGGCACCTACCCGCTGCCCGAGGCGCAAATGGACCGCTTCGCCCTCGTCTTCAACCTCGGCTACGTCTCCGCCCAAGCCGAGGTTTCGATCCTCACCGCGCAGGTGAAACAACATCCCATCGACGACCTCAAGCCCTGCGTCTCCATCGACGACGTCCACCGCCTCAAACACGCCGTCGCCGAAATCCGCATCAGCGACGAACTCAAGCGCTACATCGTCAACCTCGTCGCCGCCACGCGCACCGCCACGGGCGTGCAACTCGGCGCCAGCCCGCGCGCCTCGCTCGCGCTGATGAAAACCTCCCAGGCTCTCGCGCTCTTCGCCAAGCAGGAATTCGTCACCCCCGAGCACATCCAGCAGATGAGCGTCCCCGTCATCGCCCATCGCATGGTCATGGAACCGCAGGCGCGCTTCTCCGGCCTCACCGCCCGCAGCGTCGTCGAGGAGATACTGAAGAAAACGCCCGTGCCCGCCTGAACTCCGAACTGAATGGGTTGAAGAGTTAAACAGTTGAAGGGTTAAAGGGTTGCAGAGTTGAAAAGTTAAACCGTGCCACTGCGCCCGCCCCGTCCGCCTTCTTAACCCTTCAACGCTTCAACGCTTCAACCCTTCAACCCTTCAACCCGATGACCTCGCCCCCCCGCATCGGCACGAATTTCCAGCGCTATCTCTACGCCAACTACCGCGGCTTCTACTCCTTCAAGAACGCCTTCCAAAACCGCTTCACCCGCGCCGGCTTCCTTGTCATCGCCGGACTCGTCGCCACCGGCACCATCGGCCTCGACACCAATCTCGTCGTCACCTACCAGGCCTTCGCCTTTCTCGCCTGCCTGCTCTTCACTGCGATCCTCACCAGCCGCCTCGCGCTGCCGCAGGTGAGTGTCCGCCGCGAACTCCCCCGCTACGCCACCGTCGGCGCGCCCCTGCGCTACACCGTCCACCTCACCAATCTCCGCCCGCGCCTGCAGCCCGGCCTCACCTATATCGAACAACCCGCCGACCCGCGCCCCAGCCTCCAAGAATTCTGCACCACGAAAGAACCCGGCGAAGAAAAACGCAACTGGCTCGACCGCCGCTACGTGTATTACCGCTGGACCTGGCTCATCGGCCTCAACCAACACGCCATCCCGCGCGAGCAACCGCTCCCTGTTCTGCCGCCGAACGGCGAAGTGGAATTCGCCACCGAACTCGTCCCGCTGCGCCGCGGCACGCTGCGCCTGCTTGGCCTCACGATCAATTGCCCCGACGCCTTCGGTCTCTACCGCTCCTTCGTCCGCGTGCCCGCGCCGGAACGCGTCCTCGTCCTCCCGCGCCGCTACGCCCTGCCCGCCGTCGCCCTCCCCGGCTCGCTCAAATACCAGCAGGGCGGCGTCGCCCTCGCCTCCTCCGTTGGTGAATCCGAAGAGTTCATCTCCCTGCGCGACTACCGCCCCGGCGACCCGCGCCGCCACATTCATTGGAAAAGCTGGGCCAAAACCGGCAAGCCCATCGTGAAGGAATTTCAGGATGAATTCTTCGTCCGCCACGCCCTCGTCCTCGACACGTTCAGCGATGATCCCTACAGCGATCTCTTCGAGGAAGCCGTCTCCGTCGCGGCCTCCTTCGCCTGCAATCTGCAAACTCAGGACTCGCTCCTCGACCTCATGTTTGTTGGCTCCGAAGCCTACTGCTTCACCTCCGGCCGCGGCCTCGCGCACGCCGAACAAATGCTCGAAGTCCTCGCCGCCGTTCGCGTGACCAACGACACCAATTTCGCCGCGCTGCCCCGCGCCGTCCTCGACCGCATCAGCGGCGTCAGCGGCTGCGTCCTCGTCCTGCTCGCGTGGGACGACCGCCGCCAGGACTTCGTCAAGCGCCTCAAACAACTCGACATCCCCCTCCGCGTCTTCGTCATCGTCCCCGACGACCACCCGCCGCTCGACCCCGGCCCGCTCCGCGACCAACCGCAAAACCTCGTCGCCCTTCCCGTCACCCGCGTCGCCGAAACTCTCGCCGCGTTATGAATCTGAACGCTCCACTGCACTCCGGTCTGCGAAACCCGAAGGGGAGCGCACGCGGCCCGCGTGCCGGATTGGGCGGCCCGCCCAATCCGTCGTTTCCCAGTCTGCCCTTTCCACCGCTCGAGAAAGCTTGTGAGACGCGGTTTTCGGCGGGCCGCCGAAAACGGCACGCCAGCGGCGTGCGCCCCCCGCGTCGTCGCGCCTCGCCCGAATTCGCGCCGATAATTCGGCCTCAGCCCACGCCGCGCGCCACCGTCCGCCCCGCCTCCCCACGCACCCCCCCCCGTTGCTCCTCGGCCTCGCGCTCCTGTTCTGGGGCCACCAGACCGGCATCTGGTACCCCGCGCTGGTGCTCGCCGTCGTGCTCGAATCCGCCCGCGTCGTGCGCTGGCGCCTCGACCTGAGCGACACCGACTACAGCCGCTTCTGGGACCTCTGCAACATCCTCTTCGCCGCCGCAGCCTTCTACTGCTTCATAAATCGCGAGGGCAACAACACCCTCATGGGTTTCTTCCAAACCAGCGCCTTCAGCCCGCCCAGCGACGCCCCCGCCGCCCAGGTCTTCTTCATCTTTTTCCAATGGTGGCCGCTGATCTTTTTCCCCATGGCCGTCGCCCAAGCCTACGGACTGCGCGACCAGATTCCCGCCAGCGTCTTTGTCTGGCTCCTGCGCGGACGCACCCCCGCCGCCGCCCCCGGTGCCCACGGCGCGCCCGGTGCCGCGCCCGAACTCGCCATCAATGTCGGCTACCTCTACCTCGGCATCTGCCTCCTCGCGGCCGGCGTCGCCAACCGCCGCGACCCGTGGTTTTACACGGGTTTCTGCCTCATCACCGGCCTCGCGCTCTGGGCCACCCAACCGCGCCGCGTCAAAACCGTCCTCTGGTTCGTGCTGCTCCTCCTCGTCGCCAAACTCGGCTACTGGGGCCACGTCGGCCTCAACACCTCCCAGGCCGCCATTGAAAACGCCGTCTCCACCTGGGTCTCCCGCTACGCCGGCCGCACCCTCGACTCCTCCGAATCCCACACCTCCATCGGCCGCTTCGGCCGCCTCAAACTCTCCAACCGCATCATCATGACCGTCGAAGGCGATGGCCCGCTGCCCTCCCTCCTGCGCGACTCCAGCTACACGATTTTCAAAACCCCCACCTGGACCGTCACCAACCGCACCTTCACCGCCATCACCCAGGACATCGACATCGCCACCTGGAACCTCCTCCCCTTCAAAGCACCCAACCCGGCCCTCACTCTTCCCGGTCTTCTCACCCTCGCCACCACGACCCCGCTGCCCCTGCGCGCCCACGACAGCACCGTCACCCTCACCAACCTCCTCACTCTCGCCATTGCAAAAACTCCATCGCTCTCACTGCCCACCAACCAAGTCACCCTCGCCAGTTTCTTCTCCCGCCTCGGCGGGCTCCTCCCCATTCCCCACGGCGCGGTGCAAATCGAAAACCTCCCCGACGCCAACCTCACCACCAACCATTACGGCGCCGTCCGCTCCGCCAGCGGCACCGATTTCTTCCGTTGCCGCGTCCATTACGGCAAAGGCCGCACCATTGACTCACCTCCCGAGGACGCCGACCGGGTCGTGCCCGAGTTTGAAAAACGAGCCATCACCAACCTCGTCGAACAACTCCGTCTCCACGACAAAACCGAGCTGCAAAAAGTCAACGCCATCACCGCCCTCTTCTCGCGCGATTACAGCTACACCCTCTACCAAACCAAGACCAACTGGCGACGCCCCGCGCCCGCGCCGAGCCGCACGCCCCTCGCCGTCTTCCTCGAAGAAACCCGCGCCGGCCACTGCGAACACTTCGCCACGGCCACCGTGCTCCTCCTCCGCCAGGCCGGCATTCCCGCCCGCTACACCACCGGCTTTTCCGTGCAGGAACCCGAGCGCAGCCAGCCCGGCCGCTTCCTCGTGCGCGAGAGCCACGCCCATGCCTGGTGCATTTACTATTCCTACGCCGACCGCGCCTGGCACGAACTCGACACCACCCCCGACAACTGGATCGACGCCGAGCGCAACAACGCCTCCACCCTCACCCCCATCAACGACTTCTTCACCCGCGCCTGGTTCCGCTTCAACCGCTGGCGTCACTCCGACACCAAGAGCAACTGGCAGACCTACGCCCTCTGGATCGCCGCCGGTCTCACCGCCATCCTCCTCTACCGCGTCCTCCGCAACAAACGCCGCGCCCGCCGTCCCGACCTCGCCACCGCCGCCGACGAACACCTCCTTTGGCCCGGCGCCGACTCCGATTTCTACCGCATCGAACAACACCTCCTCGCCGTCGGCCTTGCCCGGTCCCCCGGCGAAACCCCCGCCACCTGGCTCCAGCGCATCGCCAAAACCCCCGCCCTCGCCTACACCCAGCTCCAGCCCATCCTCGAACTCCACTACCGCTACCGCTTCGACCCACGCGGGATCTCCCCCGACGAGCGCGCTCAGTTACGTGGCGCGGTCCAATCCTATCTCGAGAGACCAGTCGCAGAAAGTAATTAGTAATTAGTGATTAGTAATTAGTCAGAAAAAACCACGGCAAGGAAGCGAGGATTTCAAAAAGCCAGACCTCACCCATCGGCTGAAGCATCGAATATCCTTTCTATCCCCGTCACTCCGGTCACTCCGTAGTCTCTCAATCCCAATTCCTCCCCCCGAATCAGTCCTCAGCAACAAACCACCCCTCCCTTCCAAACCATCCCCACTAATTACTAATCACTAATTACTACTTCCCACCCAGTCCCCACTCTCACGCCAACATTCCCCTCACCACCCTCCCTTCCACATCCGTCAACCGATACTCCCGCCCCTG
>BJHT01000401.1 GCA_014193395.1 Verrucomicrobiota bacterium
CATCCGCTTTGATGACCGATCGAGTCCGTAGACATACATCAAGCTGATGACCGACGGCATCCTGCTGGCGGAAACCCAGGGCGACCCGGACCTCTCGGAATACAACGCCATCATCATCGACGAGGCGCACGAGCGGAGCCTGAACATTGATTTTCTCCTCGGTCATTTGAAGGGCCTGCTCGCGCGGCGACGCGACCTGAAGCTCATCGTCACGTCGGCGACCATCGACACGGAGGCGTTCTCGCGGCACTTCGACAACGCGCCGATCATCGAAGTCTCGGGCCGCATGTATCCCGTCGAGGTGATCTATCAACCGCTCGCGGCGGCGGGAGAGGAGAGCGGTGACGTGAGCTATGTCGAGGCCGCGGTCGCAACGGCGGAGCGGCTGCTTTACGAAACGAATGAGGGCGACGTGCTGGTGTTCATGCCGGGCGAACGGGACATCCGCGAGACCACCGATCAGCTCGAAGGCCGGTTCGGTCGCGAGATCGAGGTGATCCCGATGTTCGGGCGGCTCAGCTCGGGCGATCAGCAGCGCGTGTTCACGCCGTCGCCGCGCCGCAAACTGGTGATCGCGACCAACATCGCCGAGACCTCGCTGACCATTCCCGGCATCCGCTTCGTGATCGACGCGGGGCTGGCGCGCATCAGCCGCTACAATCCACGCACCCGCACGAAGCGCCTGCCCATCGAGCCGATCTCGCAGAGCAGCGCCAACCAGCGCAAAGGCCGCGCGGGCCGCGTGCGCGACGGCGTGTGCATCCGGCTGTATTCCGAGGAGGATTTTCGCGAGCGCGTGCCGTTCACGCCGCCGGAGATTCAGCGGGCGAACCTGGCGGAGGTGATCCTGCGCATGAAGGCGTTTCACCTCGGCGACATCGAGACGTTTCCCTTTGTGCAGGTGCCCTCGCCGGGCGCGATTGCGGGCGGCTACGCGCTGTTGCAGGAACTGGGCGCGCTCGATGAGCAGCGGGCGCTGACGCCGCTCGGGCGCGATCTGGCGCGGCTGCCGATTGATCCCACGCTGGGCCGGATGCTGCTGCAATCGCAACTGGAACATGCGCCGCGCGAGCTGCTCATCATCGCCGCCGGGCTGAGCATTCAGGACCCGCGCGAACGCCCGCTCGAGCAGCGCGACGCCGCAGCCGCCGCGCATCAGAAATTCACGAGTCCGCAGTCGGATTTTCTCACGTTGCTGAACATCTGGAACGCGGTTCACGACCAGTGGGAAACGCTGCGCACGCAGGGCCAGCGGCGGAAGTTTTGCAAACAGCATTTCCTCTCGTATCTCCGGATGCGCGAGTGGCAGGACCTGCACGCGCAGTTGCACGACGCGCTCGAGGACCTCGGCACGCTTAAGATCAACGAGAGCAACGCCGCCTACGACGCGATCCATCGCTCGATCCTCGCCGGGATGCTCGGCCACGTCGGGCGTCGCGAGGAGCGCAACACCTACAAGGGCGCGGGCAACCGGCTCGTGACGGTGTTTCCCGGCTCGGCTCTGGCGGAACGCGGCGAGCGCCCGGTGAAAGGCCGCGCGCCCGCAGGCTCGGAGCGCGGCGCGCCGGTGAAGAAACCGTCGCAGCCGCAGTGGATCGTCGCGGGGGAGATCGTCGAGACGTCGCAGTTGTTCGCGCGGACGCTGGCGGGGATCGATCCGCAGTGGATTTTTCAGGTCGCGCCGCATTGCTGCAAAATGACGCATCAGCAGCCGCACTGGAGCGCGAGCGCGGGCCGAGTGCTGGTGGAGGAAATCATCACGCTGCACGGCCTCGAAGTGCAGCGGCGGAAGGTGGCTTACGGAAACATCAATGCGAAGGACGCGACGGCCATCTTCATCCGCTCGGCCTTGGTCGAGGAGGACTTGCTGCCGCCGCGCGGACGGGCGGGCGCGGAGGGCAATGACGTGGACTCGGATGACGTGCGCGTGCTTACCGTAGCCGCGGGCAGCGCGGGCAAGGCGGACGACGCCGCGACGCGGTATCGCTTCCTCGCGCACAATCGCGCCGTCCGGCACAAGATTGAGAACTGGCAGACGCGCGTGCGGCGTTACGATCTGGCCGATCCCGATCAGGCGCTGTGCGATTTTTACGCGAAGCATCTGGAGAATGTTTCTTCGATTCACGAATTGAACCGCGTGCTGCGCGAGCATCCGGAGCCGGATTTTCTCTGCGTCACCGAGGCGGCGCTGGCGGGCGATCAGGCGCTGAACTTCGATGCCGCAGCTTTTCCCGACGCGGTGCCCGTGGGTGGCCAGCCGCTGGCGGTGGCCTACGCGTATGCGCCGGGCGAGGAGCACGACGGCGTCACGATTCGGCTGCCGTTCACGCTGGCGCAGACGGTTTCGCCCGCGCTGCTCGAATGGGCGGTGCCGGGTCTGCGTGAGGAAAAAATCGCCGAGCTGCTGCGCGCGTTGCCCAAGGCCATCCGGCGCGAACTGATGCCGCTGCCGCCGAAGGTCGCGGAGATCGTGCGCGATTTTCAGCCCGGCGGGGCGGCGTTTCTCGCGGACTTGGCGCGGTTTCTCCGCCAGCGCTACGGCATCGAAGTCACTGCGGCGGCGTGGCCTGCGGACGCGCTGCCCGCGCACCTGCGACCGCGCATCGAAATCGTGGGCAACGACCGCAAGCTGCTCGGCGCGGGGCGCGATCTCGGGGAATTGCGGCAGCGGCTCGAGCACGTCCAGGTCGCGCCGACGCGCGAGCCGGTGGACTGGCAGCGGGCGGCGCGGCAGTGGGAACGCTTTGGCGTCAATGGCTGGACCTTCGGCGATCTGCCCGCGCGCGTGACGGTGAGCGAGGGCAACGGCCTGCCCGTGTATGCGTGGCCGGGGGTGGAATTCGACGAGGGCGTCGTGAACGTGCGGCTCTTCCGCAGCGAGGACGCCGCGCGCGAGGCGAGCCTGCCGGGCGTGCAGCGCTTGGTGGAACTGGCGATTCAGAAGGAACTCGCGTGGGTGGAGAAGGATCTGCGCGCACTGGCCGGCTGCGCCGCGCTCTACGCACCGCTCGGCGATGTCGAGGAGTTGAAGGAGACGGCGCTGGTGAATGTGAAACGCCACGTCTTGCCCGCGGAACCCTTGCCAGCATTGACGGAAATCGAGTTTCAGAAAGCCGTGGCCGCGGCCCGCGAGCGCATTCCGGGCCTGGCGCAGCAATTGATCGATCGTGTCGGCTTGCTGCTGAAGCTGCGGCAGCAAGTGCAACAGCGTGTCGGCGCGGGCGGCGTCGCAGCGCCGACGGCTGCAGCACCGCGCGCGCAGAAGCTGTCGTCATTCAGCCAGCTCGGTGCGCCCGCCGTGGCAGCGCCGCGACCGGCGAACACGCTCGCGGGTGAACTGGCCGCGCTGATGCCGCCGCGCTTCCTCGCGCAGATTGGGTTCGAGCGGCTGCCGCACCTCGTGCGTTATCTCAAAGCGCTGCTCACTCGCGCCGAGCGGGCGGCGTTGAACCCGGCGAAAGATCAGGAACGTGCGCGCCAGATCGCGCCGTATCAGGCGGCGTTGCACGCGCTCCAGGCGAAGGGATTGAAGTCCGCTGCGGCCCGCCGGGAGGTGGAGGAATTCCGCTGGTTGATCGAGGAGTTCAAGGTCTCCGTGTTCGCGCAGGAACTCGGCACGGCAGTGCCGGTGTCGCCCAAGCGGCTGGAGCTGCAGCTCGAGCGCGTGCGCGATGCCGGCGGCGGTTGATTTGGTAGATGGCGTGGGAGGGAAATGCTGACGGGTTCCACTGCGCGCCGCCATGATTGGAGCCGTCCTGAAGACACCGCAGAGGTCGCAAGGAATGCAGAGAGGGAAACGTCGGAAGCGCGTCCTCGTACTCACTGGCGTGTCTGAGTCTTGCAGGCACCCGTGCCGTCCCGCGCGCTCGAGGTTGGCTGCGGCCCCGCGGCCCTGTTTTCATGGAATCCCTTGCGGTCGATGAGAATCGGTTCAACTGAGTAGTTACGCCTTGGAAAAAATAACCCCGCCGTAATGCCGTGTGTGAACAGCTCCTGTGAACTGCGGTTCGAACAGGTGGGACCCAAACAGTGGCTTTCGACTTCCAGTCAAGGCCTGTCGGCCACCCGTGTAGTCAAGGTCCCGTGTTGTTTAAGTACGGTTCAAGGATTTTGTTGCAATGCACGAACATGGCAGAGTTAAAAAATTGCAGTTGCCGCTCTCAAAGATCAGGACATCCCAGTAACAGCCAGCGGATGTCAGTGCCAGAGCCTCAAATCCCGCGGCGGTTTTCGCAAGCCAATTCGCCGCCGGAGCGCGGCCCGGTGGCCCGCCGGCTCTCCGTGCGAAAGACTTGGCAAAAGCAGCCGCGCTCCGTCGGGCGACATGGTTCCCGGCCTACGCCTTCTGGAAGCGTTCACTCACTACGTCCCAGTTGATGACATGATAAAACGCCGCGACATAGTCCGCGCGGCGGTTCTGATACTTGAGATAGTAGGCGTGCTCCCAGACATCAATGCCGAGCAGCGGCGTGCGCCCGGCCGACAGCGGTGTGTCCTGATTCGGCGTGGCCTCCACCATCAATTGTTTGCCGGCATCGACGGTAAGCCACGCCCAGCCGCTGCCGAATTGTTTCATCGCCGCCTCGGTGAGTTTTTCCTGGAACCCGGTGAAGCTCCCGAATTTCGCATCAATCGCCTTGCCCAACTCCCCCGTCGGTTTGCCGCCGCCGTTCTTTTTCAACAACTGCCAGAACAACGCATGGTTCGCGTGCCCGCCGCCGTGATTGCGCACCGCCGCGCGGACGGCCTCCGGCACCGCGCTCAAATCTTTCAGCAAGGCCTCGATGGATTTCCCGGCCAACGCGGGCTGGGTGGCGACGGCTTTGTTCAAATTCGTCACGTAGGCCGCGTGATGCTTGTCGTGGTGAATCTGCATCGTCTGCGCATCCACATGCGGCTCCAGCGCATCGAAGGCATACGGCAGCGGGGGCAGGGTGAAAGGCGCGGCGGCTTCGGCGGCGAGCGCACGCCCGGTGCTGGCGAAGGTTCCGACCGTGATGGCCGCGCCCGCGAGCGCGGTGGATTGGAGGGCCTGGCGGCGATTTAGTTGGTTCATATTTTTTGAGGGTTCGTGGTTTTTTGCAGGGCTTGTGTCACGCAGACTCTCGACAAATTCGCGAACCGGAGCAACTGCGATGTGACGGCCGGCGCCTGGTCCCGGTATCACAGGCGTTCCCGCCTGCGAGTTCCGGGGGCGTCTCGCGACGCGGACCGGTTGCTGGGGTGAGGACACCCCGCAACTCGCAGCCGGGGACGCCTGCGAAACCGGGCTGGGAACACTCCGCCGATGCCCCGCGCGCTCCCGTCCATTCCGATAAAGCGCTTGCCCCGCCGGTACCCCTTCGCCACTCTGCGCTCATGGCTGCTGCTGCTGAATTTGATGTCCAATACGTCGCCCACCTCGCCCGCTTGAACCTCTCCCCGACCGAGCAACAGAAGCTCGGCGAGCAGCTTCGCGGCATCCTCGCCTACGTCGAAAAACTCAGCGAAGTCGATGTCTCCGGCGTGGAACCCACCGCCCACGCCGTGCCCCTCACCAACGTCGTGCGACCCGATGTCGTGCAGCCCTCTCTCTCCAACGCCGAGGCCCTGCGCAATGCGCCTGCCAAAGCCAACGGCCTCTTCCTCGTCCCCAAGATCGTCGAGTGACCGCCGCCAAAAAAATGCGCGGCTGCGCCAAATCTCCGTGCCGCCCCGTTTTGGAGTGCGGTGACTTGTCACCGCTTTGGCGGAGGCGACTTGTCGCCGTCGAAGTTCTGAACAAACCCGAACCCGCCCGCGTGTCCGCGCTGGCGCGAGCCATGAACGCCCCCTTGGTCCCCCACGCCCCCAGCAGTTTGACGGCGACCAGTCGCCTCGAGAAAGCGGGGACCAGTCACCGCACTCCAAAACCAATGCGCCTCAGTCCGCGCCTTCTCCATCCGTGTCCATCCGTACTACAACTCTGCAGAATCCTCGCGCCCCGCGAGGATTTTGGCGCGCGGGCGGTCCCCGCCCGCAGCGGCTCCGCACCTGCGAAGGCGCAAGAAAACCCGAGCGCCCTGGCTCCGATGGTGCCGCTGCGACCGGGGACCGGTCG
>BJHT01000402.1 GCA_014193395.1 Verrucomicrobiota bacterium
GGATCGGCCGCCAATAAAAGGCGCAGCATGGGGTCAGCGTACCGGAGCAGTTGTGGGACAGGTTGGCAGGCGGACAGTTCCGCCCTTGTAGGAGTCGAGGTTACGAGACTCTTTCCTTTCCACGCGAAACGCGGCCTGAGTCTCGCGGACCTGACTGGGTCAAAGCGCATGGGATCCGAGCGCGGTTTCACGACGCGGCGGACGGCGGTTGGAACGGGCCGCTCGCAGAAGGAGGTTAGAGTCTCGTTACCTCGACTCCTACAAGGACAGGCTCGCCGCGCTCCGTCGTGGTTCAGCTTCCCGCGACTCCCAGCTCACTCCTTCTCGCCCGTCAGCTTCGTGAGGCGCGGCTTCGCGGCATCGCGATCCAGAATCTGCGCGCGGAAATTCCAGGCCGCGTGCGGCGCCAGATTCCCGAGATAATCGTTCGCGTTGCCCACCACCTGCCCCTTCGCGTTCAGCATCTCATACTCGACCTTCACATTGAAAAACTGCCGGTCCCCGTGATTGGTCACCACGCCGCTGACGTACCGCAGGCTCCCTTGTTCCGCCTTTTGAATCTGCTGCTTGAGCACCTGCAAATCCTCGCCCGGCACCCGCGGCGGAGGCGGCGGCTCCGGCTCCGGCGGCGGCGTCACCAGAGTGGGCTTCGTGTTTGCGCTCGCCGCCGCGCCCTCGCCCGCCGCGGACTTGTCACGGATCTTCTTCGCCACCCCTGCCACAACAATCAGTGCCACCACCACCAACCCCACGATGCCGCCGATCAGCTTCCCCCGCTTCCCGCGCGCGCCCCCGCCTTCGGTCGCATCCGCCGCCGCTGTCGCTGTTGCTGGCGAAGACTGCGGTGATTGCAGCGCCTGCGGTTGCTGCGAGGCCTGCGGTGATTGCGGCGGCCGCGCCGTCGCCACCAGCGGCGGCGGCACCGACGACGGCAGCGCGGGTGCTGCGAGCAGCGTGGACTGCCCGCAATGCGGACAATTGATCTCCATGCCAACCCCGTGGGCGGGAAACTCGATGTGTCCGCCGCAGTAGGCGCAGGAGCATTTGAGGAACCGCGGCTCGCTCATGCAGGAAAATTTTTCGTGCCGCACCGTGGCGAAACCGCCCGCCCCCCGCCAGCGCAAATCAGGAGACAGGGGGCAGGAGACAGGAGACAGGGGCAGGAGGCAGGAGTCAGCAAACAGTAGTCAGGAGCTAGAACTCAGTAGTCAGGATCGGTCTTACTAATCACTGATCACTAATCACTGATTACTGATTACTAATTACTTTTCTTCCCCCCTCAGTACCTCTCCACCCCCGCATCCACCTCCACCGACCACCGATCAATCCCGCCCGTCAGATTCACCAAATTCTCGAACCCCGCCAGCTCCAGCACGCGGATGGCCATCTGGCTCCGCACGCCGTGATGGCAATACACCACCACGCGCTCGCCCTTCCAATCCGCCAGCTCCCCCAGCCGCGCCGGCAAGTTCGGCAAGGGCACCAAGCGCGAATTCGGCAGCGCCGCCAGCTCATGCTCCTCCGGCTGCCGGACATCGAGCAACCGTGGTGGATTCGCCGTCTGCAAACTCGCCGCCAGTTCCGTCGCAGAAATATGTTCCATAAATTCAGTTATCCAACTTGATCGGGACGCGCGACTGAGCGCCTTGTAGGAGTCGAGGTAACGAGACTCAAACCTTCTTCAGCGAGAGGTCCATCCAAACCGCCCTACGTTGCGTTAACAAACCCGCCGCGTTTTCCAGCGGCCGCATCCAAGTCAACTCACGAGATTTCACCCGCTGGTCGCGCAGAAGAAGTTAGAGCCTGCCAACGTACCCCCCCTCCATTTTCAGGTACGATGGCCCCATGCTGCGCCGTTTCGGCGCTCGGGTTCTCCTCACGTCGGCTCCTACAATGGCCCGTGCGACCACGCGTTCTCCCCGCCCTCACTGATTCAACCCGGCCAGATACCGCTCTGCGTCAATCGCCGCGGCGCAGCCCATGCCGGCGGCGGTGATGGCCTGGCGATACACGGGGTCCGAACAATCGCCGGCGACGAACACGCCGGGCACATTCGTCTCGCTCCCGCGCTGGCGCAGCACGTAGCCCGCGGCGTCGAGATTGATCGCGCCTTGGAACAGTTGCGTGTTCGGCACATGCCCGATGGCGATGAACAAGCCCGCACAGTCCAACACGGATTCCGCGCCGGTTTTCAGGTTCTTCAAGCGCACGCCGGTCACCTTGTCCTGCGCCACGTCGAGCACTTCGGTCAAGACGGAATCCCACACCGGCTTGATCTTCGGATGCGCCAGCGTGCGGTCGGCCATGATCTTCGAGGCCCGCAGCGAATCGCGCCGATGCACGAGATAAACCACCGACGCAAACCGCGTGAGATACACCGCCTCTTCGCACGCCGAGTCGCCGCCGCCCACCACGACGAGCGGCTGATTACGGAACATCGGGAGCGCCCCGTCGCACGTCGCGCAATAGGTCACGCCCTTTTTCTCCAGCTTCTCCTCGCTCTCCAAGCCGATGTGCCGGTGCCCCGCGCCGCTGGCGATGATGATCGTCTCCGCCTGCACCTTCGCACCATCGACCGTCAGCGTGAACGGCCGCTGCGACACTTCCACCGACTCGACCGTGGCGAACTCGACGCGCGCGCCGAAGCGCTCGGCCTGCTTCTGCATCCGCACCATCAGCTCGTAGCCGTCGATGCCTTCGGGAAAGCCGGGGAAATTCTCAACAATGCTCGTCGTCGTGAGCAGTCCGCCGGGCATCGTGCCGGTGAGCACGAGCGGCTTGAGATTGGCGCGCGCGGTGTACAACGCCGCCGTGAGGCCGGCGCAGCCGGTTCCGATGATGACCACTTTTTCCATAGGGCGCGAGACGCTAGGGATGGCTCTGCGCAATGGCAAGCGCGCGCGAACGTGCGGAGTGCGCCCGTCCCCGGGCGCAGCGAGGTGGAGCGTGGTGGGTTGCCGGACAAACCCTAACCCTCGTGCGTGCGGACGCTGCTGCGGCCGAGGACGGCCGCACTCCGGCAGCGAGCCCAGCTTCCTTCAACTCTTCAGTTGCTGCCGAGCACGGCTGAAAACAAAGCGAAGTCCCGCAGATTCAAGGCGGCCCCACATTTTACACTTTTGTTTTTTCCATCTGCGGTCGCCCTGAATCTGCAGGAACCGTCCGGGAATTTTTGCGAGCGGATCACTCATTCGATACTTCGAGCAGTCAGAGCCACTCGCGAAAACGCAGTGATCCCCCGCAGATTCAAGGCGGCCACAGATTTCCACTTCTGGTTTTTTCCATCTGTGGTCGCCCTGAATCTGCGGGAGCCCTCCGGAAATTATTGCGCGCGAATCCGTGAGACGTTGTTCACCAATTCAGCGCCACCGCCGCCGCCACGGTCGCCGCCGCCAGCCCCCAGATCACCGCCACGGCGGCCGCTTTGCTCAGCCCGCGGCGCACCAGCCGATGCGAGAGATGGTTTGTGTCGCCGATGTAAAACGGTTTCCCCATCCGCGTCCGCAGCACGACCACCCACGCCATGTCCGCCAGCGGCACGGCCAGCACCAGCAGCGGCGACAGTACCGCCAGCGGCTGCGGACGTTTCGCGGAATAGAAGTGCGGGAGAATCGCCAGCACCGCGAGCAGGTAGCCCACCAGATGACTCCCCGCATCGCCCAGAAACGCGGTGGCGCGCGGATAATTGTACGGCAGAAAACCGAGCAACGCCCCGCATGCCAGCAGCGCCAGCAGCGCCACCAGATACTGCCCGTGCCCCGCCGCAATGATCGCGAATCCCGCCGCGCCAATCGCCCCGAGGCCCGGGCAGAGGCCGTTCATGTTGTCCATGAAGTTGAACGCGTTGATCACCGTGAGAATCCACAACACCGTGATCGCGTAACTGAACGCCACGCTCGGCACGAACACCGTGATCCGCACGCCCGCCGCCGCGACCAGCAACGCGATCAGCGTCTGGCCCGCGAACTTGATTCCCGCGCCCAGCTCCACCTTGTCGTCCCACACCCCGAGCAACACCATGCCCACCGCGCCCGCGAGGATCGCCGCCAGTTCCCCGGCCCGCCGCCCAAACCCATGCGCCAACGGCCCCGTCAGGCCCTCCGGCAGCCAGCCGAATTTAACCAGCAGCAATCCCGCCAGCAGCGGCAGCAACATCCCCGTCAGCACCGCCAGACCTCCCGCCAGCGGAATCGGCGTGCTGTGAATCTTCCGGTGCCCCGGATCATCGACCAGCCCCACTGCCACGCACCAGCGCCGCCAAATGGGCAACGCCAGCGTGCTCGCCAGCAGTGCGCCGCCCAACGCGAGGGCATAGGCATTCAGCGGAAATTTCATGTGCTGGAAAGAACTCTGCGCAATCCGCTGCGTGGCTCACGAGACAAATCCGTAATTGCTGCGGTGAGCGGGCTCATCCGCGTGCTTCGCCCCTGTAGCGCAGACTTCCTAGTCTGCTGTGTCGCGGGTTTCCCAACCCGCGGGTCGTCCAGCTACCCGCACGCGCACGTGTTGGTCGCACGCGCTCGATGTCCCGTGGCCTCTGCCGATTTGGAAATCGGCGATACAGCAAGTTGGGAAACCTGCGGTATAGGCGCGGCGCGCGGGTTGCGAGCACAGCCGCGCCGCCGGCTGCCGACCCGGCACCTTTTATATTTGAAACCAAATGTGTGCAGCAACCAGCAGGGACGGGCGCGCTCCGGGCGCTCAAAACAATCTTCTCGTTGGCAAAGCGGAGGCGAACTGGTACCGATGCGCGCATGATAATCGCTCCGTTCAACACCTCGCGTCGCACCTTTCTCCAGTCCGTCGCCACCGGGCTGGCCGGTGCGGCGGCCGCACTCCCGGCCCTCGCCCAGAGCACCGCGCCGGTGCGCACCCCCAAGATCAAGCTCGGCCTGGACAACTTCGCCGTGCGCGCCCTCAAGTGGAAAGCCCCGCAGTTGATCGACTACGCCGCGTCGCTGCGCACCGACTCGCTCTTCATCACCGACCTCGACGCGCTCGACACGGTGGAGGAAAAGCCACTGAAAGAATTGCGTGCGCGCGCCGCCGACAAGGGCCTCCAGATTCAGCTCGGGTCGTGGAGCATTTGTCCCACCTCGAAGTCGTTCAAAAAAACCTGGGGCACCGCGGAGGAGCATCTCGCACTGGGCCTCCGCTGCGCCAAGTCCCTTGGGTCGTCCGTGTTCCGCGTGATCCTTGGCAACGGCGCGGACCGCCTGACCGAGGGCGGCATCGAGGCGCGCATCGCGGACACGGTGAAAGTGTGCAAGGCCTTGCGCAGCCAGGCCGTGGACGCGGGCGTGAAAATCGCCGTTGAGAACCACGCCGGCGACATGCAGGCGTGGGAGCTGGCGACGCTCGTCGAGGCCGCGGGCAAGGATTACGTGGGCGTGAATCTCGACTCCGGCAATGCCACCTGGACCCTCGAAGACCCCGTGCGCAGCCTCGAAATCCTTGCGCCTTACGCCGTCACCACGAGCCTGCGCGACTCGATGATCTGGGAAACCGCCAACGGCGCGACGATTCAATGGACCGCGATGGGCGAGGGCTGCGTGGACCTCAAGACGTATTTCAACCGCTTCGCCGAGCTGTGTCCGGGCGTGCCGGTCCACATCGAGACGATCTCGGGATTCAACCGCGAGTTCGCCTACTTGAAGCCCGAATTCTGGAAGGCGTTTCCGAAAGCGCGTGCCGAGGATTTCGCGCGCTTCCTCGCGCTGGCCAAAAAAGGGAAGGCGATGGAGGCGTTCAAAGCCCCGGCGGGCGTGGACAAAACCAAGGCCGAACAGGATTACCAGAAGGGCGAAATCGAGCGCAGCATCAAGTACTGCAAGGAGGTGCTCGGGCTGGGGGAGAAGGCGTGAGGCGGGCGCGGGGGCACTGCGGAATGAGCGGCGGTGGGAAGCCATCGCGGAGTGCGCCCGTCCCCGGGTGCAGCGGGGTGGAGCGTGGGAAGACCTCGGTGAATTTCAACGCCTTCGTGCGTGCGGACGTCGCTGCGGCCGGGGACGGCCGCACTCCGGCGCGTCCCCGGAGTGCGCCCGTCCTC
>BJHT01000403.1 GCA_014193395.1 Verrucomicrobiota bacterium
GGCGCGGGGGAGGCGGACGGCGGGACGTGGCTGGTAAGGGTGGGGGCGGTGAGGGGGATGGTGCGGAGCGCGGGGGGTTCGGAGTCAGGCGGCGGCGGGGCGCCGGACGGGGGCGGTGAATCGCTCGTGACCGTTGGGAGGCCGATGGGAATCCTGCGGCTCCCTGACGCGATGGACGGCTGCTGGTCGCTCGTCACCGTCGCGGCGGTGGGGGAAATCGTGCGGGGCGCGGGGGCCTTGGAATCAGCCCGCGGGGCAGCAGCGGACGATAGCCGGGAATCGCTCGTGAGCTTCGGGAGCGTGAGGGGAATCCAGCGAAGCCCCGGCGCGGTGGACGGTTGCTGATCGCTCGTCACCATGGCGGCAGTGATGGGGATGGTGCGGGGCGCGGCCGTTTCAACGGCACCAGCAGCAGCCACAGCGGCGGACGATGGCTGCGCGTCGCGCGTGAGTTTCGGGAGCGTGAGAGGAATCGTGCGGCGCGCGGGAACGGCGGACGGCTGCTGGTCGCTCGTCACCTGCGCGGCGGTGATGGGAATGCTGCGGGGCGCGGGGGTTTCAACTTCAGCAGCAACAGGCGCAGCGGGCCCAGCGGGCGCAGCAGCAGACGGCAGCAACGGATCGCTGATCACGATCGGGATCGTGTTGGTGATGACGCGACGCGCGCCGGCGCCGGCGCCCGCGCCGGGATCGGCGGCGGGCGCGGCGGGCACCGCGCGCGCGCTGCCGATGAGGCCGCTGGCGGGCTGGGCACGGAGGTCGCCGGCGGGCACGGGCGCACCGTCGCGGGTGAGCTCGCTCTTGAGCTGCGCTTCGATTTCGCCGTTGAGCGCGCCGGCTTTTTTTCGCCGCGCCTGCACCTCGGCGAGGATGGCGGGCGTGGCCGAGCCTTCCGCAAAATCCGCCTTGTGCAGCTCGCCGCGCTTGAGGTCGGCGAAGCGCGAGGTGCCGACGCCGGCGTTGCGGGTCGAGAGCGCGAGCATCTTCGCGCCCGCGGGCAGCGTGGTGTCATCGAGCTTCACGACGTGCGTGCGCGGGCTGAGGCCGTAGAAGCTGTATTTGCCCGCGCCGTCGGTGACGGCGTAGGTGCCGTCCTCGAGGAAAATCCGCACGCCGGGAATGCCCGGTTCGCCGGCGTCCTGGATGTGGTTGCCGTTCGCATCGACGAAGACCTTGCCGATGATGAAGGCCTTGTCGGTGAAGACGCCGCCCTGCAATTGCACGCGATGGCTGGCGACGTTGCTGGTGAAGACCGGCGCGCCGGCGCTGGTGGCCGCGGCCGAGTTGATGCCGTTGCCCTGCAACGCGCCGGGACCGATGCGCACGCGATACGTCAGCGTCACGGTCGCGTCGCGGTCGATCAGGCCGACGGCGAAATCGAGGCGGGGACCGCCGCCGGTCGTGGCCGGTTGAATCGCCGCGCCCTCGAATTTTGCCGTGCCGGTTTGATACGCGAAGCCGGCGGGCAGCGAATCCAGGATGCGCACGCCGAACAGCGCCAGGCCGCTGACATTGCGCACGCGCACGGTGTAGTCGATGAAGTCGCCGATCTCCGCCGTGGCGCGCGAGCCGGTTTTCTGGAGGAACATCCCGACGCCGCCGATGGCCAGCGGGTCGAGCGGATAATCAATGGTCACCGGACCGGTGAGCGCGCTCACCGTGAAGCTGCCGCCGAAGGAACCGGGCGCATGAATCGCATGGCCCGCCGGCAGCTTGCTGGCGGCCAGCGTGCTCGGTCCCTGATAGCCGGGCGGCGGCGTCACCTGCAGCCGGTAGATGCCCGGACGCACGGTGGGAAACACGTAGCGACCGTCGCCGGCAGTGACGATCGAGTTGGGCGCGGGCGTGACGCCGTCGGGGCCGAACACCGCGGCGGGACTGCCACTGGCGGCGTCCTGCAGCGTGACGCGCGCGCCGGCGACGGGCGTGTTGCTGAGGCTGTCGAACACCACGCCCGAGGGATCGACGAGGATCAGTGTCACGACGCGGCGCGTGCCGCAGCCGAGGAATTCCACGGTGAGCGTGTCGTCGCGCGTGGTCTCGATGAAGCCGTTTTCCACGCCCACGGGGAACTGCCCCACGTCGCGCGTGGGCAGGCCGCGCAGCACGCGGAAGACGCCGGTGTTCGGGCCGGTCTCGACGACCATCATGCTCTCGCGGTCGCCGGTCTTGGCGGAGGTGATCACGACAACGTTGGTTTCGATGACATCGGGAATGGCGTTGCACGGGGCGGAGTCGGCCTGGAGGAAGATGGGCTGGCTCAGGACGGTGCTGTTGATGGGCGTGGAAAATCCGCCGTCCCGAAAACTGCGAATCGCCGACGGGGTGCCGGCGACGTCGAATTGAACGGGATTGGACGGGAGGGTTTTCGGCGGGCCGTTGGTGTTCTCCGCGTACACGACCATCGCGGTGTTGCGCACGGGGCCGTCGGCGTTCGCGTTGATTTTCACCACGAACGTCACCGTGACGTTGGTGCCGACGGACAGGCTCGGGAAACCCCACGCGACCTTGTCCACGCGGAGCAATTCGTTCGGCACGGTCGTGTAGTAGTCGTGCTCCGCGTCCCCGACCCGGTGGTAAAGAATCTGCCCGGCGGCCGGGGTGGCGACCCGCATGGCGGCGGTGCGAGCCGCGGCCCGCACGAAGGTGGTGTTGGCCGGGATCATGACCTTGAGCAGCAGCAACGACTGCGACAGGCCGTTGACATTGACAGCGAAAGGCGCGGCGACGCTGTTCGAGCGCCGCGTGGCGGAGAGCGTGAAGACCACCTCCTGGCCGGGCAGCGCGGTGGTGGGGGAAACCTGCTGCGTGATCTGGAAGGGGACGCCGGTCGGCGTCTCGACGCGGGTCGTGACCGACTCGCTCGTGAGCAACACCGGCTGCGCCAGCGAGGGGACCGTTAGCTCGGCCGTGGCGCGGTTGACGATGTCCACCGCGCGCGCGGCGGGAGCGCGGGCGAGGACGAGCGCCGCGCCGACGAGCGCCAGCAGGGCGCAACGCCCCCCGGCCCGCCAGCAACGGAGCGGGAATGTCTGCCACTTGTTGTCCATGCCATCACCATGTGGAGCTGGCTCCCTGGGCGGGTGACGCCGGGCGCCGGAGAAGGCGCGGAGGGGCGTCACAAAAAAAGGGGGAGCGGCGAACCGCTCCCCCGCGCGTTTGGCTTACTGCTGAATGATGACGCCGAAAGTCACCACGGCGCTCTGGCCGGGGTTGAGCGTGCCGATGTCAAACTGGAGCGCACCCGCGGCCCCATTGGCCGGAACGGTCGTCACGGTGCCCACGGTGGTCGCCGCGGGGTTGGTGCTCGTGTAGAGCGTGTAGGCGGGCGTGGTGTCGTAGATTTTCACGCTGGTCGCCGGGGTGCTGCCGTTGTTCTTCACGGTGATGCGGTAGCGGATGGCCTTGCCGGGCAGCGCGCCGGTCGAGAGGTCCGCGGTGGTGTAGGCCGTGTCGGGCGTGCCATCGAGATTGGCGTCGAGCGCCTGTTCCTTGGTAAGCTGGAGGTCGCCGGAGATGACCGTCGAGTTGTCGGCCACGAGCACCACGGTGGGCACGGTGGTCGTGTAAGTGCCGTTGACCGTGGTCGCGGTGACGGTGGTCGCGTCGATGGTGCCGACGGGCGTGCCAGGCGGTGAATAGACCTTCACCAGGATGCGCACACTTTCACCGACGGCCAGACCAGCCCCGCCGGCGCTGACGAAACTGAGGCTGGTGATGATCGGATCGCTCGCGCCAATCGCGCCGTCGCCATCGGCATCGTAGTAGATGACCGAGCTCCAGCCGGAGAGCGAATCAGCGCGGGTCAGGTTGATGGAACTGAGCGTGCCATCGCCTTCGAGGACGTTGCCGTTGTTGACGATGGTGTGGCTGAAGACCACGAAACCGCCGGGCGTGACCTGGCCGTTGTGATTGGCCGTGAACGAGAGGCTGCGCACGGTGTTCACGATCAGCGCGTCATGCAGGGTGTCCGTCGCGGCCGAGGTCGGCGAGGTCACGCGGAAGTAGAGATGGTTGGTCCCCGGGGCCTGGCCGGTCGGCACGGTCACATCGGCGTACACCGTTTTGTTGCCGCTGGCGTTCAACACGCCGGTCGAGGTGATGATGGCCTCGGCGGTGTCGCGGAAGACCACGCTCCAGCCGGTCGGGAAGGTGGTGGTGGAGAAGCCGGAGTTGGTGCTCGAGGCGAGGTTGTAAGTGTCGGCGACCCCGCTGGTGTTGGTGATGACGAGCGTGAAGCGCGTGGTCGTGTTGGGATCGGCGCTCAGGGACACCACCGCGCTGGCTTCGGGACCGGCTCCCGCGCCGCCGGATGCGCCGTTGGTCAGATCGACGGTGTTGCCGACCACGGAGGTCAGCACGTCGTTGGCGCTGGCGGTGGTGGCGGAACTCGTCTTGGAGGTCGCGGTGACGGCGACAGTGTAGTTCACGCCGGTGCCGGAACTGCCGGTGGGCAGCACGGCCTTCACGATCACGTTGTAGGTCTGATTCGTCGCGAGCGGGCCGGTGTCAGGAATGCCGTTGCCATTGACGTCCACCAGCGGCGTGTTGCCGTCGCTCTGGTAGAGCGTGAAGGTCGTGCCCGCGGGGAAGCTCGTGTTGACGATGGTGATGTCGAACGAGTCGGTGCCGTTGCCCGTGTTCTGCACGGTGTTGGTGAAGGTGACCGTGCTGCCCTGCGTGGCGGAGGCGACCGTCTGACCGGAGATCGTCACGCCGGTGCTCTGCGTCACGGTGAATTCCGTGGTGTTCGCGCTCAGCGGTCCGAGCGGCGTGCCCGTGCCGGGATCGTAGGTGTAGGTCACGGGGTTCTGAATTTTTCCCGCCTGCGTTCCGGCGGTGATCGTCACCGTGAAGGTCAAGGTGCCCGACTGACCCGGCAGCACGCGGGCGATGACCGCCGTGACGCGGCCCGCCACCGTGGCCCCGTAGTCATAAGTGATCGTGTCCGGCGATGTGCCCTGCACGCCGCCCGCGGCATCGGTCAGCGCCGTGCCCGAACCGAGCACGCTCCAGCGCGCGCTGTTGGTGACATAGGTGAAACCGGCGGGGGTGACGTTCAGGAGGTTCACGTTGGTGACCGCCACGTTGCCGATGTTGTTGTAATTGATGGTGACCGTGTAGGGACCACTGCCGGCCGCGCCGGAGTTCGAGCTGAGGGAATGCGTGACGGTGAGGACGCCGTTGGCTGTAACCGTGACCGTGTCGGTGTTGCTCGCCGCCGCCGCGGGGCTGCTGGTGGCCGTGCCGACGCCGGTGATCGTGATGTTGCCGGTCTGAGCTGCGGTCGCCGTGCTGGGCACGGTGCCGACGGCGACAAACTTGAACGTCGCGCCGGCCGCCAACGGGCCGGTCGAAGTGATGGGCGTGTTGTTGTCGGGCAGGCCGTCGCCGTTGAGGTCGGCGTAGAGCGCGAGCGAGGTGAGGTCAAAATTATCCCCGGTGGCATTGGTCACGCTCAACGTGAACGTGTCCGTGCCGTTGCCGGTGTTCGAGATGGTGTGCGGGAAGAACACCTGGCCGCCGGCCGCCGACTGCTTGGTCTGCGCGTCGGTCGTGAGCGCGAAGCTCGAGACTTGTTGCACGATGGTGAGGGCGACATTCGAGGTCGCGGTGCGCGGCGTGTTGCTCGAGTCGGTGTAACTGGCGCTGGCCTGGTTGCCGATGCTCGTGCCGGCCGGGGGCGCGGCGGATTCGAGCGGATTGGGCGCGAGCGCGACGAGCGCGAGCGCGAGGCAGGCGATGCGGAGCGCGCCGCGATGCTGGCGGGTGGCGGCTTGCGTGGCGCGGGCGAACCGGCGGGCGAGGTGGAGGAGATGGCGAATCATAACGAATGAAAGTTGCGGCGGCTGGGGTTGGAAAATCGGTTATCGGAAAACGGCCGGGGCGGTTCAGCGGGCGGCGACGTTGGTCTGGAGCCGGGCGCGGGCAATGATGCGCGTGGTGGCGCCGGCTTTCAGGTCGCCCGCATTCCAGCGCAGCGCGCGGTACTCGGAGAAGGGCACGGGGACTTCCTCGACGCGGCCGTCGGGGCGCTTGATTTTGC
>BJHT01000404.1 GCA_014193395.1 Verrucomicrobiota bacterium
GTACGTTGGCAGGCGGATTTCACGGCATTTTGAGTAGGTTCCATCCGCCTCCTTACGTCGGCGGCTACGTTTTCGCACAGTCTGTTTAGGCCGCTTCCGCGTGCGCCTGCGACGGGGAGGTCGGACACCCTCTTCCCTCCCCACGCTGAAGCGGCGTAAACGCCGCGCCCCGACCGCGCACGGCGGCTGCCGCCGGACGGCAGTCCCATAAAATCACTTCGGAAACGCCGCCCCTCCCAGCTCGACGAACGCCTTCTCGACCTGCCCCGCGAAACCGCCGCCGACATAGCGCAGCAGCCGGTCGTTCGCCTTGACCTTGGCCTTGATGTCGTCCACCGCCGCCTTCACCTCGGCCGCACTCTTCCCCGCCGCGTGAAGCCGCTGCACTTCGCCGCGAAGCGTGACAAAGAAATTAATCTGGTCCTCCAAAATCTCCGGGCCGCCCATCGCGCCGTGTCCGGGGCAGATAAATTTCGGGCCGAGCTTTTGCACCGCCTGCAGGGTCTTGATCCAGTCGCCGATGTTTCCGTCGCCGACGTAGTTGTAGGGGCCGTTCACGCAGGCGTCGCCGGTGAAGAGGACTTTCTCATTCGGCAGCCACGCGAAGCCATCGCCGTGCGTGTGCGCGACGCCGAAGTGCAGCAACTCGACGCGCTGCTTGCCGTCATCGAAGTAGAGATCCTGCTTGAAGAGCACGGTGGGAATCTTCAAGCGGCTCGCCGCGACATCGGGACGCCCCTTGGCCGCGTCTTCCCAGCGGCCCGGTCCGCCGCCGCCGAAATAATTCGTCTCGTATTTTTTGAACTCCGCCAGCGCGCCGACGTGCGCCACCGGCATGGCCCCAGCCTCGTGCCAGACCTGATTCCCGTACGCATGATCGCCGTGATGATGCGTGTTGAAGGCAAAGCGGATCGGCTTGTCCGTGAGCGCCTTGATCTTGGGAATCACCTCCTGCGCGCCCGAGGGAAAGTTGCCGTCGATCACGAGCACATAGTCAGCGAAGACGATCCAGCCATTGTTGCAATGCCCTTTGCGCCCGATGTCGCCCTCGTGGAAATAGACGTTCGGCGCGACGGTCTGCACGACATTCACCTGCGCCCGCGCCAGCAGCGGCAGCACGGCGAACGACAACGCAACGGAGAGAGAGAACCAACGGGGCATTTTCATGGGCGCGATGGTCCGGTGCTGTCGCGCCTGCGTCAAACCGAAAGCCGGGAAGGCGCGACCGGCGCGGGGACGGCACATGCGGCGCCGTCGCTCCTGGCTGTTCAGCGATCCCGCGACGCCCCGCGGCAATTGCCAAGTCCCCTGCCCTTCCCCCTTGTATCAAGTCTGAAACCGCACACAGTCACCGCGCCATCCGCCACGCCGTCGTGGCCCGCAGCGACCCAGCTTTATGAAATCATCCGGCACCCCCAGGCCGTTTTCTCGCAGCCGAAACTGCGTCGCCTTCGCCTTCGCCCTGCTGGCGGGGTCGTTCCTGCTGCCGTCCCTCGGTCATGCCGCGGAAATTCGCGCCGCCGCCCCACCACCGCTTTCGCTCATCGGCAACGGAGATTTCGAATCCGACCGCAACGCCGACCAATGGCCCGACGGCTGGCCGCGACCCAAGTCCGGCGGAAGCTGGCTGGAAGAGGCCGGCAACCATTTTCTCCGCCTCACCTCCAGCCAGCCGGGCGAGACCGTCTTGCTGTATCACACCGTCCCGGTGCCACCCGGAGTCGCCGCACTCGAACTGAGTTTCCGCATGCGGGTGAGCAACCTCAAACCCGGCAGGCAGCCGTGGTTCGATGCGCGCATCCTGTTGGATTTCAAGGATGCCACCGGCACCAAACTCCCCGGCGGTCCGTCGGCCCCCAACACGCGCAAGAACACCGACGGCTGGGTGACCCGCAGCGCGAAATTCCTCGTGCCCGCGGGCGCGCACACGCTCGACTTCATGCCCGCCTTGTTCCAGGTCGAGAGCGGCACCTTCGATCTCGACGATGTCACGCTCGTGCCGACCGATCCCGCTCCGCTCCGCGAGGCCGCGAAAATCAAAGCCGCGCTCGACGCCGAGAAACAGGGCCGCCAGGCCGCGGCCAATCAGGCGAAGTCGGCGGCCACCCTCCAGGCCAGCGGCTCGTTGATTTCCAACGGCAATTTTGAAGCCGACAAAAAATCCGTCGGCTGGCCCGACGGCTGGGGCCGGCTCAAAAGCGGCGGCAGTTGGGAACTGGAAAACGGCAATCACTTCCTGCGCCTCACCGCCACCGAACCGGGAAAGACCGTCATGCTCTACCGCCAGATCGATCTGCCGGCCGACACGCAGGCGCTCGAACTCTCGTGGCGGCAGCGCGTGAGCAATCTCAAGCCCGGCAAGGAGGCGTGGTTCGATGCGCGCATCATGCTCGAGTTCAAAGACGCGGCGGGCCGGAAACTGAAGGGAAATCCACCCGCGCCCTACACGCGCGGCAACACCGACGGCTGGGTCACGCGCAGCACGAAGTTCCTCATCCCCGAGGGCGCGGTGGCGCTCGAATTCATGCCGTCACTTTTTCAAGTCGAGCGCGGCACCTGGGATCTCGACGACATCGTGCTGAAGCCCGCGGACAAAGCCGAGTTGCTCGCCGCCGCCGCCACTGCGGCCGAAACCCGACGCCTTGCCAACGTCCCGCCCGAAGCGCCGCAGCCCGCGAAATGGCCGCAGGAATTGCACGTCACCGGTCGGCAGGTGCTCAACCGCGACGGCCAGTTGGTGTGGCTGCAAGGCGTCAACGTCGTGAGTCTCGAATTCCTCCCGCAGGGCGATCATGTGCTCAAGTCGATCCTTGTCGCCGTGGACGACTGGAAGTCCAACCTCATCCGCCTGCCGGTGAAGGAAGAGTATTGGTTTGGCAGAGCCGGGGGTCAGAAGGACGGCGGCACCGCCTACCGCCAGTTGGTGACCGACGCCATCACTCTGGCCGCCAATCGCGGCGCCTACGTGCTGCTCGATCTCCACCGCTTCCGCGCGCCCAAGCAGGAACACGCTGACTTCTGGAAAGACGCCGCCACGAAATTTCAAAACCATCCGGCCGTGCTCTTCGATCTCTTCAACGAACCGCACGGCACCTCGTGGGCCGTCTGGCGTGACGGCGGCTTCGTCGCGGAAAAGCAGAAACCCGCCGACGAAGACGCCTTTCAAACTCCCGCCGACCAAGCGAAGGCCGCCCACGGTTTTCAATCCATCGGCATGCAAGCGCTGGTGAACGCCGTGCGCGCAACCGGCGCCCGCAACCTCGTCGTGGCGGGCGGACTTGACTGGGCCTACGACCTCTCGGGCGTCGCGACTGGATTCGAGCTAACCGACAAGACCGGCAACGGCATCATATACGCGACGCACATCTACCCGTGGAAACGCGGCTGGCAGGAGAAAGTGCTCATCGTCGCCGACCGACACCCGATCCTCGTCGGCGAAGTCGGCGCGGACGTGAAGAAGATGAGCTTCATCCCCGCCGCGGCGCAGGAAGATCCCTACACCTGGGTGCCCGACATGCTGGGCTTCATCCAGAAACACAAGCTGCACTGGACCGGCTTCTCCTTTCACCCTGCCGCCACCCCCGTGATGATCACCGACTGGGATTACACGCCGACTCCCTTCTGGGGCGCCTTCGCCAAAGAAGCGCTCGCAGGGAAGCAATTCGAACTGAAGAAAATGCGCTGACACCCGGAGCGCGACCGGTCCCCGGTCGCAGCGGCAACATCGGAGCCGGGATGGTGGGAGTTTCTTGCGCCGTCGCGGGTACGTGGCCGCTGCGGGCGGGGACCGGTCGCGCTCCGAAATCCTCGCGGCGCGCGCGCATCCTGCATTTCCGCACACGCCCAGACCATCCCGTCGCAAATTCGTCACCCCCAATTCCCCTGCCCCAAATTCCCCTGCCAAATTCGGCCGAGTTCACGAGCCGCTGCGTTCCGCCCCGCCCCCGATCCGGCGCGCACCGACACTCAGCAACGGCTATGCAGTTGGAACGGAAGTTGAGACCACAGAGACACGATGGACACAGAGAAAATCGGGGGAGGGCGGCGACAAAAGGAAGTCACCAATCAGTCAACAATGACCAATGAGCGAGTCCTTGTCTTTCTCTGTGTGCATCGCATCTCTGTGGTCAAAAAGACCCGGCTCGACGGAATAGTTACGGCTTAGCATCTACCCGCTGCCATTGTGATTTCCCCGTCCCCAGTCGTGTTAATCCGTGTCCATCCGCGGTTAAATTGCCGCTCCCCGGTCACCGCACATTCGCCTTCTGCCACTCCTCGCACACCGGCAGATCGGCCAGCGGCGACTTGATACCAAGTTGATACCAAAACGTCCCGCCCGGCAGCGCCGAGCGCTCCGCCCAGAACAGATCGTCCTCGCGGTGCGGCTGGATGAAATCCGTCTCCGCATCATCCGGTTGCCGTCGCAACTGACACACGATGCGGCAGCCCTCCGGCAGCGTCCCCCGCACCACCGGCTCGATGCTGATGCGATCCCCCTCCACGCGCACGCGCCCCGACACGCGCGGCAGCGACTCGACAAACTCACGATGCTCGCCCTCCGCCAGCGAGCGCAGCCGCGCGTAATATCCATCCAGCGTCATCGCGAGGTCCCAGCCGCAGTGCTGGAACAAATCGCGCCACAGCGTCGCACCCACCAGTTTCTCCGACAGGTCCTTGCGTCCGGCAGCCCGCAGCAGTTGCGCCGGCGCGGCATCACCGTGCTGCTCGACCAGCACCGCGACGAACACTTCACCCAATGGATACGCCAGATTCGCGTCGCGCCGCAGCGACCAGCCGGCGTTGTCCACGAGGTCATCCCACTCCGCCGCCTTGCGCTTGTGCGCCGCCGCCGCCAGCCGCCGCAGCTTATGCAAGGCCTCCGGCGGCCGGAAAAACCGGTGCTCGACATAACTCGCCAGGCCCTCGTGAAACCATCGCGTCGCGTTGAACTTCTCCGCCATCCGGCTGTTGCTCAGCACGTCGATGTAAACGTGCGTCGTCTCGTGCCCGAGGATCGCGTCCAGTTCGTCGGCATCGGCACCCATCGCGAGGTTCATGTTCACGCGCTTCCAATTCGCCGTGCCACCCAATCCGTGCCGCAGCGGACTGGCGAGATCGGCCACGATTTCCCCCGGCGCTTCCGCACCAAAAAAACTCCGCACCTGCCCGTGAATCCCATCCGCCCGCCGCGCCAACGCCAGCGCGCGCTCCGCAAAATACCCCGGATACAAAAACGTGTAGCCCCCGGCGTGCGCGCGCGACACCTCCCATGTCGGATATTCAACCCGCGGCGTGTCGGGATTTTCATCGGGCATCTTGTCCTTCATCACCCACCCGAGCAACCCGAGCCACAGCCCGACCATCGCGATGGTGCCGACCGTCACGAACACCCCGCGAAACGGCACCCGCGCCAGCCGCGTCGCGATCACCGTCGTGCGGTCCCCTTGCAGCCGGAACAAGCCGAACGCCAGCGCCGCGCACCCGCCCCCGAACGCCAGCATCACCCCCAGCCGCGACCACGGCGTCACCACGTCCGACCCATAAAAATCGTAGCGCGTGAGCGAGAAAATATTGAGCAGGTCAATCCAAGGGACCTGCCGGTGTTCGAGCACGAAATAGCCCACGCACAGCAGACCCAACACGAAAAACGCGAACCGCCGCAGAAACCCCAGCGCCAGCCCGAGTGTGAGCGTCACCACAGCGCCGAACCATTCGATCAGAAACGTCTGTCCCGCCATGCCCCAGTGAAAAGTCGGCTCCAGCGAATCCCGCGACCACGCGTGCAGCACGAGCACCCAGATGTTCCCCGTGAGCGGCAGCAAACCCGCCACCAGCGCGCCCGCCGTCAGCTTCGCCAGAAAAATGTCCCGCCGCCCGCACGGCAGCGCATCGAGAAACTCCAGCGTGCCCTCGTCTCGCTCCCGTACGAGCAACCCGACCCCGAGCGCGAACACCGCCAGAAACGCCGGCACATCCGGATCCGAATCGCGCACCGATGCGTTCACCAGATGCGCCAGGCTCTTCA
>BJHT01000405.1 GCA_014193395.1 Verrucomicrobiota bacterium
ACCACGCTTCAGGTCGAACCCGGCGACATCCAAGCCGTGCCCGGCCGCGCCGTCACCATCCGCATTGCCATCCAGGGCCAGCGCCCGCCCAAGCTCGCCGTCGTGCAATTCGCCGGTGACACCCGCAGCGTCGAGCACGTTCCGGTGCCCGCGGGCACGGGCCCGGTGAACTTCACCTTCCGCAATCTCCAACGCTCCCTCACCTACACCGTCACCGGCGGCGACTACACCACGCCCGTTTACAACATCGACGTGCCCCTGCCGCCGCAGGTGAATCTCGTCCGCGCCGTCCTCCACCTGCCCGCCTACACGCGCCTCGCACCGCAGAAAATCGAGACCCACGGCGGCGACCTCGAAGCCCTCCACGGCACGCGCGCCGAAGTCGTGTTCGTCCTCGATCAACCCGCCGACACCGCCACGCTCCTGCTCGAAGGCTCTGCTGAAAACCCCGCACCCAAAAACCCTGCCACCGCCATCGCCCCGTCCGCCCCGTCCGCCACGTCTGCCCCGTCCGACCGCTCCGCCCCGCGCCCCATCGAACTCCGCCGCCTCAGCCCCACCGAGTTCGGCGGCGAGATCACTTTCAAAAATGTCACCGGCTACCAGGTCCGCGCCCAGCGCGGTCAGCAGTCGCCCGGCGCGAGTTTGAAATACAACCTGCGCGCCCTCCCCGACCAGCCGCCGCAGCCCACGCTAACCGGCCCCGACAAACAGGCCGAGGTCCAACTCGGCGGTGAACTCCGCCTCAAGCTCGCCGCGACCGACGACTACGGCCTCGTCGAGACCGGCCTCTTCGCGCGCCACCTCGGCGCCACCGCGAAAACCGGCACCAACACCCCGACCTCCGACGACGGCTGGCAGGTCGCCGCCCACTGGCCGCCGCCGAATCCCGCCCGCCAATGGCAGCTCGATCATTCCCTCTCCATCGCCGCGCTCGGCGCGATTGAAGGCGACCGCATCGAACTCGCCCTGCGCGCCCGCGACGCCGATCCGGCCAAGGGCCAGACCTGGACCACGAGCGACACCTGCACGTTGCTCGTCGGCGGCGAGGGCACCGTGTTTCAAGTTCTCTACGAACAGATTCTCCAATCCGAGGCCGATCTCGCGCGCCTCGTCACGCGCCAACAGGACGCCGTCCGCGAGACCTCCCGCTGGATTCAGAAGCTCGATCCCGCGTCCGGCCTGCGCCTCGACGATCAGAAAAATCTCACCGCCCTCGCCACCGCGATGCGCGACCAGGCCAAGCAGCAGGAGCAACTGCGCCTCTCCGCCGGCGGCGTCGCGCGCGACTTCGTTTCCGCCGCGGGCAATCTTCGTTTCTCCGTCGCCATGCTCGCCGACACCGAGATGGTCCGCGCCATCCGCATCCTCGAGGGCGTGCCCACCAAAGACGACCCGCAGTCCAAACGCGCCGGCCTCGCCGAAGCCCGCGCCACACAGGAGCGCACCATTCGCAGCCCCAACGAGATTCTCGAACAATACGTGCGCTTCCGCCAAAACTGGGAACTCGCGAACATGACGCCCTTCGTGAAAATGCTCGCCGACCGCCAAGCCACGCTCCGCGACGAATCCACCGCCCACGCCGCCGCGGCCGCGCCGCCCGCCACGCCCCTCGCCGTCAAGTCCGCCGGCCTGCGCCAGGCCAAGATCGCCACCCTCACCGGCCTCGCGCAAACCGCCATCGCCGGCGTCGCCGAACGCACCGCGCCCGTCGATGCCCTGCTCGCCAAAGCCTTCAGCGACGCCGCCGTCGCCTTCGATTCCAGCGGCGCAAAAACCGCGATGCAACAGGCCGCCACGCACACCGCCGCCAGCCAGTGGACCGCCGCCGCGACCGCGCAAACCAAGGCCGTCACCGCGCTCGCCGAAATTCACGCGCGCCTCAAGCAGGCCGGCGCCGAAGCCATCGCCCGCGCGATGAAAGACGCCGAGTTGAAGGAAAGCCTCCTCGCCGCGCAGAAGGCCCTCGAAAAAATGATGCCCGGTTCCGGCGACAAATCCGTCCTCTTCCGCCAGGACCTCGCGAGCCTCAGCGACGTTGTGCAAATGCGCGAAACCGTCGCCGGCAAAAACGGCGACAAAGACAAGGACAAGGAGCGCGGCACGCAGCCCGCCATCCCCCCCGACCTCGGCAGCAAACTCAAAACCATGGAAAGCAACGAACGCCCGGATTTGAGCACCATGTTCCTCGGCACCCGCGCGGAGAAGACCGCGAAAATTCCCGGCCTCGAAGGTCTGACCCCCAACCAAATCACCGCCCCGCTCGTCCCCGACAAACTCGAAGATCTCGTCGGCAAGCTGCTAGAGGAAGCGGACGAGATGGAAGAAAAGTTCGACACCCTCGCGCTCAATTCCGGCCAGGTCGCCGTGGACCCCGGCGAGGTCAGCAAGATGGGCGGCCGGCTGAACTCCAACGCCGCCACCGCGACCACCGGCAACAAAAAGCCCCCGACCGCCAACGTCGGCGGCATGTCCGGCACGGGCCGGCAAGGCGCGCGTTCCTACGGCAAAGTCGCCGGCAGCGAGTCGCCCAACATGCGCGGCCGCGACAAGGTGCAGGAGGGACAATTCGAGGCGCCCGATCAGGAAGGCGTGCTCAAGGAAAAGAAAACTGACGACATGCAGAAGGACCAATCCACCGGCATCGGCGGCAAGCGCGTCGAGTCCGACGACACCAAATTCAGCACAGCCAACAAAGGCGAGTGGCAGGACAAATTCGCTGACCGCATGCAAAAGCCGCAGGCGATAAACCACATCGTCGAACGTCAGGGCAAACCCCTTGATCCCAAAGTCGCCGCCCTCCTCCGCGACCTCGACGGCGACCAGAAGCAGCTCATCGAACGCGCCAACGCGCTCCGCAAAGAACTGAAGAATCTCTACCTCCCCACCGACCACCTCGACGACCTCATCGCCAAGCTGAACCAGAACCTCGAGCGACTCCGCGAAGCCCCGAACGCCGAAACCTTCCGCACCCAGCAGGAACTCCTCGACCGCCTCCGCGCCGAAGCCCGCGTCTTCCACCGCGCCGGCATGGGTTTTCAGCCGAGCCTCCCCCGCAACCAACAGGTCCGCGGCCGCATCCTCGACGAACCCGCCACTCCGCCCCTCCCCGCCTACACCCGCGCCGTGAAAGACTACTTCCGCAAACTCGCCTCGCCATGAGCGGCCCCCGGAACTGGCAGAAAAATGAGGGGCAGAAAAATGGGACAAAAGTGAAGAAGATGTTGAACCCTAATCCCATTTCCACCCCTTCCCCCTCCCCATTTTTCTGCCCCCCTATTTTTCTGCCATTTGCCTTGCTGCTCCCCGCCCGCACCGAATTGCGGCAGAAAAATGACGGCAGAAAAATAAAAACAAACAACCAGCGCCTAACCTCCCCGTCCTCCCCCCCCCATTTTTCTCCCCCCATTTTTCTGCCTCAGAATTTTCTGCCTCAGAATTTTCTGCCGCTGTTTTTTCTGCTCCTCCTCGTCTGCCGCGCTCCCGCCGCCGAACTCCCACGCGAGTTCGAGGTCACCCCCACCGTCATCACGAACCCGCCCCCCTTCCTCACCCAAGTCCGCGTCCCCGACGCCCTCTGCACCGCCGTCAACGACACCGCCTCCCTCCTCGTCGTCGGCCACAAATCGCCGAGCAACCAGCACCTCGCTGTCTTCCGCCTCGACGCCACCGGCCGTCCCGGCACGAACCCGACGTGGCTCACCCTCCCCAAACCCGCCGTCCTCGCCACCAACGTCAACTACCCCCTCGGCCTCCTCTTTCACCCGCGCCTCCCGCTCCTCTACGTGTGGCAGGACATCAACGGACCGCCCGCCGACAAACAGGAGAAACACCCCGCCTTCACCAACTACCTCGAGTTCGATCACCTCCTCATCTACGCGATCAAAGACGGCGCGCTCGAACTCATCGAAACCGCCGCGCACGGCACCAGCTTCCACGTCGGCCTCGCCGGCGGCACCATCGGCCTCGATCACACCGCGACCACGCTCTTCGTCCCCAACTCCCTCGGCGGCACTTGGGACGAAGCCGGCATCGGCTACTACGCGCTCGACGACCAGGGCCTCCCGCAAGACCCCGACAAAGCCACTGTGCAAACCCGCGCGAAACCGCCCGCCCGCGCGGCCCTGCCCACCACGAAAGCCGCACGCACGCTGGCCGCCGTTCAGCGCAAACGCACCCACCGCTACTACCCCTCGGGTGCGGGTTGGTTCGCCGGCAGCCAGGCCATGATAATGGGCGGCTACTCCGGCTGCATGGTCGCGGATTTCAACCAAGGCAGCCTGCGCCAGTCGTGGTTCAATCTCCCCGACCACATTGGCAACTGCGTCATCGCCGGTCACCCGCAGCTCCCCGCGATCTACCTCGCCCTGCAAAATTCGCCGCGCCTCTTTCAAATCGCCCACGCCGACGGCTTCGTCTCGCTGCTCCCGCAACTCGCCACCGTCACCGGCGCGCAGTTCATCGGCACCCCCGTCGTCCTCCCCAAACTCACGCGCGTCGCCGTCGGTGGCGTGCGCTCCCTCCACCTCTTCGGCCTCCAACCCGACGGCCGCCTCGACGGCCGCGTCGAGCAAATCCCCGTGCCCTGCGCCGCAGTGAAAGGCCTCGCCTGGTCCGAGAAACACAGCCGCCTCTACCTCGCCGTGGACAAACCGAACTGATCAATGCGCAACGCGAATTCCAAATCCGCAGTCGCTCTCGCGCTCACGCCCGTACCGCAGGCTGCCAGCGTTCGGTATCGATCGTTGCGAAAGATTGCACCGGGACCGCTGGAAGAAGCGGCGCGTCCGTCTCCCTCGCCCCGTGAGGCACGAACGGGGAGAGGGCCGGGGAGAGGGGTGCTTCACACTTGCGAGCGGCCCAACCTCGCAGAGCGCCTCCTCTCCCCGCCCCTCTCCTTCGTTCCCAACGGAGGCGAGGGAGACGGAGGCCCCGGTGTGGACTGCCAGTCTGCGCTACGACACGCCGCCCGCTCCACTCCCCCGCTCCGCTTCCACTCTCACACCCTCACGCATCTCTTCCCCCCGCTCCTCGCCGCATTCCTCCTCCTCTTCCTCGCCGCCACCCTCGCCCCTGCCCGCACCATCACCCTCAAACCCGACGCCCTCGACGCCTTCGCCGTCCTCGCCGAAAATCACCCGCGCAATGGCTGGGCCGCGCAACCCATCGACGCCTCGCTCTACCTCTCCAACCCACCGCTCGCCGCGCCCAACACCAGCTTCATCGTCCGCTACTCCTTCGCTCAAATTCCGCCCGGCCAGCGCATCACCCACGCCGAATGGATCATCCCCGGCGGTGCCGCCGCCACCAGCACCGTGACCGTCTGGCGCGTGATCGCCGACTGGGGCATCGGCGTGTGCCACCAACTCCGCATGGCCTATCCGAAGCCCCTGCCGTGGTCCGTCCCCGGCGCGCGCGGCAAATCCATCGACCGCGCCACCAAACCCACCGGCTCGGGAAAATTCAGCGCCTCCCCGCAAGTCACCGTCAACGTCACCCAGGACGTCGAACTCTGGCACACCGGCGCCGCGCCCAACCGCGGCTGGCTCCTCACCTTCGACAGCGCCTCGCTCCTCGTCTCCCCGACCCACGGCGGCCGCGGCCAGTGGCAGTTGCGCATCACGTATGAGCCGGAGTGAGGGGGAGGACGCAGGAGGCAGGGGACAGGAAACAGAAGACAGGAGACAGGAGACAGGAGTCAGAACAAGACGCCCGCCCTTGTAGCGCAGGTTTCCAAACCTGCTGTGTCGCCGACTTCCAAGTCGGCAGAGTGTCGGCCTCGCCGGACGCGCTCCAGTTAGAAAACCGCGCTACAGCAGGCTCGGAAGCGGCGCTGGAAAATGAGCATAAGAGAGGGTGTTGCGAAAGGGAAAGTGCGAGGTGTTGATTTCATTGGCGATTTCGCGTGTTTGCAAAAATGCCGCCTCAAAACAACGGCGCGTCCTCCCCCGGTAGTTCCAAGGACAGCTGTGTCGGCG
>BJHT01000406.1:0-2312 GCA_014193395.1 Verrucomicrobiota bacterium
CGGTGCGTTGTTGATTGTGTGCTGAGCGGTCCCGTGAACGGCGCTGCCCGAGGGGGTGAAAAGCAGGCCATCGGAAAGAATCAGGTAGGCGACGGCTGGAAAGGCGCCGCCCGCCGTCGAGCGCCCAAACGCGTAGGTGGCCAGCTGCACGGCCCGCCCTTCCTTGATCAGTGCGTGATACTTGGACCGGCCGCCATACTTGAAATCGATGATGGCTTCGTCGCCATTGTCCCGCTTTGCCACGCAGTCGATCCAGCCATTCAGCGGTTTTCCGAACGCACGACCGGCCAGCTCCGCTTCGATGCCAACCACCCGATAACCGCCATTGGCGAGGGTGTCGACGAAGATCCGGGTGGCATTTTCGAGCTGGCTGCGGAGTCGTTGTCTTTCGAGATACTTGCCGGGTTGGGCCAAGGGCGCCGCGTCGAGAGGAAGACGTTCGTCAAACGCCGCGAGCACCTGAGTCACGGCTGCATCGAGGGCGGGCAGTTCACCGCCTCGACCGAAGATGCGTTCGAAGATGCTGTGGCAAAAAGTCCCCTTGAGCTGGTAATCGCCGGGGAGGGCGACCATTGAGCCAGGGCGAATCTTCGCCGGGTAATGGAGGGTCCATTTGAGCGGACAGGCGAGCCGGTCCTGCAACTCGCTGGCCGAGACGGTGTCGCGATCGCCCAACAGACGGGCCGGGATGGTCCAGAGCGGACGGGCCTTTTGCGGAGACTCAATGACGACTTCACGTTGCTCAAATCCGAACGGCGCGAGCGCGGTTGTATCGCCGGTCATCACCAGGTCTTCGAGGACGGGGGGCTGCTCGGCCATTGACTTCGGGAGCAAGCCACGCACGGCAAGCCAGAGCGGGTGCCAGCGTTTTTCCAAATCCTGCGGCAGGATCACGGCCAGGAAAGATTCCTTCACCTGGCAGTAACCGCGGGTTTCGGCGGAGCGAAGCGAGGCGAGCGCCTTGCTCCCATCATCAATGAGCACACCCGCAGCCCGCAACCCGCGCAACTGATCGGCGGACCAGCGGCAGCCGGCAGTATCGTGTGTCCCCAGGCCGAGCCAGATCAGCCGGTCACACGGGCCGTCAATTTCAGCGAGCGATCTCACGCGGATCGGGCCTCCCTCCGCTTCGATGAACGGGTTGGTTGCCGCCCCGTTGCCCAGCGCTTCTTCAAGCAGGCGTGCCAACTGAGGCTCCGACAGGGATGCCCCCTGACACTCCGCCAATTCGCCCAGCAGGGCTGCCTGTCCGGCTGCGGCGTGCAATGCGGCGATCAATCCTGCGGGCGCTTCCACATCCTCCTCCAGCAATGCCGCCCGGCCCGAAGCCCATCGGGCCACCAGGCCGCAGCGGGTGCGGATGAGCCGCGATGGCATGTCGCTTCCTCGGGGAGTGCGATCACAGTAAAACCATGCCTCCAGCCGCGCGCGCAGTTCCCCTTGGGGATCCGACTCTTCCGTGCAGAGGTCCGCTACCGCCCGATCCCACTCGCCGCTTCCCAAGCCGGGTTCGCGCGTCAGGGCATTGGCCAGCTTGACGGCGGCTTTCCGGGGAATCGGAAGCACGGGCAGCGTCAGGAAACCGAGCAGCACCTGCGGATCCACGGGCTCCCACCCAAGCGCCAGGCTCAGCGGCAGGATTTGTAAGACCGGATGCGCCCGCGACCAAGCCGACGCGCCAGTGGTGGGCAGGCCGATCCGGCTGAGGCACGCATCCAGCCGCAAGGCCAGTTCGTCATCCTCACAACAGATCACCGTGGTCGAAAGTTTGTCCGGAGCCTTCGCCAGGGCGGCCACGATAAATTCGACGGCACCAGACTGGCTGCGGGTCCGGACCAGGCGGAACGTGGCATCCGGTCCGACCCCGGCCATGGCACCACCCAGCAGAAAGTGCTGCGCCTTCTGCAAGGCCGAACCCTTGGGGGCATGAGCGATCTGCCCTGGCGCATTGACCACATTCAATTTGGCGAGAACTTTTTGCCAGACCGGCGGCCATGACTCCTTCGCATCTTGCAACCGGCACCGATGCGGCGGCAGGACCTGCCCGGCATCCAGGGCGGCAAGCGCCCGCTGAAGGCGCTCCGCCTCACCGGGAAACTGAAACTTCCTGCCGGCCACGACCCCGGCCAGAGCGCGCACCAGAACCGGATGCTCCCGGGAGTCCGTGCTATCCCAGCCCGACAAGAGCAACTCTTCACGTCGCGAAAACAGCTCGGCAGCGGTCGCCCAACGATCTGCCTTGAGGCTTTCGGCAAACAGCGGGTGGTTTGCGGCGTCCACGGCGGCGGCGAATTCTGAAACGCGGCTGGCTT
>BJHT01000406.1:2322-5944 GCA_014193395.1 Verrucomicrobiota bacterium
CCCAACTGAGTCTCGATCCATTCGAGCAACGTCTCAGGACCGCCGCAGTAATCGTTGAGACAACTGCGCCTCCAATGAGGCCGAACACCCCCCGGCGAAAGCCGGATGGTCAACTGTGCGCCTTCGTCTTTAATCATGGCCTTATTTTTTGAACGGATGCCAGAAGCACGTGTCTGAGCGGCGAGCGGGGTGAGGCTGGCGCGGTTGTCGAGGCGGGCAATCGGATTTATCCACGCGGCTACTGGATAAAGTTCCACCCAGCGTGCGGGGCGGATGCGTCATGCCGGGCTTCGGGTTCGACGCTTGCGATCGCGCAGCGGCCAAAAACACCGCCCCCCCGCATCTGGTTGGTGGTTTGGAGGACGGCCTTCGTTTCGTTCCGGCTTCCACCAGTTGAACAACTTCCGGGGTCAGCGCTTGGACCGCATTCACCGGCTTGTCCAGTTCCCGTTCTGCCGCGCTCACGTTCGCCGTCGGCCAGCGACGCATCAATCCAAGCCGGGCTTCCAACCAGTGGAGCAGTCCTGCGGGACCAACTTTTTTCTCCGCAAGCGCCGCCTGCGACGTTGGGGGACAGCCATCCAGCCAGAGTCCAAAAGTAATCTTCATGTTCGTGTGCTGGCCTCCGAGGCTGTTTAAGCGCTGCCTACCCCCGATAAGCAGCATACGCCGCCCTAAACGTGTTCAAGTGCAGTGGCAAGAGACGTGACCGTATCGGCTCCTGATAGCCACCGGCAAGGACGAAGAGAATCGGCAGGCCTTTTCGCTGGCAGAACTCGAACACGATCCGGTCCCGCTCCAACATTTGCTCGGTGGT
This sequence comes from Verrucomicrobiota bacterium, assembly GCA_014193395.1. Taxonomy (GTDB): domain Bacteria; phylum Verrucomicrobiota; class Verrucomicrobiia; order Limisphaerales; family BJHT01; genus BJHT01. Next base: position 3,140 of record BJHT01000406.1, read on the forward strand.
CATGCCCAGCGAACCAAGGGGATCGTTGATATGGGGGTCTGCACCAGCCTGATAAAGGACCAGGTCCGGACGCCACGTTTCCACCATGTCGAACGCATCATCGAGTGCCTGCCGGTAGCGACCGAAATCATCGGTGACCCTGCGCACCGTGCGGCAGATGCTCCGGTCGCCGCCGCGCATGCCGAAGCGGGTGCCATTGATCGAGAAGTTGTAGAGATTCGGCAGCCGTTCCGTGAACTCCTCGGTGCCGTTGCCGCCATGCTCGTCGCAGTCGAGCACCATAACCCGGTGGTCGGGAAACTCCTGCGCGACCAGGGCCAGTCCGTTGAACGTGCAGTAGCCGCCGCCCTGCGCACGGCCGGCGTGATGGAAGCCCTGCGCGACGTTGGCCGCGATGCCGTGCTCCAAGGCGAGTTTTGCGCCGAGCAACTGCCCGCCGTTGATGGCCAGCACGCCATCCCGAATCTGCGGCGTCCACGGCCAGCCTTGTGAGGAGGCGAGCGGGCCCTTCCCGCTCAGGAAGGCGTCCACGTATTCCGGCGCATGCAACCGGCGCAGTTTGACGGGGTCAATCGGCGCGGGCACCTCCACCTCAGCCAAGCCCTGCTCGACCGCGTGCCATGCGACCGGCCCCAGCTTGCGCATCGAGGCGGTCGGCGTCTCGGCGGAGTAGAGCGGAGAGAAGCAGGTGGGGATCACGAAACGCGAGGGATCCGACGGCATCCCGCCGTCCTCCGCGCGTTTTTCGAGATTCCCCTCGCCGTCGTCGGGCAGCATGAAGATCAACTCGTCCGGCATGGGCACCTTGAGGTCCAGATAGGCGCACACCAACCGGCACAGTGCGTCCACAGTCGCGGAATCAGGGTGATACTTCTCGGGCCTAGATTTCATACGAGAACTGGGCGGCTTGTGCAGGCAGCGGCTGCTGCAGCACTGGCTGCGCGGCACCGTTCGCCGCATAAGAAAGCGCATTGAGATGGCGGGCCGAGTAGCCGTTGATCCTCCGCTGGCGCTCGCGTTCCTTGGCCAGGTGGGTGAGGCAAAGGCTCCCAACAGCCGGCTCACCACACCGCCAGCATCGGTGTTCTTCGCGCATCTTGATCTGCCACCGGCGCTGGCGGCTGATGGCACGCGGTGCGGGGGCTGCTGCGGCGGGGTTCGCAGTGAGGCTGTCATTGTTGTTGGGAGGAGTGACGAGTTCGTTTGTCATGGGAGGAGAATAGCAGGATGGGTATGACATCCGTTGTCCATGGGGTAATTTTCTTAAAAGTTTTCAAACACGCCGACGTTCCACCAGTTGCCCCGCGAGGGTCGTGATGGCATCGCGAAGTGCCAGGCGTTGGAGCCACGGTTCGGGCATGCCTGGTTCGCCGTAGAAAGCTCCAGCTACCTGGCCGTAAATGGCCCCGGTCGTGTCCGCATCGTCGCCGAGATTCACGGCGCGGAGGCAGCCGTCGCGGAAATTGTCGGTGTTGTGGAAGGCCCAGAGCGCAGCTTCGAGGGACTGCACGACATAACCAGTGCCGCGAATCTGCGGCGGGTTCCGCCGTTTGAACGAACCCGCGGCGACGGTCGCCACCTCGGGGTGCAGCGATTGAGACGCCCAACCACCGGCCACCGGCGAGTAATTCGCGGCGAGCAGTTCCGCCTTGCTCGCACCGTTCACTGCGCCGACGAGCAACCCGGCAAAGTAGCGGCAGGCGTCCACGGCGGTGGCAGCCGCATGGGTGGTGCGTGAACTGGCGGCCGCTTGTTCAATGGCCATCAATGCGTCATCCGCATAAAAGAGCGGTGCCGGCGCGAGCCGCATGAGGGAACCATTTCCGGCGGTGTGCGGGTCGGTGGAACCGGCAAACGGATCACCCGTTTGCCCAAACCGAGACAAGGCCGCCCGGGTGGCATTGCCGATGTCGAAGCAGCGGCCGGTGCTCGACCAGTAGCCCTCGCGCCACCAGCGGACGTAGCGCTCCATTTGATCCCGCGCATCAAAGCCACCGCGCTCAACCAGGCTCGTGGCCAGGCACAGTGCCATGGAGGTGTCGTCAGTCCACTGGCCGGGTTGGAGATTGAAAGGACCGCCACCCACCATGTCCGTGATGGGCGTAAAGGTTCCCGGACTGCGGAACTCGAGCGTGGTGCCGACCGCATCGCCGATCGCCAGACCGAGCAGGGAACCCCGAATGCGCTGGGCACGGTTCATGGCTGCCTCCTGGCCTGCGGTTCAACCCAGCGGCGGACGTAGTCGCATTGCTGGTCCGTTTCGGGTGACCGGGGCTTGCGCCAGACCTTTTCCACGCCGCTCCAATGGGTGGCCAGCGTCTGCAAGGCTTCGTCACCCGTTTGACCGTGACGCACAAGGTGACAGCCGATCACCGTGCCAGTGCGGCCAACCCCGCCCCAGCAATGGACGTAAACGCAGTGCCCGGCGACGAGTGCGGCGTCGAGGGTGTCCAGAATGGCTGCCATGTCCCGTTTGCGGCGGGGCACGCTCACATCGGTGATGGAAAGGCGCCGATACTCGACCGTCACGCCCCGGACGGTGGCCAGTGATCGCAGTTCGGACTCATACGGTGCCAGCTCACCGGCCATGGTCAGGTCGAGAAAGAACGTCACCCCGGAGTCCAAATGCGCTTCCAGCCGGGGCCGTGCAATGGCCAAGTCCTTGGCCCCCGGATACTCGCCGGCCAACAAGCGGCCGGGCTGCAACCAGTAACAGTTCCCGTGCGGTCGAGGCCGGGGTTGTGGCTGGGAAGCAGTGTTAATATTACGATTCCCGGGCCGGCGCTTGTAGCTGGGAGGCGGAAC
>BJHT01000407.1 GCA_014193395.1 Verrucomicrobiota bacterium
TGCAGGGTCAGGAGGTTCTTCAAGCCCTTGAGATTCGCCAATCCGGCGTCGGTCACCTTGGTGCCCGCGAGGTTCAGATAAACTAGGCTCGGCACGTCCTTGAGCTGGGCGAGCGTGGCGTCGGTGACGTTGGTGCCCATGAGGCCGAGGTTGGCTTCCATCCACGTCACGTTCATCGCCACGGGGCGGATCGGAATCCCGGCGGCTTCGAGCTTCTTGATTGCCGCCAACTCCTCCGCCGCGGGCTTGAAGGCCTTGAGCTTGGCGAAGTCGTCGGTGGGACCGGCGCTGGGCTTGGCCGCGGTTTTATCGACCGGCCAGTCGGCACCCTGGTTGATCCAGTTTTTCACCAACTCGATCTGCGCCTTGGTGAGCGGGTCGCCCTTCTTGGGCATGATGTCGTCGTGCCCGGCGGGCAGGATGATGCGCTTGTAAAAATCGCTGGTCTCGGCCTTGCCGGGGACGATCGACGGGCCGGTCTCGCCGCCCTTGATCGCCGCCTCGCGGGAGTCCAGCCGGAGCTTGCCCTTCTGCTTTTCCGCGCCGTGGCATTCGACACAGGACTTGGTGAGGATCGGCTGGATTTCCTTGGCGAAATCCACCTTCTTGGCCGGGGCGTCGGCGGCCTGCGCAACGCCCGCGCAAAGCAAGCCGGCGGCCACAATGCTGATTTTTTTCATGGTGTTCATGTCTGTGATTTTGATTTTGGGAAACGGGTGCTTCGGTTCAGTGGGAAGCGTGTGGGTGTTTGTGATTCAAATGCGGCGGGGAGACAACTGAATTGTTCGTTTTAGGCGGGTGCGGCGTTGAAAAATCTGCTTGGCGGCGGGCCATCCCGCTCGATTCAAGGCAAGACCCAGTTGACATCGTTCGTGGCGGCACCGGATGCGATGGCCCCATAAGTGATCGGACTGGTCCGCGGCAGCGAATCTACCCGGCCGTCGAAAAAGGAAACTCCGCTGAGGAATTTGTGGGGATACCCGATGTTCGGACTCTGCCAATACGGCGTGTAATTGTTCTGATCGCTGGCATCGCCACCGAGAAAAGCCGGGACGGATTTGCCGGGCGAGTTCCCGTAAGGCGCCCACTGCCGCAACACATCGAAGGAAAACACCTTCTCCGCCGGCGTCAGGATCGCATCCAAGCGGACCGCGTTGTGGTTGGTGCCATTGAATCTCCAGTTTGCAATCGGTCCCAACCCATACGCACCCAAATAGGGATTGATGCGATAGCGCTGATTCTGCACGAACTTGTAAATCGCCCAGGTGAACGAAACGTTCGGCGAAGGGTTGTTCACCGGGTCGTGGAGCGAAGCAGGACAATCGTAATTGTTGTTGTTGTTCACGCCGGGCAGCACGTCGGGCGCGTTCAAGTAGGGTGAGAGCATCGATCCGGCGCCCGCTGCATTGTAGTAGGGTGGCCCGTTGCCCGGTGCTCCGTAGATGTCGGCATGCAACCACGAGAAAGGCAGCTTGTCGTCCTGATCGCCGGCATACAGGTTGGCCGCCAACGCCCACTGTTTCATGTTGCTCGTGCAGATGGAACCTTTGGCCTTCATTTTGGCCGACGCGAGGGCTGGCAAAAGCATCGAGGCGAGGATGCCAATGATGGCGATCACGACCAACAACTCGATCAGCGTAAAGCCGCGTCGCTGGCAACGCCGCACAGCGTGCGACGCATTGAATTTCGGGACACAACTAGAGGCTTGGCACATGAGCGCGTCGGACAATTCAGAAAACACGATTCTTCAGGTCGAGAACACTGATAGTTTCTGCCGTGTTCCGAGCCATGTTTTCAAGTCTGAAACTGGTCGGGACAGGCATCGTCCGGCGACGAACAGGGCCGCAGAAAGATCACGGCAGCGTCCAGTTGTTGTCATTGGCCGTGCCACTGGCGATGCCTCCGAAGGTTATCGGACTGGTCTTGGGAATCAATTCGACCCGCCCATCCACAAAGCTGATCGTCGTTTGGGATTTGTGAGCAACACCGATGTTTGGGCAATACCAGCCGGAAGTGTAGTTCATCGGGTCAGTAGCATCCCCGCCAGCACCTCCAGTATAACCCGTGTAGAGTTGATATGTTCCAGGGGTCGAGCTGTAGGCGTAGTGAACCATGCACCCAGCGTTCGCGGTTGTGACCGAGGAGGTCTCGTAGGCGAAGACCTTTTCTGCGGGCCTGTTCACCACATCGAGACGGATCGCATTGGCCTGAGGAGGGCTAAACGCGCGTCCCGGCGGGCTGGGTCCCAGTCCATTCCCGCCAAGGTACGGATTGAGGCGATAACGAGATGAAGCCACATATTTGACAGCACCGGCGGTGAATACCGAGGTGGGCACATAGCTGGGATTGTTATGCTCCTGCGCCGGACAGTAGTAACTGCTGTTGCCGATAGGGGCAATGGGTTTGTCCCCCGCCACGATGACCGCGACATCGGGGGGAGGGGTCAAATATGGTGAAAGCAGCGATCCTCCCGACGCAGCACTGTAGTAGGGCTGGGCAGTGTTTGGCATGGCACCCCGAGCCCACGCGTAAGGCAACCGATCATCCTGATCGCTGGCATAGAGCTGCTCCGCTATTCCCCACTGCTTCAGGTTGTTCAAACATACCGAACCGTGAGCTTTCTTCTTCGCGCTGCCCAGCGCGGGCAGCAACATCGACGCGAGAATCCCAATGATCGCAATGACCACCAGCAGTTCGATCAACGTGAAGCCATCCCGAAGCGAGCCGCGCACGGAACGCGCCGCGAGAGCATCCGACACAGTGGAACGAGATTGAATGTGCATAGCCTCTCTCGACACGGCGCGCCGCGCATTTCTTCACCCGCATTGCGGGGAAACTTGCAAGGGGGACATCCGATTACCGCCCCGGTAGCGCACGTTTCCAACCGGCTATATCGCCGATTTCCAAATCGGCGGCGGCCACGGAATTCCGGGCGCGGGCGACAAGGCGAAGCGAAACGGGTGGTCGGACCGCCCGCGGGTTTGGAAGCCGCGGCACAGCGGACTTGGAAGTCTGCGTGACCCCGTGGTTCGCCCCCGCAGTGGCGCGCCCGGCTCACGGCTGCCTCGGTTTCAAAAACGGCGCCAGCTCCCGCACCGCGAGCACCCGGCAGCCCTGCGCCTTCAGATGCGACAGATAGGCCTCGAACTTCGCCGGGTCGGTGTTCACCCACGGATGCTTGCGATCCGGCACGCCGTGAAACGTCAGCACCGCGATCTTCCCGTCCTTCGCCTGCGCCACCGCCGCCTTGAATTGCTCCAGCGTCGAGTCCGGCTTGCCATCAAAAACCTGCGGCATCGTCAGCGGCTCGTCCGTGAGCGGATCAAACGCCCGCGCCCCGCCCGCCCGCGCGAACAGATAGCCGCGCTCGCGCAGCAGCTTCACCGCCGCCGGACTGGTCTGGTAGCCCGGATAACAAAAGCTCGTCGGCCGCCGTATGCCGTTCGTCGCGCACTGCCGCTCGATGTATTCCACATCGGCGGAGAGCTGCTCGGGCGTCTGCCGCGGCACCGCGGCGTGGCGGCGCGTGTGATTGCCGATCTCGAAGCCCGCCGCATCCAGCGCGCGGATTTGCTCCCACGTCATGTAGTTCGTCTTGTCCGCGGTGAACTCGAAGCCCTCGGTGATGAAGAACGTCGCGCCGAAGCCATGCTTCTTCAGCAACGGCGCGACGAACGTGGCATGGCTCGCCACCGAGTCATCGAACGTGAGCACCACCGTCCCATCCGGCACCGCCCGCCGCTCCTCTGCCATTCCAAACCCCGGGAGCAACAGCAGGACCGCGACGCAAAATGGTTTCATTTTCAAATGAGAAATAATCACCCGCGAACCTTCCCACGCCCGACAACCCCTTGGCAATCGCGACCGCCCGCCAAGCTCCGGATCCGCACCGCCGCGCCGTCATCCCACAAAACTCTTTGGCAGGAGAGTTTTTAACAGAGGAGTTTTTGGCAGGGGAATTTGGGGCAAAGGAATGGAGGCAAAGGAATGAAGGCAGGGCGGCTGATGCCCCTTTCCCCATTCCTTTGCCCCCATTCCTTTGCCTCCATTCCTTTGCCTAAAATTCCCCTGCCCCAACTTCCCTTGCCCAGAATTTCCCTGCCAAAATCCCTGCCGCATTCCCCTGCCCTTTCAACTTCCGGTTTCGCCGCCACCCGTCACACTCCCCGCACAAAGTTACCCGGCCACCCATGAACTCACACACGCCGCCCTCCCTCGCCCGCCCGCTTCTCGCCCTCGCGCTCGCACTCACCTGCTTCTGTGCCGCGCCCGCGCCCGCCGCCGAGCCCCGCCCCAACATCCTCCTCATCCTCGCCGACGACCTCGGCTACGCGGACCTCGGCTGCTTCGGCGCGACCGACATTCGCACGCCGCACCTCGACCGTCTCGCGCGCGAAGGCACGCGCTTCACCAGCTTCTACGTCGCGCAACCCGTCTGCACCGCCAGCCGCGCCGCCCTGCTCAGCGGCTGCTACCCCAACCGCATCGGCATGCACGGCGCGCTCAATCACACCAGCCGCAACGGCATTCATCCCGACGAATGGCTGCTGCCCGAAATGCTCCAGGCCCGCGGCTACGCGACCATCTGCATCGGCAAATGGCACCTCGGCACGCTCGCGAAATTCAACCCCCGGCGAAACGGCTTCGCCGAATGGTTCGGCACGCCCTACTCCAACGACAACTCCAAGTACCATCCCGTCCTCGCCGCCGAGATGCCGCCCTTCCCGCTGCACGAAGGCGACCGCGTCCTCGAACTCGATCCCGACCAGAGCCAGTTCACGCGCCGCTTCACCGAGCGCGCCGTCTCGTTCATCGAACGCAACGCCGCGCAGCCGTTCTTCCTCTACCTGCCGCACGTCATGCCGCACGTCCCGATCTTCGCCTCGGAAAAATTCAAGGGTCGCTCCGCGCGCGGTCTCTACGGCGATGTCGTCGAGGAACTCGACTGGTCCGTCGGCCAGCTCCTCGCCACCCTCGAACGCCTCCACCTCGCCGAGCGCACGCTCGTCATTTTCTTCTCCGACAACGGCCCGTGGCTCAGCTACGGCGACCACGCCGGCTCCGCGCGCCCGCATCGCGAGGGCAAACTCACCGCCTTCGACGGCGGCGTGCGCGTGCCGCTGATCGTGCGCTGGCCGGGCAAAGTGCCGGCGGGCCGCGTGAGCGACGAACCCTTCATGGCCATCGACTGGCTGCCCACCATCACCGACCTCACCGGTGGCAAACCTTCCGAACGCAAAATCGACGGCCGGAATGTGAAGCCCCTGCTGCTCGGCGAACCCGGCGCGAAATCCCCGCACGACGCCCTCGCCTTCTTCGCCGGCGACGAATTCCACGCGCTCCGCAGCGGTGATTGGAAACTGCATTTCGCGCACCCCTTCCTCACCACCGCGGGCCAGCCGGGCCGCGGCGGCAAGCCCTCGAACTGGGGCAAGACCGTCCCCCTCGCCATCACGCAATCCGGCATCGCCGGGATCGCCAGCCGCCACGGCCAACGCGTCGAGCACATCCCCCTCTCCCTCTTCAACCTCCGCACCGACCCTGGCGAAACCAACAACGTCGCCGCGCAACACCCCGACATCGTCGCCGGCCTCACGCGCCTCGCCGCCCCCATCCGCGCCGACCTCGGCGACTCCCTCACCGGCGTCACCGGCACCGGCCTGCGCCCCGCCGGATTCGCCCCTGCGCCCGGTGCCGAAAAACCCAACACCACCCAATAAAACCGGGCCTCCTGCGAGCCACCGTGCAACGCCCACGGAGTGCGGCCGTCCCCGGCCGCAGCGACGTCCGAACGCACGAGAACGTTGGAATCATCCAGCGCCCCACCGCGCTCCACCTCGCTGCGCCCGGGGACGGGCGCACGCCAGCGGCGACGCGGGCAAGCCGGAGTCGTCGAGCGGGGCGAGCCACGCGCAACGCCCACGGAGTGCGGCCGTCCTC
>BJHT01000408.1 GCA_014193395.1 Verrucomicrobiota bacterium
GCGTCAACGTGAGAGGCATTTCCGGAAAGGCCGCCGGGACGATGCGCGAGCGCCGAAAGCAGTCGCGGCGGATTTAGGTGCCGCTGGCTGGGGCGGAAGGCGCGGTACCTTCTGGCGCGAGATGGGCTGTCGGCGGAGGAGCGGCTGCTGAAGCGGGGACAGTTGCTGACGGAGGCGCTGCCGGCGGCGGAAGGTTCACCATCGGCGCAGGCTTGGCTGTTGCCGTCGCCTTCTTGACCGGTACGGGTTTCGCGGTCGCGGGTAATTTTTTTTCGGCCGGCCTGGACTTGGGGGCCGAGCCGTCTTTCGGCGCTGGCAGCACTTTCTTCGCCGGGGCGGCTTTCGCGGCCGCCGCCAAGCTGGCCAGCGGAGTCAGTTTGAGGACGGCTTCCCGCATCTCCTTGCCGGGCTTGAATTTCACGACGGCGCGCGACGGGATGGGCACATCGCGCTTGGGTTGGTTGGGATTGCGGCCGATGCGGGCCTTGCGGATTTTGACTTCAAACACGCCAAAGTTCCGCAGCTCGACGGTCCGGCCGTGCGCGACCTCGCTGGCGATGGAGTCGAGGGTGAGTTGCACGATTTCAAAAACCTGCTGCTGCACCAGCCCTGTTTTTTCACTGATGCGAACGACCAGATCTCGTTTTGTCATAGAAACCCTTGGTGTTGATGAATCGTTATGCTGCCGTTGAACGGTCAGGGGTATATGCCGCCGCGTTGCTCTTCGTCAATCCGCAAACCAGCATGGCCAAACTGGTTAGGCGAACTGACTGTGGCCTGCCGAGATCGTTCGCGGTGATCGCGTTTTCACCTGGCCGACGAACGACGGCGAACTGGGGCGAAGCTCAAAGCTGAGTGCTCAAAGGTATTAAAAACCTCCAAGCGGTATCCGAATGTTTGTGTTTGGGTCGGTTTTATTTTCGTACCGTTTCTCCGTCGCCACGGGCGGGGAGGCAAACCGATCGCCAAACTTCAGCGCGAACTGGAGCGCCGCCGCACCCCTGTGCGTCGGCGGTGTCTTCCACTGTTTGACGATTTTTCGGAAGGCCAGGCTGACGGTTTCCGGTTCGGCTGCTTGGGCAACTGCCGAAGCGAGGTTGAACCAGTTTTTTTCGCACTCTCCTTTGTTGGCGATGGTCGGTTGAACAAACGCTGTCCGACGTGCGGATGCTGTAGCGGCGTAAACGCCGCGTGTCGGGCGCACCGTCGTCAATCTATCTCCCCTTCAGCTCCGCCACATGCGCGCGCACCGCCTGCTGCATGGCGGCGCTGGCTTTGGGCGTGCTGGTGTGGCCGGCATCAGGGTCGTGGTGGAAGCTTTTCTTGCCGGTCACATTGTTATAGGCCGCATAAACACTGGTGGGCGGGCAGGTGGTGTCGATGAAGCCGACGGTGAAGACAGCGCCGGCCTGGGTGCGCGTGGCGAAATTCATGGCGTCGTAGTAACGGATAGCTTCGACGATTTTGCGGTCGGGTTTGTCGGGGCCGGGGTAGGGACTGGGTAGGAATTTGGGCCAGCCATTGATGCGCCCCGCGATGATGCCGGTGTGATCGCACATGGCGGGAACACCGGCGGCGAAGAAGGTGACGCGGGGATCAAGTCCCGCCGCGACGATGGCTTGCGCGCCGCCCTGGCTCGCGCCGTAAACCACGACGACCTTGCCATCCCACTCATGCTGGGCGGTGAGGAAATCCAGGGCGCGGACGAGGCGGAGAAACATGCCGCGGAAGTAGATGGTGTCGCGGGATTCGCGCCCGCGGGTGCGGTAGTCCTTCAGGTCGCCATTCATCAGCGCGGTGTAGAAGGCGTCGGGTTTGCCGTTGGGCAGGCCGTGGGCATTGATGTCCATCGCGAGGAAGCCGCTCTTGGCCCAGTTGGCCGCGCCGCCGAGGCTCGAGCTGCGCACACCCGCGCCGTGGACGAGGAGGATGATGTGGAGACTCTTCGGCTTGGCTCCGGCGGGTTTGGCGAAGTAGCCGGACACCGGCGCGCCCACGCTGTCGGCCTGCAGGTCGAAGGCTTCGGTCTCCGCGATGGGGGATTTCACGGGAGTAAGTCGGGCGTTGATCGGAATGGCGGCGAGCGTTTTTTTCTGCGCAGTCCAGAAGGCATCGAAGTCCTCGGGCACAGGCAGGCTAGGATTGATGAGCGTGGGATCGACCGCCGCGCCGGCGAGGGCGGTGACGGTCTTTTTGTCGGGCGTGGTAAAGGTGGCGCGGCAGAGGAGGAAGCCGGGTTCCTCGAGTTTGCCGGCGACGGTGGCAGTGCCGTTCTCCAGTTTCAGCAGGCCGTTGGTCACGGGCGGCATGCCGTCTTTGGTGATGCTCCATTGGACTTCGGTGTTCTTGGCGGGCTGTTGGTCGAGCGCGAGGGAAATCGTGAAGGTCACGGTTTCGCCCTGCTGATACAGGGCGGCGGGGCGGTCGGGTCGGGCGCTGAGGACGTAGTTCGCAGGCGGCTTGGCGGTCTGTGCGGCGAGCGACGTGAGGGTGAGGAGGAGGGCGGCGAGGTGCAGGCTGGGGCGTGGAGTTGTCATGGGAGTATTGGGAACGGAAATAGGCTCAAAGTTCAAAGCCTAATGCGCAGGGGAGGAAGAAAGCTCAAAGACTAAAACTCAAAGCTCAAGGGAAGATCCAAGCTCCGTAGCTAAAGCACCATTTCTTGGAAACCGAATAATTATCGGCAGAATCATAGTTGGTGCTTGGTGCTTGGAACTTCCCTTGAGCTTTGAGCTTTGAATTTTGAGCTTTCTTCTATTTGAGCTTGATACCAACCGGGCAGTGATCGCTGCCAAGGATCTCGGGGCGGATGAACGCCTTTTGGAGGCGCGGGCGGAGGGCGGCGCTGATGAGAAAGTAGTCGAGCCGCCACCCGATATTCCGGCTGCGGGCATTGTTCATCTGACTCCACCAGGTGTAATGCCCGCCGCCGGACTCGAACTCGCGGAAGGTGTCGAGGAAGCCGGCGGCGAGATTGGCGCTGAAGCCGGCGCGTTCCTCGGGGGTGAAGCCGTGGTTCTTCATGTTCGCCTTGGGATTGGCCAGATCCAGTTCGGTGTGGGCGACGTTGAGATCACCGCACCAGATGACGGGTTTGGTGCGTTCGAGTTGTTTCAGATAGGCGAGGAAGTCGCGGTCCCACTGCTGACGGTAGGCGAGGCGGGTGAGTTCGCGCTGGGAGTTGGGGACATAGACATTGACGAGATGGAAGTCGGGAAACTCGGCGGTAAGAACGCGGCCTTCGCGGTCGTGGTCGGCGTGTTCGATGCCAAGGGTGACCTTGAGCGGGCGGGTCTTGGTGAAGAGGGCGGTGCCGGAGTAACCCTTTTTCTCAGCGGTGTTCCAATAGGTGGTGTAGGTCGCGGGCCAGAGTTGCTCGACCTGGTCCGGGGTGCATTTGGTTTCCTGGAGGCAGAGGATGTCAGGCTTCTCTTCGGCGAGATAGGTGAGGAAGTTTTTGCGCAGGACGGCGCGAAGGCCGTTCACATTCCAGGAGATGAGTTTCATTTGATAGGAGACGGGAACGGATGCCCGCAGAAAGCGCAGAGAGACGCAAAGGGGGGGGCGGGGGTAAGTGGGTTGGTTGGACTACTTGCGGGGTTGGGCGGGGGCGGGCTTGGCGGTGTATTCGAGCACCTGTCCGTCCTTGAGCAGGCGGTCGCGGAGCTGGGGATAGGGCACGTCTTGCACGGCGTGGCTGGCGTCGATGGCGAGCGCGGCGGCGGTGGCGGCGGCCTGGCCGAGAATCATGAAGACCGGTTCCATGCGGATGGAACCGAAGGCGATGTGGGAGCTGGAGACACAGACGGGGACGAGGAGGTTGTCACATTGTCCGCGTTTGGGCACGAGCGCACCGTAGGCGACGGCATAGGGCGTGATGCCAACCCCGATGTCACCTTCGTTCTGCACATAGCCTTCGGGGGTGATGTAGCGTTGCACGTTGTGGGAGTCGATCGTGTAGCTCCCCATGCCAACCGGCTCGGGCGTGGGCTTCTTCTTGGTCAGTTCGTTCTCCGTCATCACGAACTGTCCGATCATACGGCGGGCTTCGCGGACATAGATTTGGTGCGGCCAGTGGCCGTTGTCTTTGAACTCATCCTTGGGAAGGCCCCACCGGCGCATCCGCTCCTGTACGGCCTTAGGCACGCGCGGGTCGTTGGCGATGAAATAGAGCCAACCTTGTTGGTAGGTGCGGTGTTCGGCGAGGATCTCGCGGCGACGCTCATAGCCGGCCTCGGGGTAGTCATAGTTCATGCCGATGTTATCCGTGCTGAACGGGCCGTGATTGTTCGAGTCCGTCTTGTGGTTGGGAATGGGATCGAACTTATCGAAGGTCTCGCCCCAGCCGGCCTCGTAGATGCGGACGAGCAGTTCGTATTGTTTCGGATCATAGCCTTCGGGCTTTGGAAAGGGGATGTGGTTCTCGGCATGGTCGGTGACACAATAGCGATAGCAGTAGGCTTGCACGCGCTGGTCACCGGCACCGTATTCGCCGGGTGCATTGGTGCTGATGCGCGGGAGCACGCCGGACTTCGGGTCACCGGGGACGACGTAGGGACTGATCTTGGTTTTTAGGAATCCAAAGTGATGGCGATGATGGAGCACGCCGGTCTGCACGCCGTTCCATCGCTCGCCATAGACGGAGTTCGCCTCGCGTCCGACGTGGTAACTCACACCGGCGGCAGCCATGAGATCGCCCTCGTAGGTGGCATCCAGGAACATTTTCCCGGAGTAGGTCTTGCCGCTGAGGGTCGTGATGGCAGTGATGCGGGCGCCGGATTTCTTCACGCCTTGGGCGCGGTCGAGCCATTCGTCGCGGTGGACGGGAACATTGAATTCCTGCACGTAATTCTCGAAGACACGCTCGGCGACGCTCGGCTCGAAAATCCACATCGTGCGGTTCTCGCCGTCCATCGCGGGCGTGCCCTGGCCCTTGTTGCCGTAGGCGGACTGCGCCTGCCAGCGCCACGTCGCGGGCTTCTGATACTCCAGCCAGACGCGGTGATAGAAGTCGCGCGAGAGTCCACCGATGACCGCCTTGTTGCCCGTGTCAGTGAAACCCAGACCGCCGGCGGACAAGCCGCCGAGATGCTTGTCCGGGCTGACGACAATCACAGACTTGCCCAGTTTTTTCGCCTGCACGGCGGCGATGACGCCCGCCGAGGTGCCGCCATAAATGACGAGGTCGTAGTCCGCTGCGGGTGCGGACGCGGTCAGTACTGCGGTAAGGGCAGCAAGGGCAAAGGAGGAAGTAGAACGCATGGGATCGTGATAGCTGGGGTGACGGGAGGGTGTCGAGACGAGTGTTCAGGCAAAAGCCGTGACGGTGAGTTAGGGGTGTGACAAACCCAGGTTGCTCCCGGTTCGTTACTCCATCACCTCCGCCAACTGCACCAGGCGGCCGCGTTCTTTCATCGACTTCACGCCGGCGTGGAGGATGGCGGTGACTTCGAGGATTTCCTGGTGGGGCACGGGTTCGACGCGGGTCTTGACCATGCCGAGGAAGACCTGGGCCATGCGGAAGATTTGGTAGTGATGGCCGAACCAATAGTTGCCATCGATCGCAGGCGTCCATGAGTGAGTCTTCTTGGTGAAGTGCGCGGAGGTGTGACAGTAGGTCGGAGTGACATCGGGGCGGCCGTACCAGACTTCGGCGGGCATGCGGTCGGCGTAGGTGAGGAGGGTGTGACAGGCGGCTTCGCGGGCATACATGCTCACGGCCTCGACGCCGGCACCGCAGAGAGTCACGGCCATCCAGGTGGGATGCTGGCCATAGACATACCAGCCAGGCAGGCTCCAGCCGCCGCCCTGGCTGGCCACGACGTATTGGAGCGGGCCGAACTCATTGGAGCGTTTCATTCGCAACGCTTCCTCGGTGCCCCATTGGTGGCGGTAGAGGCTGGATGACATGATGGGCGCTTTGTATT
>BJHT01000409.1 GCA_014193395.1 Verrucomicrobiota bacterium
GGAGTGGGTTGAAGGGTTGAAGGGTTGAAGGGTTGCGAGGGTTGAAGGGTTTATGGGTTCAACGGGTAGGGCGGGAAGTTAGAACCACGAAAGTCACGAAAGACACGAAAAGGGGATGAGAGTGTGGGGCGGCTGGAGTGACGGGGTTTGGCAAAGGAATGGGAAAGGGAGGAATTTTTAGCCAAGTCCGTTAGATGAACCTCGGATAGCGCCAACGGCGCGCTCCCATACCAGCCTGGGGCAACGCCCCAGGAAACGCGTCCCCAACCTATCCCCGAGCGCCAATGGCGCGGGCTATCCCATTGAGTGGGCTTGGTAGCGATAGGGCCGCGGTGCGGAAATATGGGCCGAGCTTTCAGCCCTTGTTGAGTGTGCGATTCGATACCTGGGGCGTTGCCCCAGGCTGGTATAGGACGGGCCTTTGGCCCTGTCGCTGGACCCCAAGGGCCAGGTTTGACACGGGACAACCGGCGCGCGCCCGGCTGAATGCTATTCGGCGACATAGCAGAGTGACACTCTGCGCTACATCGTTTGGGGACGATAAGGGACATTGGATTCGTGTGACTCAGGGTTTTCTTAGTTCGATTCTACTCTCGATTCCAAGTTAATCGAGATAGACTAGTTCGTTCAGGTTAAGGGCCATGAGACAGAAGTATTTCAGGGCGATGTCGGGACTAGCTTTGTCCTGGGTGCGGA
This sequence comes from Verrucomicrobiota bacterium, assembly GCA_014193395.1. Classification (GTDB taxonomy): domain Bacteria; phylum Verrucomicrobiota; class Verrucomicrobiia; order Limisphaerales; family BJHT01; genus BJHT01. The sequence continues at coordinate 697 of BJHT01000409.1, forward strand.
GGGTTTCGATGAGGGCGAGGCCGCGTTTGATTTCGGCATCGCTGGGGGGGCGAGTGGTGGCGAGGTGGAGTCCGCGGCGGACTTGCTGGGCAAGGTCGCCGGGGGCTTCGCGCTGGAGGCGGGCGGCGAAGACTTCGGCTTGTTGGTTGAGGAAGTCGCCGTTGAGCATGCCGAGGGCTTGCGTGGGTTGCACGGAGACGAAGCGGACGGGGGCGGAGCGGTCGGTTTCGGCGATGTCGAAGCTGTCGAGGATTGGCGTGAGGAGGGAGCGTTTGACATGGATGTAGATGCTGCGGCGGGCTTGTTCCTCGGGCGGTGACTTGCCCCAGTTGGCACCGGGGCGGGACTGGCCGGCGAGGACTTCGCGGGGGATGTCCACATAGATGCCCGGACCGAACATTTTCAGATTGAGGACGCCGCTGATGGCCAGGATGGAGTCACGGATTTCCTCGGCGGTGAGGCGGCGCTGGTCGAAGCGCCAGAGGAGATCGTTGGTGGGATCGGCGGCGAGGGCTTCGGGACGGCTGCGGGAGGACATCCGGTAGGCGTCGGAGAGCATGATGGTTTTGTGGAGGGGCTTGAGCCGCCAGCCTTGGGCGATGAACTCGGACGCGAGCCAGTCGAGCAGTTCGGGGTGCGTGGGTTTGTCGCCTTGGTAGCCGAAATTGCTGGGAGAGCGAACGATGCCGTGGCCGAAGTGATGCTGCCAGATGCGGTTGACCATCACGCGGGCGGTCATGGGATTGGTCGGCGAGGCGATCCAGTTGGCGAGGGCGGTGCGGCGGCCGGTGGATTTGATGCCGGGCGGCAGTTCGGGGATTTGCGGCTCGGTGGGTCCGAGGACTTGGATGAAACCGGGCGTCACCTTCTCGCCTTTGAGCGCGGGGTTGCCGCGGGCGAGGAGGTAGGTGTCGGGACCGGTGCGGCCGGCTTCAGTGACGGCGAGGGCGACGTTGGAGAGGGGCTTGTCCTGTTTCAGGCTGTCGAGTTCGCCCTTGAGTTTTTCGTAGCGCGCAAACTCCTGCTTGCCAAGGACGCGCGCGCCCTCGTCGCGGATGAGGCGGTTGAAATCTTTTTTGGCAAGGCGTTGTTTCGGATCGCCGCCGGTTTCGCCGGAGGTGGAGAGGCTGCGCCGCGGGAAGTCGGGACCGGACCACGCGACGGTAAGACCCCAGCCGTTCTGGCGTTGGAAGTATTCGAGCTTGATGGGCAGGCGCCCCTGACGCAGGCGAACGGTGGCTTTGCGCTCCATGCCTTCGCCATGGATGCCGTCGTAGAGGATGATTTCCTTGCCCTCGAGCGTGAGGCGCGAGCCGTCGTCGCTGTCGAGGAAGAAGGTGTACTCGCCGGCTTTCGGCACGATGAGATTGCCCTCGAAGACGAAGCCGAACGCGGTGTCGCGTGTGCGGAGGCCGATGTCGAATAGACGCGCGGGCACGGGGCCGGTGGTCTCGGCTTTGATGAGGGTGAAGTCGGGGAGCTTGTTCCAAGTGTCGCGGTAGTAGCGGAATTGGAGGTCGTCGAGGTCGGAGTGCGTCGGGGCGGCGGCGTTGGCTTCACTCTTGGAGTAGAGGGTGCGGAAGTTTTTCTCGATCTCGGTGATGCCAGCCTGGAGTTCGTTGCGGCGCTGGTCGAGTTCGCGGGCGCGCTGTTCGGCGGCCTGCTTTTGCGCGGCGGTGGTGAAGAGCGGGACTTCGTCGGTGGGGCCGCCGTTGCGGTAATGGTTCACGTTGTGGAAGAAGGCGAGCAGCCGGTAGTAATCGCGCTGCGAGATGGGGTCGATCTTGTGGTTGTGGCAGCGGGCGCAATCAATGGTGAGACCGAGGAAAACCTGGCCGGTGGTGGCGACGATGTCGTCGAGGCCGTCGAAGCGCGCTAGCTCGCGGTCGGCGGGTTCGTCGTCCCAGATGCCGAGGCGGTAGAAACCCGTGGCGGTGATGGAATCGGCGTCGGCGTCGGGGAGTTCATCTCCGGCGAGCTGTTCGCGGAGGAAACGGTCGTAGGGTTTGTCGGCGTTGAATGCGCGGATGACGTAATCGCGGTAGCGCCAGGCGTGAGGTTTGGGGTTGTCGCGTTCGTAGCTATTGCTCTCGGCGAACCGGACGAGGTCGAGCCAGTGGCGGCCCCACTTTTCGCCGTAACGCGGAGACTCGAGCAGACGATCGATAACGGTCTCGAAGGCGCGCGGGGAATTGTCGGCAATGAAGGCGGCCATTTCCTCGGGCGACGGCGGCAGGCCGGTGAGATCGTAAGTCGCGCGACGAATCCACTCAGGGCGCGACGCGGGGGGATTAGGCGCGAGTTTCTTGGCGTCGAGACGGGCGCGGATGAAGGCGTCGATGGGACTGGCGGGCGCGGCGGAAGCGCTGGCGAGCGTCGGGACGGGCGGGCGCTTGAGCGGCAGAAAAGCCCAGTGGGAACGGTCCTTCGCGGTGATCTCGAATTCCTTGCGCGCAACGGGGGCTGGGCCGGCTTCGCCGGCGGGCAGGGGCGCGCCCATGCGCACCCACTCGGTCAGGTCCGCGATCTGTTGCGCGCCGAGCTTCTTCTTCGGCGGCATCTTGAACTCGGGATCGCCGTAGCTGATGCCGGTGATCAAGCGGCTCTCGGCGGGTTTGCCGGGGACGAAGACGGGGCCGGCCTCGCCGCCCGCGCGGATGGCTCCGGCGGAGTCGAGGCGCAGCTTGCCCTTTTGCTTGTCGGGACCGTGGCACTCGTAGCAGCTCTCGGCGAGGACGGGGCGGACCTTGCGCTCGAAAAACTCAATGCCGGCGGGGGAATCCGCAGCGGTGGCGGCAACGACGGAAGCCGTGAGAGACAGCAGGACTGTCCACGCGGCGGCTGACTGGTTGGCTCGGTTCATTTTCAAATTTTTGCGCACGGGATTGGTTCGCGCGAGTTGTGACGCGCTGCACGGTAGCGAACGATCATCGGGAAATCCACTTCTGCCTTTTGCGAGACACCGTTCGGCGGCGAGAACGGATGGATGGATGGAAAATGGCCGACGTGGAGACGCCAACAGCCCTGCTTTTTTTGGATGGAAGAGGTGGGTTGCAACGAGGCGACCACGGGCGCATCCGCTTCCGCACGACGCGCGGCGCGCGCGTCAGTGGCCCACAGCAAGCCACCGCAGCAGCGTCGCTTCGACTGTCTGAAGCTGTGCGGGAGTGAGCACCCCAAGACGACGCAGAAAGAACTTCGGTAGGAACGCTTGAATGCCCTGAACCAAAAACACGCCGTCACCAAGAAATCGTGCCCCGACGATCACTTCAAACTGTGAACCGCGCGTGGCGCTGGTGTGGGGAATGACACCGATGAGCGCCCGGTCCGCATCGCCGCACGGCACGCTGATGACGAGTGCGGGACGGACTTTGGCGGTGACGCCGAAGTCCACCTAACAAACCTCACCCCGCTCAGGCACGTTGTTCCTCCTCCCGATCCAGCGCTTGGAAGGAAGCGGCGGCGAGGGCGGCAAAATCGTCGTCGGTGAGGTCGTCGGACATGGGAATGTGCTCGACGATCCGGCGGCGTAACTCGACGCGTTCCGGAGGCGAGAGTTGATCAACCTCGGCGATGATATGGGCAACTGCGGCGGTCATGCGGGCACTGTATGGAAAACAGGGAAACCGACAAGCGCGGTTTCCGAAAAGCGTGCGGCAGGCACGTGGCCGCGGGTGGTTTACGCCGAGATTCAGTGAGCGCGGCGGCGCACGTAGTTCGCAGTCCTAACCGGAACTCTTCGCCGGTCCTCTCGTCCGCCAGCGGAGTGCAAGCAGCACCACAGCCGTCACCACCGCGAGCGCCGCCGCAGCCGCAGGCGCGACGCGCGTGCGCCGTGGTGGGAAATCCCACAACTCGACTCCTCCCGCGAAACCGATGGCCGCGCAGGTGCCGTCTGTGGACACCACGGGGTAGCCGGACATCCAACCCTCGTGCAGGTGAATGGTCTGGCGCGTGCCCGTGGTGGCGTCGATTAGGAACACTTGATGCGAGCCGAAGGCGTTAAGATGGGTCGTGCGTCCCAGCCAGCGAAGGAACGAACCGTGGCGGCCGGAGTTGAAGTTGAACACCACGATCAGGGACCGGCCGCCCAGCACCTGCGGTCGCGGGATGAGCGGGTCCACGTTTGACCAATGGTGGCCGAGCTGAAACGTGTGTGACTGTTGCAATTGCCAGGTGCCAGTGTCCCACAATTGCACGTTTCGCCCCAACACGGTCAGGAGCGTTTTGCCATCGGCAAGAAATCGCGGAGTCCAGCCCTTCTGCTCGAAGACGCGCTTGCCGGTGGCAGTTTCAAACACCTCGGTCGTGTCGCCGGTGTTGACCGCCACCAGCCGATCATCCGGGGAAAAAGCCGGCCACATCCGCGCGGCACCCGGAATTTCCATCGCCCGTTCCAGTTTGCCCGATTGCGTGTTCCACAGCTTGAGGCTCCCCTTCGTGCCGTAAACATTGGGCGGCGGATCGTCGATGGTGGCCAGCAGCCGGGAGTCGGGCGAGACCTCGGGAAACCCGGCCTTCTCGAGCGTGAACCGTTCCTTGCGCGCCGCCACTTCCCACACGGCAACCGTGCGGTGCGAAAAGTAGCCGCGGCGCACCACCTGCCCATCCGTGACAATGAAGCTCGAATCCGGTGCGAAGCGAAACGTGACGGTGCCATCCGGACCGGAGCCGCCGTTATCGCCGTAAGGAACTTTTTGCGCCCCGATGCGCGTCCGCGTGGCCAGATCGAAGACGGCCAGTTCCAGTTCGTTGTAGGCATGAGCCTGCAGCGTCGCGAACAGCTTGCCGTCAGGCGAGTAGGCGGCCTGCACCACCGACACCGGAAACTGGTTGGTGGTGGGCAATGCTGGCTGCGCTTCGGTGCCGTCGCGCACGCTGAGAAACCGAATGGGAGTCGTCGGCGCGCCCAAGATGCTGCCGCCGCCGGCGAGGGAACCTACCGCCAGCACGTCACCCGCGGGCGAAAACGCCAGTGCTTTGAGCGGTTGTCCTTTGATCCGTAGGCGTGGTTCGTAGCCGCGCCAGACCCAGGACGCCACGAGGAGCGCAAAGCCCACGATCAAGGCGATTGCCTCAGTTTTTCGGTTCCCCTGCATATTAGAGGGTGTTGCGAAAGGGAAAGTGCGAGGTGTTGATTTCATTGGCGATTTCGCGTGTTTGCAAAAATGCCGCCTCAAAACAACGGCGCGTCCTCCCCCGGTAGTTCCAAGGACAGCTGTGTCGGCG
>BJHT01000410.1 GCA_014193395.1 Verrucomicrobiota bacterium
GGTTCCCCCGCCTTCTCCACGTTTGAACCGGCCCGGTAATAACTCCGTCCATACGCGCCATGTCCGACGCCCCCGTTCATTACGAAAAGCTGCCGCTGGTGGCTTTCGACAGCCAGACGCGCACCCGCCTCGTGTTCGGCAACAACACCGTCGAGCGCGTCGGCGCGCTGGCGCGGGAGCTGGGCGGCACACGCGTGCTGGTGGTGACGGACAAGGGGATCGCGCTGGCTGGGCACGCCGGGCGCGTCGAGCATTCGCTGCAAAAGGCGGGCCTCGGCGTGGTGGTGTTTGACGCGGTGCGGGAGAATCCGACGACGCTCGATGTGGACCGCTGCCTGGCGGTCGCGCGCGAGGCGGGCGCGGATTTGATCGTGGGCGTCGGCGGCGGCAGCTCGATGGACACGGCCAAGGGCGCGAACTTTCTCCTGACCAACGGCGGCCGGATGCAGGACTACTGGGGCGTGGGCAAGGCGACGAAGCCGATGCTGCCGTTGATCGCCATCCCGACCACGACGGGCACGGGCAGCGAGTGCCAGTCGTTCGCGCTGATCGCGGATGAAAAGACGCATCAGAAAATGGCGTGCGGCGATCCCAAGGCGGCGGCGCGCGTGGCGATTCTGGACCCTACGCTCACGGTCTCGCAGCCGCCGCGGGTGACGGCCTGCACGGGCATCGACGCCATCACGCACGCGGTCGAGACGACGGTGACGCGGAAACGCAACGCGATCTCGGTGATGTATTCGCACGAGGCCTTCAAGCTGCTGGTGCCCGCGCTGCCGCTGGCCTTGCGCGAGCCGCTGGACCTCGATGCCCGCGGGCGGATGCTGCTGGGCGCGGCGCTGGCGGGCATGGCGATTGAGAACTCGATGCTCGGCGCGGCGCACTCCGCGGCCAATCCGCTCACGGCGCACTACGGCATCGTGCATGGGCAGGCGGTGGGGATCATGCTGCCGGCGGTGGTACGGTTCAACGCGCGCGACGGCGTCGCGCGGCGGGCGTACGCGGAGCTGGCGTCCGCGGGCGAGCTGGCGCATGTGCGCGACGGTCTGGATGCGGCGGTGGGGGCACTTCTGGCGCGCTTGGAATCGCTCCTAAACGTGGCGCAAATGCCGCGCTCGCTGGCGGACTGCGGGGTGAAGCCGGCCTTGGTGGAGACCCTCGCGACAGAAGCGGCGAAACAGTGGACGGCGACCTTCAATCCGCGCGCGGTGGCGGTGGAGGATTTTGTGAATCTCTATCAAAAGGCCTTCGAGCGAAGGGGGGATGGGGATGGAGAAACCTAAGTGGCATGGTAGGCGCCTATACATCTCACCACGAATGACACGAAAACATATTGAGAGATTGACGTTTCTTCTTTATGCCATATTTGCTTTCATGGTCATTTCAGGTGTTGTCTTGTTATTTGCCGACCGAGCGGAAGCTGCTCCAACGCCTGCGCCTAGAGGTAAGCCTTCAGAAGTAGAGATTCAGAGCAAGAAGGAGGGAGTTAGCGTCAAGGTAAAATCGGACTCTGGTGCCGTTGTCCTTGTGTCGCTTGGCACGGTTGGTTTGATTCTTCTCACGATTAAGGTGCCAGTTCGCTGGGTATCATATCGCCGCTCTCGGAAGTCCAGCAGTGAGCACATGATGCATCGTAGCATATCCGGCCCCGTGTCCGATTTCGAGGCTGAGTTTTCGGATGTTCAAAAGTTGCCTATCTTGGTTTGGTGGCTTGTAAAGAAGCGAGCACCATTAGTCAGGGACGACTGAGTATGAATAATTACTCGACGCGTAACTGTCGTTAGCGAGGTTAGGCGGCTATTGACGACTACGTTTTCAATCGGCAAGGCTTAGCTTTCCACGTCGAACTCAGGCACTAGGACACATGATGGAATTGGCATGGGGACCGAGAGCAGTGTGGCAATCGGAATGTTTATGGAAAAAATATTGGCCCGACTAACCGGGTGGAGTTTTCTGCTCCTCGGTGTACTACCATCGTGCCTGGCTTGGGACTACGAAGGCCATCGGCTGGTGAATCAGGCGGCGGTGAGTCTGTTGCCGACTAACTTCCCCGGCTTTGTGCAGACTGCGGAGGCGCGGGAGCGCGTCGCGTTTCTCGCGGGCGAACCGGATCGCTGGCGGAACACGCCCGACCTGCCGCTGCGCCATTGCAACGGGCCGGACCATTACTTCGATGTCGATGATCTCGCGCTCTACAAGCTGGAGCCCACGGCGCTAAGTCACTTCCGGTATGAGTTCGCCGGACAGTTGGCGGTGGCGCGGGCGACCAAGCCCGAGCAGTTCCCGACGATTGATCCAACCCAGGACCGGGACCGCACCAAGACCCAGATAGGTTTCCTGCCGTGGGCGATCACGGAACACTACTCGAAACTAAAGTCCGGCTTTTCCTATCTGAAAGCCTACGAACAGGCCGGTACGCCGGAAGAGATCGCCAATGCCCGGCAGAATATTCTCTATGTCATGGGCGTGATGGGTCATTACGTGGGCGACCTGACCCAGCCGTTGCACACGACCAAGAACTACAACGGCTGGGTGGGCGAGAACCCCGCCGGCTACACGACGAGCAAAGGCTTTCACGCCTGGATCGACGGTGGCTTCCTCCAAAAATCCGGCATGGTGACACTGACCGAGCTACGTCCGAAGCTACGCCCGGCGCGAAGTCTCTGGCATGGTCAACCCGTCGAGAAACGCCCCGATGTCTTCCCAGAAGTGATGGCGATGCTGCTCAAGCAGTTCAAGCTGGTGGAGCCGCTCTATCAGATGGACAAGGAAGGCAAGTTATCGGCCAAGGATGAAAGCGGCCGGGTCGGCAAGGAGTTCCTGACCGGCCAACTGGCCGCCGCCGCGCAGATGTTGAGTGACCTGTGGTTCTCCGCCTGGGACCAGTCATTGCCCGACACCTATCTCCTAGGCCACCTGGCAAAGCGCAAACTGGCTACGCCGGAGGCGCCGAAGCAGCCGTGAGTCATGGACTGGGTGGCAGACGAGGCGGACCCGGTTAATTGCCGTGCCGCCCCAGCCTGCAGTGGAAAGGACATTTGCCGAATGCGTTGGTGCCGGTTTGGTGGCAGGCGCGACGGCTTTGTGGCGTTCACGGCGCGAATGTCGCTGCGCGTTCGCATCCCCCCGCGCGCGCAGCATGTCTACGCCCTGATCCGCGCCGGTGCGTTTTCCCAACAGCTCTGGGATGCACCCAAAATCATCCACCCGCCAAAAGCCCGCTTGACCCCCGGGGCGCGGCCTCCTACCGTCCTCGCCCGATGACGAAAGCGCCGCGCACATTCCGGGTAGTCGTAGTAGCAACCAACGAGGCCGTTGGTGCGTGTCGCGCTTGAGTTGATTTTCGACAAACACCCACGGCTGGCAACGGTCGTGGGTTTTTTGTTGCTCCCACGGCCCGCGCCCCACTCAATACGAACATTATGAGCAAGTCCCTCCACACTGCTGAACCGAAGTCCACCGCGCCCGAACGCGCCGCCGAACGTCCTGCCGCGCGCCCGGAAGTTGGCCCCGCCATGCTGGGGTCCGAAATCCTCGTCGCCTGCCTCGAACGCGAGGGCGTCGATACGATCTTCGCCTATCCCGGCGGCGCGAGCATGGAGTTCCATCAGGCGCTCACGAAGTCGCAGAAAATCCGCACCATCCTGCCGCGGCACGAGCAGGGCGGGGTGTTCGCCGCGGAAGGCTACGCGCGCGCGACCGGCCGCGCCGGCGTGTGCATGGCCACCAGCGGCCCGGGCGCGACCAATCTCATCAGCGGCATCGCCGACGCCTACATGGATTCGATCCCGCTCGTCGCCATCACCGGCCAGGTGCCGCAGGCGATGATCGGCAAGGGCGCGTTTCAGGAGACGGATTTTTTCGGCATGACGCTGCCGATCGTGAAGCACAGCTATCTCGTCACCGACGTGAACGACATTCCGCGCGTGGTGAAAGAAGCCTTCCACATCGCGCAATCCGGCCGCCCCGGTCCGGTGGTGATCGACGTGCCGAAGAACATCCAGCAATCGCGCACCCAGCCCGTTTTCCCGACCGAGGTCCATCTGCGCGGCTACAACCCGGTGAAGCACGCGGACGACCTGGCATTGAACGAAATCATCGGCCTGATCGAAAAGGCCGAGCGCCCGGTGCTCTACTGCGGCGGCGGCATCATCAGCGGCAACGCGGCGGCCGAGTTGCGCGAGTTTGCCCAGCTCACGCAGATTCCCGTGACCACCACGATCATGGGCTGCGGCGCGTTCCCGGAGACCGATCCGCTCTCGCTGCGCTGGCTGGGAATGCACGGCACCGCCTATGCGAACTGGGCGGTCAGCGGCGAATATGAGCATCGCAAAAATTTCGAAGCGCCGATGGTGAAGGTGGCCGACGGCGCGGATTTGCTCCTCGCGTTCGGCGTGCGTTTCGATGACCGCGTGACGGGCAAGGTCGAGAAATTCTGCGAGACCGGCACGATCGTTCACATCGACATCGACGTGAGCGAACACAACAAGAACCGCAAGGTGCAGCTCGCCATCGAGAGCGACATCAAGTACGCGCTCGGCCGCCTCGTCGAGTTGGCCCGCAAACGGCCCGTGCAGAAAAAGTTCGCCGCGTGGCATCGCCAGATCGACGCGTGGAAGGCCAAGGCCCCGCTCGGTTACCGCGTCACCGACGAGGTGCTCCGCTCGCAGCACATGCAGGATCACATGGGCGGCCTCAGCGACCAGGTCATCCTGCCGCAGATGGCGATCGAGATGCTCTGGGAACTGACCGGCGGCGACGCGATCATCACCACCGGCGTCGGCCAGCACCAGATGTGGGCGGGGCAATATTACAAATACAAATTCCCGCGGCAGTTCCTCACCAGTGCCGGCTTGGGCGCGATGGGTTATGGCTATCCGGCCGCCCTCGGCGCGAAGGTCGCGTGCCCGAACCAGCAGGTCATCGACATCGACGGCGACGGCTCGTTCCTGATGAACGTGCAGGAACTGGCCACCGCGCACATCGAGAAGATCGCCGCCAAGGTGCTCATCTTGAACAACCAGCACCTCGGCATGGTGGTGCAGTGGGAGGACAAGTTTTACAAAGGCAACCGCGGCCACACCTATCTCGGCGACCCGGATCATCGCGAGGCGATCTACCCGGATTACATCACGATGTCCAAGGCGTTCAATGTGCCCGCCGAACGCGTGATGTTCCGCCGCGATCTCCGCGCCGCGATGCAGCGGATGCTCGACAGCGACCAGCCCTACCTGCTCGATGTGATCACGCCCTACACTGAGCACGTGCTGCCCTTCATCCCTGCCGGCCGGACGATGGCGGATATGATTTACAAGTAGGGGGCGGCAAGTCCGTGGCGTGAGAGTGCCTGTTCTCGTAGCGCAGATTTCCAAATCTGCTGTGTCGCCGACTTCCAAGTCGGCGGCGCGTCGGCGGGTCTGGCGCGTTGAGGTTTTCCGCGGGCCGCAGGTTTAGAAACCTGCGACACAGCAGGCTTGGAAGCCTGCGCTACAGCGAGGTTTCAGCTTACGGCTTCGCGCTGGCGGGGGCGCTGAAATCGCGGGTGGCGCCGTCTTCCCAGGATTTTTGCTCGGCGACTTTGCCGGCTTCCATCCGCACCCAGGATTTGGCGCAGCCGCTGGGGAACCAACTGCGCGAGATGCCGTGGGGGACGCCCTCTTTCAGTTCGATCTCTTCGGCCAGTTTGCCCTGTTCGTCCCAGCGCCGGAAGGTGCCGTGGAGTTTGCCGTTGGTGATCTGGGCTTCGGATTTTTTGACGCCGTTGGGATGCCACTGGGTGCGGAGTCCGTGGGAGACGCTTTTCACGAATTGCTCCTGCACCTGCATTTGCTTGTTGGTGTACCAGCCGAGCGAGAGGCCTTCGAGATAGCCGGTGGAAATGACGGAGCGGGATTTCATCACGCCGTCGGG
>BJHT01000411.1 GCA_014193395.1 Verrucomicrobiota bacterium
TCCCCGGCCGCAGCGACGTCCGAACGCACGAGGGCCGTGGGAATTTGCGCGCGCCTCACTGCGCTCCACCCCGCTGCGCCCGAGGACGGGCGCACTCCGCACGCGTCCCGGAGTGCGGCCGTCCCCGGCCGCAGCGACGTCCGCACGCACGAGGGCTGTGGGAATTTGCGCGCGCCTCACTGCGCTCCACCTCGCTGCGCCCGAGGACGGGCGCACTCCACACGCGTCCCGGAGTGCGGCCGTCCTCGGCCGCAGCGACGTCCGCACGCACGAGGGCCGTGAAATAATCTCCACGGCTCACTGCGCTCGACGCTGCTGCGGCTGGTCGCCGCGACACAGCCGCGCTCCGGGGGGGTGGGGACAGCTTGTCCCCACCGCGTTTGTGGCGACGAGCCGTCGCCACCCCGGAGTCTCGCCCTCACGCCGGCGGGGTCAGCGTGACGGCGGCGGTGTAGGCGGCCTGGAGAACGGGATCGGTTTGCGTGTGGCGGCCGCGGAAGACGAAGAGGAGTCCGAGGCGCGGGTGATCAGTGCGATTCGGCGCGGAGTGATGAATCGTGTTGCAGTGGTGAATCGAGGCGTCGCCGGGTTCGAGGAGCGCCCGGAATTGGTCGGCCAGCGGCACGACGGGCGGCGACGCGAGGCCGATGGAGTTGCCACGCACGCCGGAGGGCTTGGTGGGCAGGACGCCCTGGCGATGCGAGCCTTTGAGAAAGCACACCGGGCCGTTGGCTTCCGTCACGGGATCAATGGCGATCCACACGGTGAGCATGTCGGGCGGGGTCTGGCAAAAGTAGGCGTTGTCCTGGTGCGGCGGCACGCCCGAGCCGATCCGCGCGGGTTTGTTGAAAGTCTCGACGCCGGCGAGGACCGGTTCGCCGTGGAGCAGCGGGGCGACGAGGGCGCGGATGGCGGGGCGTTCAGCGAGGGCGCGCAGTTTCGGGTTGTGTTGTTCGAGCCGCCAGAGGTTGCGAACGGTGACGCCGTCGGCTTCGCGCGTGGCGGCATTGGCGGGCAAGGCGGCGAGGTCGTCGCGAATGTAGCGCGTCAGCTCGGCGCGCACGTCGGCAATGTCGGCGGGCGCGAGGAAGTGGCGGAGCAGCACGACACCGTCGCGCTCGTAGTTGTGGCGGAGATCGGTGGGGGACATGCGGCGGGGAGGTCGGAAATTATCAAATCAAAGGCTCAGAGCGTTGCGGCGCTGAAAAGTTGAACGGGCGACCGGGGGCGCGGCAATGGAATTATCGCGCGACGACAACATGCGGGTCGGAGTCTCGTCCTTGTCGTTGGCTGCGGGGACAGGCTGTCCCCGCCGCGGTTCGGCGGCGCGAATTGAAACTGTTCTGAATCACCAACGCCCGCCACAGTCCGAAACCGCGATGCAAAAAACAGCTATTTCCTTCCGCGTGGCCGCCGCTGGGCCGCGGGCGAAAGCCCATGCTCCCGGCGCGACGCCGGTGTTCTCCCGATGAAACGCTTCACCCTTTTCCTCGCCGTCGTTTTCCTCGCCAACGCCGTCGTCGCGCAAAGCCCGGCAGGCGCGCCGTCTGCTCCCGCGAAACTCGAATTCAATCGCGACATCCGGCCGATCCTGTCGGAGAACTGCTTCTACTGCCACGGCCAGGACGCGAACCATCGCAAGGCCGAGCTCCGGCTGGACGTGCGCGAGGCGGCGTTGAAGGCGGAGGCGTTCGTGCCGGGCAAACCGCTGGTGAGCGAACTGGTGAAGCGTATTTTTTCCACCGATCCCGACGAGCTGATGCCGCCGCCCAAGGCCAATCGCACGCTCACCGCCGCGCAGAGGGAACTGCTCAAACGCTGGGTCGCCGAGGGCGCGGAATATCAATCGCACTGGGCCTATCTCGCGCCGCAGCGGCCCGCGCCGCCGCCGGTGAAGCGCGCCGACTGGCCGCGCAGCGACCTCGACCGCTTCGGGCTCGCGAAGCTCGAGGCGGCGGGTTTGTCGCCGTCGCCCGAGGCGGACCGCGCGACGTTGATCCGGCGGTTGTCGCTGGATTTGCTCGGCCTGCCGCCGTCGCCCGAGGAGGTCGATGCCTTCGTCGCCGACACCGCGCCGGATGCCTACGAGCGGCTGGTGGATCGGTTGATGAAATCGCCGCACTACGGCGAGCGGCTGGCGCTGCCGTGGCTCGACGCCGCGCGCTATGCGGACAGCAACGGCTTCCAGCAGGACGGCGACACGTTTCAATGGATGTGGCGCGACTGGGTCGTGCGCGCGCTCAACGCGGATGTGCCGTTCGACCGCTTCTCCATTGAACAACTCGCCGGCGATCTCCTGCCGAAACCGACCGATGACCAGCTCATCGCGACGGCGTTCAATCGCAATCATCTCCTCAACGGCGAGGGCGGCGCGATCGCCGAGGAGCAGCGGTTCAACATCCTGTTCGACCGCGTGGACACGACGGCGACGACCTGGCTCGGGCTGACGATGGCGTGCGCGCAGTGCCACGATCACAAATACGATCCGCTCACGCAGCGCGATTACTACGGGCTGATGTCGGCGTTCAATCAGGTTTCGGAAAACGGTCTCGCGGGCGGCGGCCCCGGCCCCAAGCGCATCGCCGCGCCGTTCGTCGAGCTGCAGACCGACGAGAACAAGCAGTGGTTCGCGGCGCACGAGGCGAAGATCAAGGCCGCCGAGACGAACGGGCAGGCGAAGGAAAAATTGGAACTCGCGCTCGCCGCGTGGACCACCGGCCTGACGCCCGATTCCACCACGCCGGACGCCAAGCCGTTGCCGGCGAATCTCACGGCCATCCTCAAAATCGCGGGCGACAAACGCAGCGACGTGCAGCGCAAGGAACTCGCCGCCGGCCTGCGCACGGCGTTTGAAACCAAAGTCTGGCCGGGGATCGCCGCGAAAGATCCCGCCGCGAAGGTCGTGGATGACCTGAAAAAACAGGCGGAGAAATATCGGAAGGAAGAAGTGCCGCGCGTGATGGTCATGCGCGACGACAAGCCGCGCGAGACGTTCCTGCTGGATCGCGGCGAGTATTTGAAACCCAAGGACAAGGTCGCGTTTGCCACGCCCGCCTTTCTCCCCGCGCTGCCGAAGAACGCGCCGACGAACCGGCTGGGCTTCGCGCAGTGGCTCTTCGCGCCCGAGCATCCGCTCACCGCGCGCGTGCAGGTGAACCGCATGTGGCAAACCTTTTTCGGAGCGGGGTTGGTGAAGACGGCGGAGGATTTCGGCGTGCAGAGCGAGCTGCCGCTGCACCGCGATTTGCTGGACTGGCTCGCGGTCGAGTTCCGCGCGCGCGGCTGGAGCATGAAGCAGATGCACCGGCTCATCGTGACGAGCGCGACGTATCGCCAGAGCAGCCGTGTGAGCCGCGAGCTGCTGCAACGCGACCCCGAGAACCGCCTGTTCGCGCGCGGCGCGCGGTTCCGGGCGCCCGCGATGGTTCTGCGCGATGTGGCGCTTGCCGCCAGCGGCCTGCTCGATCCGCGCATCGGCGGCAAGCCGGTGTATCCGTATCAGCCCGACGACGTGTGGGAGACGCTCGCGATCACGAAGGAACGCGACTTCACCTATCCCGCGTCCAGCGGCGCGGACCTGTACCGGCGCAGCCTCTACACGTTCTGGCGGCGCACCATCGGCCCGGCGAACATGTTCGATGCCTCCAACCGCCAGACCTGCAAGGTACGCGTCTCGACCACCAGCACGCCGCTGCACGCGCTCACCACGCTGAACGATCCGACCTGGGCGGAGGCCGCCCGCGTGCTCGCCGCGCGCAGCATGGAAGCCGGCACGGACACGGATGCGCGGCTCACCTTCGCCTTCCGTCGCGTGCTCGGGCGCAAGCCGTCAGCGAATGAAATCGCCACCCTGCGCCGCGCGTTCGAGAAGCAGCGCGCCTTTTTCCAAGCCGACGCGAAAGCCGCCGCGCAAGTCGTCGCCGTCGGCACCGCACCGCGCTCGACGAAACTCGCCGCCCCGGATCACGCCGCGATGACCGCGGTGTGCCTGGCGATTTTCAATTTGGATGAGGCGCTGACGAGGGAGTGAGGGAAGGGAAGGAAACCGCGCTCTCCAAGCAACCAACCGATGAGTTCAATCCAACCAGTTTTCGAAGCGGAGGTTTGGGACTTTCGCGAAATCGACGGTGTTCCGTGTGAGCAACAGCGCGTCGTGCTCCAGAGTGATGCAGGCGATTCTCAGGTCCATCGTGCCAATGCGGACCCCTTGTGCGCGCAGGGAATGGAATCGTTCCGCCGCCTCCGCATTCCACGGCAACAGTATGAACTTGGCGAGGAAGCCAATCTGCCGGGCAAGTTGTTCATAGCCCTTGATTTGCTCGCTCCCATTCCGGGCGATCGCAATTCTGGCCATGATCCCGCGCAGCGACTCCTCGGCGCACACGACAGTGGATGCCACAGCGTAGCCCGTCTCCAACAGTCTAACCTGAAGTCGCTGGCCAAGCTGGCTGCGAAAGGCCAGCTCTTGCAGGTGATTCGAATCCAAAACCAGCATTGGTGCGGGTTAGGGCTGGGTTTGCGAGCGGCGATAGGCTTCACCCAAGGCAACAGCTTCTCTCGCAAACGGCGAATCCTCCAGCATACCCACAGCTTGCTGCCAGTCTTTCGCGCCAACGGAGCGCTTGCTCTCTCTCTGGCGCAGTTCCTCCACTTGTTTTTCGAGGTCTGCGACACGTTGTTCCAAAGTTGTTTGCATGGGTCAGACAGTACCGCACCGACGTTTTGTTGCCAACCGCCACTTTAACCTCCACCCCTCCACCCATCATGCTCCCTGAACTTCTCACCAATCACCAACGCGTCACCCGCCGGCAGTTCTTTGGTTCCACGGCCCAGGGCCTCGGCGGCGTGGCGCTCGCGTCGCTTCTCGGTTCCCGCGCCGCCAGTGCTGCGCCGGCGGGCCAGCCGGGTTTGCCGAACCTGCCGCATTTTGCGCCCAAGGCGAAACGCGTCGTGTGCCTGTGGCAGGGCGGCGGGCCGTCGCACCTCGATCTCTTCGACCCCAAGCCCGTGCTGGCCAAGATGAAGGGCCAGGACATTCCCGATAGCGTGCGCGGCACGACGCGGCTCTCGACGATGTCTGCGAGCTACAAGAAATGGCCCATCCAGCCGGCCATCAAACCGTTCAAGGCCTACGGCAAATGCGGCACGGAATTGAGCGAGATGCTGCCGAACATCGGCGCGCTCGCGGACGAGATTTGCGTGGTGCGCTCGATGACCACCGAGGCCGTGAACCACGCGCCCGGCGTGACTTTTTTCATGACCGGCGCGCAGGTGCCCGGCCGCCCGAGCCTCGGCGCGTGGCTCGCGTACGGCCTCGGCTGCGAGGCGAGCGACCTGCCGGCGTTTGTGGCGATGACCTCGTCGGACAAGGGGCGGACGTGCGGCCAGCTTTTCTACGATTACTACTGGGGCAGCGGTTTTCTCCCGAGCCGCTATCAAGGCGTGCGGTTCCGGAACACCGGCGATCCCGTGCCCTATCTCCAGAATCCGCCGGGCATGAGCCGCGAGCAACGGCGTGCGTTGCTCGACGACATCCAGGCGCTGAACGCCGCACACCTCAACGACTACGGCGATCCCGAGATCGACACGCGCATCGCGCAATACGAGATGGCCTTCAAGATGCAGGCGAGCGTGCCGGACCTGCTGGATTTCTCGAAGGAACCGAAGTCGGTGCTCGAACGTTACGGCCCGGACGCACTGACGAAAGGCACCTTTGCCAACAACTGCCTCATCGCCCGCCGGCTGCTCGAGCGTGGCGTGCGTTTCGTGCAGCTCATGCACAGCGGCTGGGATCAGCACGGCAACCTCTTCACGCAGCTCGAGGCCCAGTGCCGCGACACGGACGCGCCCGCCGCGGCGCTCGTGCGCGATCTCAAGGAG
>BJHT01000412.1 GCA_014193395.1 Verrucomicrobiota bacterium
CTGCGCTACAGGATAAGCATGAAATATCCGGGCCACCTCTGCTCCCGCGCCCTTGCATTCCGCGCCGCCGCCCTCCGTCCACCGGCCATCAAACTCGCCCCCGCCCTCGGCACCCCGCTTCCCCTCGGAGCACATTGGCAAATCCCCCTCCCCTGCCCGCTCAGAAAAACGGGTTGTGCTCCTTCTCCAGCGCCACCGTCGTGACCGGCCCGTGCCCCGCACAGATGAGCGTGTCCGGCGGCAGGCTGAAGATCTGCTGCTGGATTTTCTCCCGCGCCAGCGCGAGCTGCTCCCGCGCCCCACCGATGGACCCGGCGAAAATGGCGTCCCCGACCACCGCCACATGCGGCGCGTCCTCCGACCAGGTGCCGATGATGAACGTGGCCCCGTCTTCCGCGTGCCCCGGCGTATCGCGATAGGTGATGCGCAGGCTGCCGAGATGGATGAAGTCATTGGCGCGCGTGCGTTGATCCACCGGCGCGTGCTTCGAGCTGGAGTGCAGTTTCACCTTGGGAAAACGCTCCCGGATCGGCCCCAGCGCCGCGATGTGATCGGTATGAGTGTGCGTGATGAACAGGTGCTTGAGCTGCAACTGCTCGGCGTCGAGGAGACGGAAAATCGGCGCGGCGTCCCAGCCCGTGTCGAACAGCGCGGCCTCCCGGGACACCTCATCCCACACCAGATAACAATTCACCGTGTTGCCGCCCTGCGTCGTGGCGATCTGCCGCAGCTCACGCCACGGCGACAGATCAATCGCGGGCGGATGCCAGCCGCGGGCGATCCCTTCCAGCTTGGGGCCATTGAGACCGAGGACCGGGGCGAGTTTAAGCAGGTTGGCCGGTTTGGGCGATTTGCCCGTGCTCTCGAGCGCGGCGTAATCCGCGACACTCAGACCAGCCGCCGCCGCCGCCACCTCGGCGGTAAGAGTGGCCGATTTCCGAGCCTTGGAGAGAATGTCGCCGACGTGATCTTCGAGTGTCATGGCCGCGAGACTAGGTAGGAACCACCCGCGCGTCCAGCGCCTCGCACAACAGGACGCCCAGTTCCGCCCGCAGCCAACTCGTCCCTGCCCATTCCCCGGCCCCACATTCCCCGACCCAGCCCCGCCCCGGCACCCGAGCGGCTCCGTCACGCGCCGCCAACCCCATCCCTCCTGTCACGCGGCCGCGATGGCGCTTCGGGTTTTCCCGCCTGCACCGCCGCATCGAAGCCGAGCTTGGCGCTCACGGGTTGCCCCCTTCATAATCCGCCGACACGAAACCCGACCCACGCATGAAACTCACCAACCCCGCCACCGAAGAAGTCTTCACCGAAGTCGCCGCCGCCACGCCCGGCGAGGTGAACGCCGCCGTCGCGGCCGCGCACCGCGCGTGGGAGGGCGGCTGGCGCGCCCTCGCGCCGGGCAAACGCGCGGAGATTCTCTTCCGCATCGCCCGCATCCTCCGCGAGCGGCTCGAAGACCTCGCGCAGCTCGAGTGCGCCAACATCGGCAAGCCCATCAGCGATGCGCGCGATGAGATCGGCCTCGGCGCGCGGGTCTTCGAATATTACGCGGGGGCCATCGGCCAGTTCGGCGGGCAGACCATCCCCGTCGCCCGCGGCGGCCTGGACTTCACGCTGCGCGAGCCGCTGGGCGTGGTCGCGGCCATTGTGCCGTGGAATTTCCCCTTCCCCATTGCGTGCTGGAAGGCCGCGCCCGCGCTGGCCGCCGGCAATTGCGTCGTGCTCAAGCCCGCGTCCCTCTCGCCCCTCACCGCGCTCCGACTCGGCGAACTCGCCCGGAGCGCCGGCCTGCCGCCGGACGTGCTGCAAGTGCTCCCCGGTCCCGGCGCGGCCGTCGGCGACGCGCTCGTCACGCATCCGCTCGTGCGCAAGATTTCGTTCACCGGCTCGACCGAAGTGGGCCGCCGCCTCATGGAACTGGCCGCGCGCGACCTCAAGCGCGTCTCGCTCGAACTCGGCGGCAAGTCTCCAAACATCATCTTCGCCGACGCCGACTGGCAGCGCGCCGCGGACACGTCGCCGCTGAGCGTCTTCGCCAACACCGGCCAGGACTGCTGCGCCCGCAGCCGCGTCTTCGTCGAGCGCAGTGTTTACGAGGCGTTTGTGGAACGTTTCGTCGCCGCCACGCGGAAACTCATCGTCGGCGACCCGACGCGCGACGCGACGCAGCTCGGCCCGCTCGTTTCCGCCAGCCAGCGTGCGAGCGTGGAAGATTTTCTCACCGACGCGCAGCAATGCGGGACGAAGTTCGCGTGCGGCGGCTCCCGGTTTGGCGTTCCACCTTCCGGCGGTTCGGGCGCGTTGCCGCCGGCGAGCGGAACTCCAAACAAGGGCTACTACCTCCAACCGACCGTCCTACTCGACGTGGACCAAACCACCCGCTGCTGGCGCGAGGAAATCTTCGGCCCCGTCGTGTGCCTCGTCCCCTTCGACGATGAAGCGCAAATGCTCCGCGACGTGAACGCCTCGCCCTACGGCCTGAGCGGCTCCATCTGGACCAACCATCTGTCGCGCGCCCTGCGCGTCGCCCGCGCCGTGCAGAGCGGCGTGCTCAGCATCAACTCCCACAGCAGTGTCCATGTCGAAGCGCCGTTCGGCGGCTGCAAACAAAGCGGGCTGGGCCGCGACCTGGGTATGGCGGCGCTGGAGGGCTACACGGAGTTGAAGAACATCTACGTGGCGGAGTGAGCGGCTTTGGGGCTTTGGCGAGCACTGCCGCCTGTTGAATGCGGCGCGACAAAAGGATGCGCCAGGCGCCGGTCAGGCACCCAACTCCACCACCTCGATGGCGCCGGAGAACAGCCGGAAGTGCGGCGCGTTGCGGGTGATGATGCGCGCCGCACGCCCGGCTCGGGCCGCAAAGCAGTGAACCGCGTCATACACGATCGCCCCGGCCAATCCTTGCCGTGACACCTCGGCCAGGGCCGCCTGATAGACCGCCAGCGGAAGATCCATTACAGCAATTTTTCCCTTCAGCCCCGACACCAATTTGGAGGCGGCGGCCGGCGGGACGGGAAGCTGCAGGGTGGTGAGCGTGCGATACGTTTCCGCCAGGGCGTGCGTCGCGGTGAAGCCCTTTCCCGCCGCCGCCAGCAGCGCCGCGTCGGCGGCCGGCTTGTACTTGGAATGCACGCACAACAACGAGACCAGCACGCTGGAGTCGAAGTACGTTTTCATTCGGCCCCCCGGTCATCGGCTGCCCGCTGGCGCAGCAGCGCGTCGGCCGGTTCCTCACCCACGTCGCCGTGCCACACCAGCAGGCCGTTCTTTTGCTTCCGCAGACTGCCCCGCGAATAGGATCGCTCCCGCTTCGCCGCGGGTACCCGGACCAGCCACTCGCTGCCGGGAATCACGGTCTCAATCACGACCGCGGCGCGCGGGGCCAGGTCGGCGGGGAAAGTCACGCGGCGGCGCGCGTCGCAGTTGGTGGCATTCATGCCGGGGTAATACCCACCGCCGCCGCCGGTTGCAAGCGCCGTCGCGGTCACGAACGGGTCAGCCCCGCTGCCACCCGCTGCTCTTTATACGAATCGTCGAACGATAGCCTGTCGGTTCCGGAGGGCGAAAAGGGGCGTCACGCCGCGCTCGCCGCCGCCGTTCAAAGTAACCCCGGGCTTCCCTGCGTTTCTTCCCATCTCTGCGGTGTTCGCAGCGGGCTGCCGGGCAAGCGTCCGGACACGGAGGGGCGGAGGCCGATCAGCACACCGCAGAGCTGGGAAGAAACGCAGAGGTTGCGGGTGAAGATCCGAGTAAAAAGCCGGCCACCCGCCCACAGCCGCTCGCCGCCCTGCCAACACCGCGGGCGAGCCGCATCGCTGCGCGTTCGACGGAAGCGCAAGGGCTCACGCCACCGCCAGCGCCTGCTTCACCTTGCTGAGCAGGTCGTGGCTGGTGAAGGGCTTTTGCAGGTAGGCATCTTCCTCTTCCTCGTTCGCATTGGCGCGCACGTAGCCGCTGGAACAGATGGTGCGCATGTCGGGCGCCAGCACCCGAATCTGCTCGATCAACTCGCGACCGCTCATGTTCGGCATGACAAGATCGGTGATGACCAGGTCGATCTTGTTGGCGTTGTCGGCGAGGATTTGCAGCGCCTTGTGCCCGCTGTTGGCGGTGAGCACGCGGTAATCGTACGCGGACAGAATCATCTGTCCCATCGTGAGCAGCAGATCCTCGTCATCGACCATCAGGATGGTCTGGGTGCCGCGCAATTCGTTCTCCTGCAGCAGCACTTCGCTGATCACCCGGGCCTGGGCCGGCAGGTAGACGACCACCGAAGTGCCCTTGCCAAGCTCGCTGCTGATGCTCAGATGCCCGGCGTGGTTGGAAATGATGCCGTACGCCCACGCGAGGCCGAGCCCGCGATGGCCGGGCTTGGTGGTGAAGAACGGCTCGATGATGCGCGGGAGAAGCTCGGGCGGAATGCCGCAGCCATTGTCCCAAATCTCGACCGCCACGTAGGAGCCGGGCGGCAGGTTCACGCTGCCGATCTGCGTCGGCTCGGCGACATCCTTGTTGCTGGTGATCACCATGATGTGGCCGTCCCTGGCCACGGCCTGCGAGGCGTTTTCGAGAATCTTGACGAACGCCTGCTGCAGCTTGGCCTCATCGAACTTCGCGGTGTACAGGCGGCTGTCGAGCCGCAGTTTCCACCCCATTTGCGACAGCGCCGGGGTCTTGAACAGCTCCACGGAACGCCGGAGCAACTGGTTGAGATTGCCCGCCTGCTGCGTGCGCTGGTCTTTTTCCTGGCGGCTGAAAACCGCGAGATCGTGGGCGATTTCCGCAGCCTTCTCCGCCGATTTCTCAATCTCCAGCAACGACCCGCGCCAGGCATTGCCCGCCGGCACCTGGCTCAACAGCAACGACGTGTGGCCAAGAATGCTGGTGAGCGCGTTGTTGAAATCGAGCGCCACGTTGCGCGTGAGCTGAAGGGCGCAGTCGAGCTTCTGTTTCTGCGCCGCGCCGGGTTCGTCCGCGGCGCTGCGTGGCGCCGGAGCGGCCGGACGCGATGATTCGGGAAACAACTGCAACAACCGCTGGGCGCTTTCCTCCCCTTCGCCCGCGAGGCCGGTCACGGTGAAGGCCTGCACCGCCTCGCCGCAGCGAAAACGGAGCGTTGCCGAATTCGAGCCGTCACCGCCCAAGTCCGCGAGAAAGGCCCGCCCGGTCACCGCTCCGTCCGCCGGCCACAACTGCTCCAACGTCGCTCCGGTGCGCGGGAGCTGTTCACCGAAGGCCTTTCGCGCCGCCCGGTTTGCCTGATAAATGCCACCGTCCGCGTCGGCCAGAACCACCGGCCACCCGGCGTTTTCAAATGCTGCAAAAGTTTCGGAAATCATCTCGCGTTCACCTCGCCTTCTTGTCGGCGAAAACACGGGGGGACTGAAGGAGGGGCGTGATGCGTGCTGCGTAATGCGTGATACGTGATCGGAACTCCCGGCTTCGGTTCGACTGCCCCCTGCCCCCTGTCCCCTGTCCCCTGCTCCCTGTCCCCTGCCGTCACTTGCGCCCGGGCACGGACAAAAAAGCCGCCGGCAGCAACTCCGCCATCGTGAACTGCCGGATGCGCGCAGGTTGGGCGCTGTCCACGACGAGCACGACGGCTTGCGGTGCGTATTCGGAAAGCAGTTGGCGGCATGCGCCGCACGGCGTGGCCCCGCCGTCGCGGCGGGCGGCGACGGCGACGGCGACGAAGTCGCGATGGCCCTCGGTCAGCGCCTTGAAGAGGGCGATGCGTTCGGCGCAGCAGGTCAGGCCGTAGCTGGCGCTCTCGACATTCGCGCCGGTGATGATTTCGCTGCTACGAGTTTGCAGCGCCGCGCCGACGTGGAAGTTGGAATACGGCGCGACGGCCCGCGCGCACGCGCCCA
>BJHT01000413.1 GCA_014193395.1 Verrucomicrobiota bacterium
AGGAAGATGTCAGCGGTGCCGCAAGCGATAAACAGGGCTGGCATCGGCGCGCCACGATCGACGATCCGCGAGGCAATCGTGGCCGGGTCGCGCGACCGCCAGCTCGAGCTGTCGGCGCCAAAAATCACGCGGTAGCGAGCCGCGTTGCGCGCGCCAAACCCCGCGGCCGCCGTCGAGTCGCCCGCCGAACGGGTGAACGGGGCGCGCCCGACCGGCGCTGGGGCGAACTCGAGCGGTGAGAGCACGCCCGAGTGCGACGCGGCCACCGAAAAGGTCTTGGGATTATTGAGTGCGAGCGTCACGGCGCCGTACCCGCCCATGGAGAGCCCGGCAATCGCACGGTTCGCGGCCGCCGCCTGCGTGCGGTACTTCGCGTCCAGATGCCGCACGACATCGTAGGCGACGTAGTCGTCATAGTGCGGCCAGGCTACGCAGTCGCGGTCGGCGTTCGCGGTCGGCGCGAGCATCCGGCGGCATCCGGCGGCGTCGAGGAGCACGTTGTAGGTGGTGTAATACGAGTCGTCGCCGTCGGGCATCGCGACAATCATCTCCGGCATCCCCGCGGCAACGAGCGAATCCATCACCACCGCCATTCCGCCCAGCTTCACCCAGTTGGTCTCGTCACCGCCGGTGCCGTGCAGATAGTAGGCCACGGGGTAGCGCCGCGTACGATCGGTGCCGTACGACGGCGGGAGGTACACCACGAGTGATTTGCTCGCGCCGAGGGCCTGCGACCACGCCGTGTCGGTGACGACCGAACCCTGTCGCAGCTCCTGCGCCGCCGCCGGGTGCGATGCCAGCGTCACGACGCACGCTGCCGCCAACCCGCCGAGCACGCCACGGCCAACGCGACGGCGCCCGGCCAGCTCCCTCACCCTATTTGACCGTCGCGATGCACTCGATCTCGACGCGGGCGTTGAGCGCAAGCCCGTTGGCGCCCAACGCACTGCGCGCCGGGAACTTCCCGTCCTTGAAGTAGGTGCGGTACACGGCATTCATCGCGTCCCACTCCTTCATGTCGGCCATAAAGACGGTGCACTTCACGACGTGGTCCAGGTCCGAGCCCGTCTTCGCGAGCACGTCCTTGATGTTCTCCATCGTCTGCTTCGTCTCGGCGGCGATACCGCCGGCGACCGGCGCGCCCGACGCATCGGGCGGAGTCCCAATCTGACCGGCGAGGTAAAGCAGATTGCCGACCTTCACGGCCGGCGAGAACGGCCGCGTCGGCGGACCGTATGGCTGCAGGAATTCGGGCTGCTGCGCGGCGAGCGTGGCAGGCAGGGCCAGTACGAGGGCAACGAAAAGCTGACGCATCAGGCACTCCGTTCGGTAGGGTGGTCGCATGCGCACCGGTGTGCGTGCGGCGGCGGCAGCGGCGCCGCTCTCCTGCTGCCTGTCTCTACTTGATCCAGTGCCCGAGCCGGCCCCAGCGAATGTCGGAGACGAAGCTGATCGGACGGTCGCTCGCGCTGGACGGAACGAACGAGTAGTAGACGAACATCGGCCGGCCGCGCACGTTCTTTCGCGGCACGAGGCCCCAGTAACGACCGTCCTTCGAGTCGTACCGGTTGTCGCCCATCATGAAGAAGAACTCCTTCGGGATAACGAGCGGGCCCCAGTGGTCGTGCATGGGCTGCTTGGGCGGCTCACCGAACCGTGTCTTGACGACTTCGAACTTGTGCTGCCACTCGAAGAGCGCGCTCACCTCGGTCGGGTCGCCCTTGAACTGCTCCGGCGAGGTATAGCCGATCTGCTGTGCGATGCCATCCACGTAGAGCACGGCGTCGCGCATATAGATCGTGTCGCCCGGCATCCCCACGAGGCGTTTCACGAGCGTTGGCGTCAGGTCGTCGGGCTGGTCGTACTGCGGTGGCGATTCGAAAACCACCACCTCGCCGCGCTGCGGCTCGGCGTACCCCGGCAGGTTGATCGAGGAAAACGGGATGTGCGGCCCGTAGCGCAGCTTGTTCACGAAGAGCCAGTCGCCAATCAGCAGCGCGGGAATCATGCTGCCCGAAGGAATACGATAGGCCTCGATGAAGAAGGTGCGGAGAATCAGGAAGATCGCGATCGTGCCGGCGATCGACTTGAAACCTTCCCAGAACTTCCGCGCCGACAGGCCGCCGCCCTTCTTCGACCGCACGGCCGCGACGGAGCCCTTACTGCCGGATTCCTTGTCCTTGCCAGATGAATTGCGAAGGGCCACGACGAGAGAGCTGGAGGTGAAAGAGGGGGCGCGCCCGTGAGGACGCACCCCCTCCAGAGTAGCTGCCCGGAGGCAGCGACAACAACTGACCTACTTGACGTGCTTCGAAACGAGCGCCGTCATCTCGAACATGTTCACCTTGGCGCGGCCATTAAACACGGCCTTCAGGGCGGCGTCGGCATTGATATCACGACGGTTCTTCTTGTCCTGCAGGCCGTGCTTCTTGATGTAGGCCCACAGCTTCTTCGTCATTTCCGTGCGCGGGAGCGGCTTGCTACCGACGACGGCCGCGAGCTTCTCATCCGGCTGGACCGGCTTCATGAACGCGGCGTTCGGCTTCCGCTTCGTCTTCGTCTTCGCCTTCGCCTTCTTCTTGGCGGCCATCGATGTGCTCCTAGGAATTGTGGTGAATGGATCCCGGTATCCGCACTGAGAAATCCCCGTGGGATGAGTCGAAACTATACCGACTCTCCGAGAGCGCAATAGGGCGCTCTCCTCTGGCGAGGCGGCGTGACGATCGAAAACCGCTCAATTCGCCGAGTGAAACGCGGTTTCAGCCAGGGAGAAACGAGCGCAAAAGCATCATCATTCGCTCGTCCGCAGGGTCAGCCGTCGCATCATCATCGAGCGCTGCGCTGCGCTCCTGCGGCGTCTCGAGGACGAGCGGAATCCCCTCTGTACGAGGGTCTTCCAACAACCAGCGAAACGGTTCCACTCCGATGGCGCCGTCGCCGATGCAGGCGTGCCGGTCCTTGTTGGAGCCGAACGGATGCTGGCTGTCATTCAGGTGAAAAAACGCCGGCCGTTCCCCGATGATCCGCTCATACTCGTCGAGCACGGCCCGCTGCGCCTCGCGGGACGATGCGATGTCCTTCCCACTCGCGAAGAGGTGGCAGGTGTCGAGTCCATAGCCGGTGCGATGCCGCAGCGCCGCGGGCACCCGCGCGAGCATCCGCGCGATCTCCTCGGCCGATCGACCCATCGTGCGGCCTGCCCCAGCAGTGTTCTCGATCAGCACGCGCGTGCGGCGCTCTCCCTCGGGAACGGCCTCGATCGCGTGGATGATCGCATCGCCAACGCGGTCGCAGGCCTCGCCGGGGTCGCCCGCACCCGCCGAGCCGGGATGAAAACAGCAGGCGCCGACGCCGTACGCCGTCGAGCGTTCGAGTTCTTTCGCGAGCCCGCCCTTCGCACGCGCGGCCTTCTCCGGCTCCGCCGACGCCGTGTTGAGCACATACGCACCGTGGACGAGCACATGGCGCGGCTCGATGCCGGCCGCCGCGAGCGCTTCGCGGAACTTCGCCACGCGGTCCGGCTTGGCCGTGACCCTGTCGCCGTAGTAGGTCGGCGGCGCCGTAAAGCACTGCATCGCCTGCATCTGCGATGCCGCCGCACGCCGCACCGCCATCACCATCCCACCAGCGTCTGGCGTATGCGCTCCGATAATCCGGCCGCTCAAGAGGGTGCTCACGTGAGGGGATTCGTTGACATCGCCCAAAAGTCTAGTCGGTCTGTCGTCCGGTTGGGCCCACCCGCGCGAACTGGTAGATTTTATGGTCTGCGCCGTTCCCACGAACCGGCGCTCACGCACACGAGCGACTTCCTCCTCCTCCTGTCAAGCGAGTACGCCATGTCCGCTCCCTCAAACGGCATCCGCACCCTCGGCCCGGCCATCAACGAGCCGGTGCGGCAATACGCACCCGGCAGTCCCGAGCGCGCCGAACTCAAGGCACGCCTCGCCGCCATGCAGAAGGAGTGCCCCGAGATTCCGCTCGTCATCGGCGGCGAGGAGATCCGCACCGGCGACATCGCGAACGCGGTCTCGCCACACAAGCACCGCCAGGTGACGGCCAAGTGGCACAAGGCGCGCCAGAAGGACGTCACCGCGGCCATCGCCTCCGCGAAGAAGGCCCAACGTGATTGGGCCTCATGGCGCTGGGAAGACCGCGCGGCCGTCCTGCTCAGGGCCGCCGACCTCCTCGCGACCAGCTGGCGAAGCACAATCGTTGCCGCCACGATGCTCGGACAGTCCAAGACGGCGTATCAGGCCGAGATCGACGCCGGCCCGGAACTGATCGATTTCTGGCGCTTCAACGTGCAGTTCGCTGGCGAGATCTATGCCGACCAGCCCGCGCAGGCCCCGGGCATGACGAACCAGCTCGACTATCGAGGACTCGAAGGGTTCGTGTATGCGGTGAGCCCGTTCAACTTCACGGCAATCGGCGGCAACCTGCCGACGGCGGCCGCGCTGATGGGCTGCACGGTGCTCTGGAAGCCGGCCGGCACGGCAATGCTCTCCGCCTGGTACACCATGCAGTTGCTTCGCGAAGCCGGCATGCCCCCGGGTGTGATCAACTTCGTGCCCGGCAACGCCGCGACGATCTCGGACACGGTCCTGAGCCATCGCGACCTCGCTGGCGTGCACTTCACGGGCAGCACCGAAGTGTTCAACGGCATGTGGGACACGATCGGCCGCAACATCGGCAGCTATCGCTCGTACCCGCGCATCGTCGGCGAAACTGGCGGCAAGGACTTCATCGTGGCGCATCCGTCGGCGGACCCAACGGCCCTCGCGGTCGCGATCGTCCGCGGCGGATTCGAATACCAGGGTCAGAAGTGCTCGGCAGCGAGCCGCGTCTACATCCCGAAGTCGCTCTGGAAGTCGGTACGCGACCAGGTCGTGGCTATGGCCAAGGACATTCGGGTCGGCGACACGGCGGACTTCCGCAACTTCATGGGCGCCGTGATCGACCAGAAGGCGTTCGACCGGATCAGTGGCTACCTCAAGGACGCGAAAAAGAACGCGAAGATCATTACGGGCGGAGGCGCCAAGGGCGAGACCGGCTGGTTCATCGAGCCCACGCTCGTGCAGACCGACGATCCGTCGTACCGCCTGATGTGCGAGGAAATCTTTGGCCCGGTCGTGACCGTGCATGTGTACGACGACGCCAAGTGGTCGGAGATCCTCAAGACGGTGGACGCGACCTCGCCGTACGCGCTCACCGGCGCCGTCTTCGCGCGCGACCGGAAGGCCGTCGCCGAGGCACACACGGCGCTTCGCAACGCGGCAGGCAACTTCTACGTGAACGACAAGCCAACCGGCGCGGTCGTCGGCCAGCAACCGTTCGGCGGCGCACGGGCGTCGGGTACCAACGATAAGGCGGGCTCCAAGATGAACCTGCTGCGCTGGGTCAGCGCCCGCACGGTCAAGGAGACGTTCGGGCCAGCGACGAACTATCGGTACCCGTTCATGGAGGCGGAGTAACAAGCGAATGCCCGAGTATCACTACGTCACGTTGGACGTGTTTACGGACCGCCCCTTCGGCGGGAACCAGCTCGCGGTTTTCCTCGACGCGACCGGGATTCCCGAATCGGCGCTGCTCGAGATCACGCGCGAGTTCAACTTCTCCGAGACGACGTTCTGTTATCCGCCGACCGACAAAGCGAACACCGCGCGCGTGCGGATTTTCACGCCCGGCGCCGAAGTGCCGTTCGCCGGGCATCCGACGGTCGGCACCGCCATCGCCCTGCAGGCCACGCGCGGGCAGGGCTCAGCCGACGCGACGCTCGTGCTCGAAGAAGGGGTCGGCCCGATTTCCGTGATCGTGCGGGCCGATGGCCCGGCCCCGTTCGCACAGTTCTCC
>BJHT01000414.1 GCA_014193395.1 Verrucomicrobiota bacterium
TTCGGCGACTTGGTTACGGAAAAAGGGCATCTGCGTCCCCGACACCGAGTATGTGCGTTTTTATGGGTAGCCAAATGTGGATGAAACCCGCGCTACCATGTGGGTTTGCTGAGGCGCCCGTTCGCAAACGTTTGCTCCACACAAAGTAGTGGAAATAAGGAAATCTGTAAATTGGCCAATGATTTCGCAGTTCGCGTCCGACCCTTTCGCAACACCCTCTTGTAAAACGGATTGTCGGCCGGGATGCTCCCGTCGGAATTGATGCGCAGAATCTTCCCCAGCGTTGTGTTCAGCGACTGGGCGTTGGCCGGGATGTTGTTTTCGCCCGCCGAGAAATACAGTTTCCCGTCCGGCCCGAACTGGATGCACCCGCCGTTATGCCAGCCGGACTGGCTCAGGTTCGGCAGATCAAACAGGATGACTTCCGTGTTCGGATTGGCCGTGTCGCCGACGACGGTAAAACGGCTGAGGCGGTTGTGCGGTGCCGGCGTCAGCGCCGCGTAGTAGAGATACACGAAGCCGTTGTTGGCGAAATCCGGATCCACCTGCACGCCATCCAGGCCCCGTTCCTCGAGGGCCGACACGTTCAAGTTGATCAACGGCGTCGCCAGCAGCGCGTCGTTTTTGACGACCCGCACGGCCCCGCCTTGGGAACAAACAAAGACCCGGCCGTCGGGCACCAGACACATCGCCGTCGGTGAGGAGATGCCACGGATGCGCGTCTCCGAAAACCCGGCCGGCAGCGTGGCCTGCGCGTAGCCCGCGCGCGGCAGGCCCAACGACAAGGCGAGAAGGCTCAACGCCGCCCAACTCCGGGCCTGGGCGGCCACGCGCTGCATTCCGGCGTCCAGTTTGTCCGTCAGGTGGTTCTTCATTTCTCTTCGTAAACGGTGCTCAAAACTCTTCAAAACAAGGGAACAAGGGAACACTCGATTGCACGGGTGTCAAAAGAAACTCCCGATCTTCTTTTGGCCTTCGCGAGCAATCATAGCACACCCGGAGACGGTAGTAAAAATGGCCCCGGCGCACCGGCCGCCGTAGCCGGGTGCTTCTGCGTTTGCGGTCATGGCAGCCAGGTTCACCCCCTCCAAATACTCACTTCCGCTCCTTCTCACCGCCCACGGTGAAGGCGAAGACAAAATTTTCCCGCAGCCGGTTGCCCGCAAAATCTGTAATTCCGCCCCACCCGCCCAGCAGCGTCACCACATAGGTCTTGTGCTTTTTCAGTTTTTTCGCCGGGACCAGGGTGAGCGTGCGGGTGCCGGCATCATACGCAAGATACGCGGCGATCAGTCGCGGTTCCCCGGCCTCCCGCAGCGTCAGCGTGGCGTCGATGATGCTCGCTTCATTCAGCGCCTCCGAAAACGTGAGCGTGATCACCGGGCGCTCCGCCACCACGGCACCCGCGCCGGGCGCGTAACTTACCACCGCGGGCGGCACGATGTCCGCCGTGCGGAATCCCCAGCTCACGTCGCCGGCCAGCGTCGCGCCTTCCAAACTCTTGACCCCGTTCGCCCCGCCTCGGAGGACCACTTGATAGAGCGCCCCCGCTGGATCGAGTCCGCCCAGCGGTCGCAGCGTCGCCGTGCGCGTGCCGTTGTCGTAAGTCACCACCGCCGGCACAAGCGCGGACGTGCCCGCCTTTTGCAAATAAAACCGGCCTGGCGTCAACGTGCCGGCCTGCATCGGCACGGAGAATGAAACGGTGATCGTGGCATTGGCCGACACTGCGACGGCCCCGCGCGCCGGGCTGACGCGCGTCACCACCGGCACGGGCGGATTCGTCACGCGCAGCACCGCCGCGCGGCTCGTCACGCTGCCCCCGAGATTGCTCACCACGCACGAAAACTTTGCGCCATCATCCCGCGTCATTGCGGCGGCGATGCGGAACACCGCCGCCGTCGCGCCCGGTATCATGCGGTCGTTGCACCGCCATTGATAACTCAGCGGACCCGGCCCCACCGCGGTCAGCGTGAAGGTCGCCGACTGCCCGGTCCGCACCGTCACGTCCGCAGGCTGACCGCGAATCTCCGGCGGCAACGGCGTCACCCGCAGCACCGCCGCCCGGCTCGTCACGCTGCCGCCGAGATTGCTCACCACGCACGAGAACCGCGCGCCATCATCGCCCGTGGTCGTCGCCGCGATGCGATACGCCGCCGCCGTCGCGCCGGGAATCGCGCGATCGTCGCGCAGCCATTGATAACTCAGCGGCGGCGTGCCCACCGCCGTCACCGAGAAGCTCGCCGCCTCGCCAGCTTTCAGCGTCACGTCCGCAGGCTGAGTGCGAATCTCCGGCGCCGGCGGCCGCGTCACCCGCAGCACCGCCGCACGGCTCGTCACGCTGCCCGCGAGACTGCTCACCACACACGAAAACCTCGCGCCATCATCGCCCGTCGTCGTCGCCGCAATGCGATACCCCGCCGCCGTCGCGCCGGGAATTGCGCGGTCGTCGCGCAGCCATTGGTACGTCGGCGGTTCCGGCGCGATCGCCGTCACGCCGAACGCCGCCGCCTCCCCGACCATCACCGTCACGTCCGCGGGCTGGCTGCGGATTTCCGGCAAGGCCGTCACCTGCACCACCACGTTGGAAGAAAACTCCCCGAACCACGCCACGCCGTCCTGAATCATCCGCCATTGAAAATCATACAACCCCGGTGCCGGCGGCGCGGTGACGGTGAAACGAAACGTCGCGTTCGCGCCCGACGGCGTGGTCTGCTCCAGTTCGACCCGGCTAGTCCCCCACGTATCATTCTCCTCCGGTCGCTGCGAACTGAGCCGGTACAACTCCGCCGCCGTCCACGCGTTGGCCCCGTTGTTCCGCATCGTCACCGTCACGTCGTATAGCTGGCCCACCACCATCGTCGCCGGCACCGACTGCGCGATGAACCACGCGTCGTTTGCCAGTTCGGCCACGCGCACCACCACGTTCGGCGTCAGCGCGCCAAAGTAATAAAAGCCGTCGCGCACCATCTGCCACTGCATGTCGTTCGTCCCCACCGTCCCCGGCGCCGTGACCGTGAAATTAAGCGTCGCCAGCGCGCCCGGCGGCACCGGCCCCGCCAGCGCCACACGCGTGAGTCCCCACGTCGTGCTGTCCGGCGGATTCTGCGACGCGAGAAAATAATTCCCCGCCGTGGTCCACGTCGTCGTGCCCGTATTGCGCAGCACCACCGTCACCGGATACGGCGCGCCGCCCACCATTTCGTTCGTCACCGACTGCGACACGAACTCCGCCGCGTCGGCCTCCGGCGCGAGCGCGCGGAACCGCGCCACCAGCGTCGCGTCGCGCCCCGGCGTGCCGATCGTATGCGTCGCCGCGCCGCCGTCCGACCACGACTCAAATTCATACGCGACGCCGTTGGCCATCTGGCTGCGCGCCTCCAGCACGCGCTCGATCCCCGCCACGCCGACAAAGACAAACGGCGCGCTCACCTCCGCGCCATCCAGCAGCACCGCCAGGCCCGGCGGCACCGTGTCCAACGTGATCGCGCTCTTCACCGGCAACACGTCCCGCAAAACCGTGCGGCTGATCCCCGCCGCATCCGTCGCCGTGAGGTAAATGCGATACCACACATTGTCGCTCGTCTCGCCGCTCGTCGGGATCGTGAAACTCCCGCCCTCGATCCCCCGCGTGTCCGGCACAAACGGATGCGAGTGATCGTGATGTTGGAAATCAATCCGCCAGCTCAACTGCCCCGCCGCCAGCCGGCCATCCTCGCGGTCCGTGCCGAAACCACTGAACGCAATCGTGTCCCCCGCCCGATACGTCGCCCCCTCGACCGGCCCCACGATCACCGGCACCGGCGGCGTGTCCGCCAGCACGCGCAGCCGCGCCGCCCGGCTCGTCGCCGCGCCAAACGGATTCGTCACCACGCAACGAAACTGCGCGTTGTCATCCCCGATATTCGCCGCCCCGAGTGCGTACTCCGGCTGCGTCGCGCCGGCGATTGCCGTGTAATTCGCCTGACCGGCGGCCTTTCGTTCCCACTGATACGCCAGCGGCTCGCGGCCATACGCGGTGACCTTGAAGCGGACCGCCTCCCCGACCACCACCAACTGGTCCACCGGCTGCCCGCCCACCCGCGGCATCGGCGACACGCCATACTGAATCCGGTTTAGCGCGCGCTGATTGCGCGCGATGTAGTAAAGGCTGCCGTCCGCCGCGACCGTGAGATAGAGCGGCGTGACATCCGGCCCGCTCGGCGGAAACGGCGGGAACGTCGCAAAATTCGTCACCGCCCGCGTCTCCGGATCGAGCACGTTGATGACCTGCGTGAAGCCGTCGGTGAAAAAATATTTTCCCACAAACTCCGCGGGAAACTGGTTCGTCGCCGGATTGTAAAACGCGCCGCCCGTGATCGCGCTGCTTGCATTCACATCCGCCGGATGCCGGAACGCATGAATCGGCGCGTTGAAATTCGGATCGTTCGCCGGCCCTTCATAAACCGGCCAGCCGTAATTCCCGCCGCGCACCACCTCATTGATTTCCTCCCACGTATCCAGCCCGACATCATTCGCGAACAACCGGCCCGTCCCCGGCTGAAACGCCAGCGTGAACGGATTGCGAAAACCTAGCGCCCAGATCGCGCGGCTCGCGCCCTCCGCCGTCGCCGCGAACGGATTGTCCGCCGGAATCGTCCCGTCGCGATTCAGCCGCAGCACCTTGCCCAGCACCGTGTCCAGCCGCTGCGCCAACGCGCCGATGTTGTTGTCCCCGACCCCCAGATACAATTTGTCGTCCGGCCCGAACACGATGCAGCCGCCGTTGTGCCAGCCCGAAACCCCGAGCGTCGGCAAATCCATGAGCACCACCTCCGACCCCGCCACCGCGCTGTTTTCCCCCGCCGTGATCCGGCTCAGGCGGTTGTGCAACGTCGGGGTTTTGGCGGTGTAATAAATGTAAATCCAGCGGTTGCTCGCAAAGCCCGGATCGAACTGCACACCGTCCAGTCCCCGCTCCTGAAACGCCTGCGCGTCCACCTGATAAAACGGTTGCGTCCGCAACGCCCCGTCCCGAATCAACCGCAGCGTGCCGCTCTGTTCACACACCAGAATCCACCCGTTCGGCCCCACCGCCATCGCCGTCGGCGAGGTCAGCCCGCGCACCTGGGTCTCAAAAAATCCCTCCGGCAAAATCGCCTGCGCGCCCGCCATCATCACCCCCGCCAGCAGCACCAGTGCGCTGCGGGCAAGCGTCCCCCAAAGCCTGCTGGCCTGACGCCGGGCAAACGCCTGCCCCAGACCGCATCCATGGGAGATCCCCCAGTACAGCAACGCACGCATACTAAAATTCGAGCGCCGGAAGGAACACCGTCCCGCGCCGTCTGTCAAAGCGCGGGGCGGAGAAATGTTCGCAACCGGGCCCGGCGAAAAAAAGCGCCAAGGACAAAGCTCAAAGCTCAAGGGAAGCAGCAAGGCCCAAGCTTCAGGCCGGGCCGCCCCGCCGCTTCCTCGGGGGAGGCGACAGCTTGTCGCCTCAATCGCTCCCCGCGCCGCCGCCACTCCCCACGGAGCGCGGCCCCATCGCCATGCGCCGCCGCTGGAGCTTGGCCCTTACAGCTTCCCTTGAGCTTTGAGCTTTATCCTTGGAGCTTCTCCCCTCCCCGCCCACCCGCGCCCCCGGGGAGGCGACAGCTTGTCGCCTCTTCCTCCCCACGCCGCCGCCACTCCCCACGGAGCGCGGCCCCATCGCCACGCGCCGCCGCCGGAGCTTGGCCCTTACAGCTTCCCTTGAGCTTTGAGCTTTATCCTTGGAGCTTCTCCCCGCCCCCCACCCGCCCCCCGGGGAGGCGACAGCTTGTCGCCTCTTCCTCCCCA
>BJHT01000415.1 GCA_014193395.1 Verrucomicrobiota bacterium
GCTGTCAGCAATCCCAACGGGGTTGTGTCCTCCAGCCCAGGGTTGCGAGGAACGAGCTACCCTGGGCTGGAGGCCGGAATCCCGTTGGGATTCTTCGTTGGAATTACCGAGAGGCATTGGTGTTAATCCGTACCTATCCGTGGTTGAACTGTAATTCATAGGTTCACCAGCAATCCAATGAGGTAGTTGGTATCGAGAAGAATTATACCGAACCCCAGGGTTTCAGCCGCCAGCCGCTCCTCGCGTACTTCGCGCAGATATTGCCCGGCCTGCTCGGATGTCAGCAGGGATTCCTCCAGCATCAGCCGCAGCGCATCGCACGGCGAGATTGGTTCCCGGACAGCGGATTGGGTGGGCTGCATCGCGCGCAGTTCCAGCACGGCGTCGCCTTGGCCGATTTGGATTTCCTCACCGGCCAGTGCCCGCTCCTCCCAGCGGTCCAGACCAGCCCACGCTTCCTCGATCGTCAATGCTTCCGTGTCAGCGAAACTCCGCAGTGCCGCCCGCGCAACCAGGCTTAAAAGGGCGTCCTTGCGGTACGTGATAGCGATGAGTTGGAAGACGGAATGCGGCTCGGGCAGCGTGTAGTCGCCGGTGCCATCGCCGAACGGGCCGTCGCCGCGGAGCGGTTCGCGCGAAGCAACGTCGCCTCCGTTGCCGAAATCGGCATGGGCTAAAATTGGGAGCAGGCGTTCTCGGGCGGTAACCTTTTTCGCGATGAGACCAAGTAAAACGGCAAAAGGTTTTGACGCCGATTCGGAACTTCGTAGCATCCCGAGAGTGAACCCGGTGCATAAACGCATTCGCCTCGGTCGCCCAACGTCACGGGAGCGATCTTCGGGTCGGTGCTGGGGCATATAACTCGCGACCGGTGCCATCGCCACCATCTCTTCCTGCCCCATGCCTCCGCGACTCACCACCCCGGCACCCGGCGCCACGACGATCGCCGTCAGCATACCCACCCCGTTGCGGGACTGCTGCCGGGGCGCGGCGGAGCTCTCAATCCCGGCCACTGACCTGCACGTTGTGCTGGCGGAGCTGGAGCGGCGTTATCCGAGATTACACCGCAGCATCTGCGACGAGACCGGGGCCGTGCGCCGGCACATCAATCTGTTTGTAAACACTCATCACATGCGCGACCGCGACGGGTTGGCTACCCGGCTCGCCGCGGGCGACGTTGTCACCATCATGACCGCAGTCTCTGGAGGTTAAATTATGAGCGATAAAATCATCCTATCTATTGGCACCAAGAAGGGCCTGTTCGTGGCCGAGTCAGCAAAGAGCCGCCGCGGCTTCACCCTGCGCGGTCCATTTGGTCAGGGCGTGGGCGTTTATTCCGCCCTCATTGACACCCGAGGCACGCCGCGACTCTATGCGTCAAGCTGCAGTCCCTTCTTCGGCATGAAGGTTCTGCGTTCGACTGATCTGGGTAAGAGTTTCAAGGAGACCAAGTCCGCTCCCGCCTTCCCGAAAGACGATGGTCGCGCGCTGGCCAATATCTGGTCGCTCGAACCAGGCAAGGATAAGAAGGAGCTGCTGTGTGGCGTCGAACCGGCTTCGCTGTTTAGGAGCCGCGACGGTGGTGACTCCTGGGAGTTGGTTCCCGGCATCAGCAATCACGAGCACGCGCGCAAGTGGCAGCCGGGCAACGGCGGGCTATGCCTGCACACCATCTTGCGGGACGGGAGCCGGGTGCATCTTGGCATCTCGACCGGCGGACACTATCTGAGTGAGGATGGCGGCGAGACCTTTGCAGCGGCCAACCAAGGTGTCGGCGCGGGTTTTTCGCCCGATCCCTACCCTGAGTTCGGACAATGCGTCCATAAGATCGCGGGCCACAAGGATGCGCCCGGCAGACTCTACATGCAGAACCATGGCGGCTGGGCCGAATGGGAAGGCCCCGGAGGCAAGCGGCCCGATATCGGCGTGCTGCGCAGTGATGACCACGGTAAGTCGTGGCGCTCCATCGCCAAGGGTCTGCCCTCCGACTTTGGCTTCCCTATCGTCGTGCATCCGCACAACCCGGACATCGTCTATGTCGTCCCGCATGAACCCATGACGCGCGCCTGTCCGGGTGGCTCGGTGGCGGTCTGGCGCAGCGAAAACGGCGGCAGCTCGTGGGCGAAACTCGCGCAAGGTCTGCCCAAGAAAGACAGTTACTTCACCGTCCTGCGCGACGGGATGGACGTGGACGAGTTACCCGCCCCAGCCCTCTACTTCGGCACCACTACCGGCCAGCTCTGGATGGGTCGCGACGGCGGCGAGAAATGGGAATGTCTCTTTGATTCACTCCCGCCGATTCACTGCGTGAAGGCTGCGGTCGTGTAGGTGCCTGTTTGAAAACCCTGGTTTGGAGTTCCGCGTTTACGCGGTTCGGGCGTCGTCCGGCCAGCGGGCCGCGTAAACGCGGAACTCCAAGCCCAGAGCCTCGCGGCGCAAGCGACTTTTCAAACACGCTCTTAATCGCGTCGGCGATGGCTGTCCACTCATGCCTTTTTGCACATTGCCAATGAAGTTTTCCATGTGTGTCGCGGTATTTCGTGGATAGCAACTGGCCGCCTCGCTTTGTTGCCAACTTGGCAAGTTCGCTGAACGCATCCTCTTTTGAAAGTCTTCCGGCACAAATCGGGCACCACGTTCCTTTGTGATCACCCGCCTCGACCATGCTTCCCGGGACAGATTCCCATTCGTGACCATGTGGACAGCGCCAGCGTAATTTTGTGAGATTGTCCCTATGAACCGCGGACAAACATTCGCCACCTTTTCGAGCGGCAACTTCTCGCATCATTTCAGTCGTATGTGCTTTCGACCTTCCTTGCCGATTGTTACCGCAAATCGAACACCAGTGGCCTCGGCAAACATTGGTCGGAATCGCTACCGATCCGTGTCCCTTTTCACAACGCCACCGTAGCTTTGATTTGTTTGAGGTATATCGCTTGGACAGTAACTTGCCGCCCGTTGCTGCGGCTAGCGCGCTGAGCTGTTCAAGCTGAGCTTTTCTATGCGCTTTCCAGATTTCTTTTCGGGCTAAGTGTGTTCCGTTCACGTCCGTCAAAAGAGTTTTTCCACCTTAGCCTTCACCGCCGCATCCATCTGGATGAGTGGCGGCCAGGGGCGGTGGAAGCTTTCGCCGGGAAGTTTCTTGGTGGCGTCGATGCCGAGTTTGCTGCCGGTGGCGATTTCGCTGGTGGCGTGGTCGAGGACGTCGGAGGGGCCTTTGGTGAAGAGGCTGTCGCGTTGCGGGTCGGTGTTGGCGCAGAGGTGAAAGAGGACTTCGCTGGTGTTGTGTACGTTTACATCGGCGTCCACGACGATGAGGTATTTGGTGAACATCATCTGGCCCATGCCCCAGAGGCCGTGCATGATTTTGTAGGCTTGCATGGGGTAGGTCTTCTTGATGCTTACGAAGACGAGGTTGTGGAAGACACCTTCGGCTGGCAGGGCGATGTCCACGATTTCCGGGAAGTTCATCTTGAAGATGGGTAGGAAGAGTTTCACGGACGCGCCGCCGATGTAGAAGTCTTCCATCGGCGGGATGCCGACGATGGTGGCGGGATAGACGGCGTCTCCGCGGTGGGTGATGGCGGTGATGTGGAAGACGGGATATGGCTCGGGCAGGGTGTAGTAGCCGGTGTGGTCACCGAACGGGCCTTCGTCGCGGAGGGGTTCGAGGGGGTCGATGTAACCTTCGATGACTATGTCGGAGTTAGCCGGGACTTCTAAGTCATTGGTCTGGCACTTAACTAACTCCACGGATTTCTTTCTTAGGTATCCGGCGAGTAGGAATTCATCCAAGCCGTCGGGTAAGGGTGCGGTGGCGGCGAAGGTGAATACGGGATCGCCGCCGAGGAAGATACTGACGGGCATGCGGGTGCCGGTTTCGTAGTAACGTCGGCCGTGGCGCGCGCCGACTTTCTGGAGCTGCCAGTGCATCCCGGTGGTTCGGTCGTCGTATATCTGGATGCGATACATGCCGAGGTTGCGGTCACCGGTGTCGGGATCTTTGGTGACGACGCAGGGGAGGGTGAGGAAGCGGCCGCCGTCGAGGGGCCAGCACTTCAGAATTGGTAGATTCAGGAGAGTGGGTGGCGCGGGGGGCTGGGGTCTGGGGTCTGGGGTCTGGGGAGCGGGATTGGAGATTTGAGATTGGAGATTTGAAATTGGGGGGGCCGGGGGCCAAGGGGCTGTGCGGGTGGGTGGGGCGGAGAATTTGTGGATGACTTCCTGGCAGGGGCCGGAGGTGACGAGTTTGGGTTTGGCGTGGCGGAGGTCGAGGGCGGTGCCGAGGAGGCGGAGGGTTTCTTTGAAGCCGGTGGGGGGCTTGGCGCGCATGAGGGCGCCGAGTTCGGCGGCGGCGGCATCGACGGACGCGACGCCGAGTGACAAGGCCATGCGTTTGTGGGAACCGAGGGTGTTGATGGCGACGGGGAAGGGGGAGATGACGCCGTTGACGGTGGGTTGCTCGATGAGGAGGGCTTTGCCGCCGCCGGGCTTTTTCATCTCAAGGTCGGCGAGTTCGGTGATCTCGAGTTCGGTGGCGAGGGGTTGGGTGATGCGGGTGAGTTCGCCGGCGCGTTCGAGGGCGTCGAGGAAGTGGCGGTAGGAGTCGAAGGGCATGGGGAGGGGAGAGTAAGTAGTGATTAGTAATTAGTGATTAGTGGGGGAGGGAGCGCGGGGCGATGGCGGAAGGGAAGCCCAGATGGCAAAGGAATGGGGGCAAAGGAATAAGCGGGGGAAATTCAGCCCTTTTCCATTCCCTTGCCTCCATTCCTTTTGCCCAAATGCCTTTGTCCGCAATGCCCTTGCCCCGGAGCCTTTGCCAGAGGGTTCAGTCGGGTTTGCGTTCTTCGAAGAATTTAACGACGCGTTCGTAGAAGGTTTTGGCTTTGTCGTCGTCGCAGGCGGCGATGGCGGATTTCTCGGTGCGGATGGCGTCGGCGGGGTGGCCGGATTCGAAGAGGACGACGGCTTTGGCGTGGAGGATTTTGTGGGTGGGTTTGGGGGTCGCGGCTTCGGCGGCGGCGATGGCTTTCTGGGCGAAGGCGAAGTCGCGCTTGCGGTTGCGCAGGTCGGCGACGATGCCGATGGCGAGCTGGCAGAGGAGGTCGGGGTCTTTGCCGGCGTCGTCAAGGAGCTGGCGGGCTTTGGCGGGCGCGCGGTCGTCGTTGTCGCGGGCGAGTTCCTGGTAGTCGGCGAGGTTGGCGGCGAAGCGGTGGGCGCGTTTGAGGGCGGCGAGGTCGTACTTTCCGGCGACGATTTGTTCGAGAGCTTCGGCGAGGCCGTCCATCGGCGAGCCGTGCCAGATGACCGCGCCGGATTTGGCGACGATGAAGGCGTAGGGAATGGCGCGTTGTTCGTAGGCCTGGAGGTAGCCGGTGAAGGTGGCGCGGGAGTCGTCGCAGGCGACGGCGTAGTCCATTTTGTCGCCCATTTTCTCGACGAAGGGTTTGACGACGTCCTCGTCCTCGTCGGTGACGCCGATGAAGGTGACGCCTTGTTTTTTGAACTTGGTCTGGAGTTCCGTGAGGTGCGGGATGGTGGTGCGGCAGGGCGGGCACCAAGTGGCCCAGAATTCGACCACGTAGATGCCCTTGCCGCTGTTGACTTCGACGGGGTTGCCTTTGATCCAGGTCTTGATTTTGAGGGGGGCGGCGGGGTCGCCGAGTTGGGCGGCGCGGGTGGGGGACGGCACGGCGAGGGTGACGAGGGCGAAGATGGCGACGAGCGGGCCGAGGGAGGTGAGGAGTTTTTTCATGTCGGAGTGCGGGCGACTGTTCTTGAGGCGGGG
>BJHT01000416.1 GCA_014193395.1 Verrucomicrobiota bacterium
AACGAGAGAATGGCGGCGATATACCACGTTTGTTTCGGCATGGCGGGAACCTAGCCACCGCCCCCGCCGCCGCAAGACGATAACCGCGAAACCGTGCATGTTTCGTGTTGCCAGCATTGGCGGCAAACAGCCCATATCTGCGCGAAATCCCCCCGCCGCCCTCGCTGACAACACGGCAGAAACAGGAGCGGGCCTGCCTCCATGATCGGCGATTGGGCAAAGCGGGCGAGCAAGGCTGCGAAAAACCTGACATCCAGCAGCGAACTTTTCCACCGGTTGGACAACTGAGAGGGTTGTTGGCTGCCATCCATTTCAGTCACTACCATTTGCATCAATTTTTTTGTGATAGCGAAAAGATATGGTAGTGCTCATGGTGGCGTGTCGATCCGAGAATGCAGACATGAAGCCGGGTGCTTGATTGGCCCAAGTGGGTAAGGGGCGCCAAACGACCCTCTTTGATCGAAATGTGTCCGATGAAGTTTAGCACATCGGGGTAATTGCCCGTTTTAACGTTGCATGCTGTTTATACTATCAGCCTTGTTGTCGTACGTGCTGGGTGTCGTGGCATTCCGAGAACTCAAAAAGCTGGGGATGATCGACCTTCCCAACGAACGCTCCAGCCATCAGCGCCCCACTGTACGGGGCGGTGGGGTGGCGGTGATGAAAACAATCGTGCTCGGCTTGGGGGTCATCGCCTTCCGTCGGCTGGATGCGACCCTGCTGGTGATCTTGATAGCGGGTGCGACCCTCGCCGTTGTGTCGTTCGCCGACGACTGGAAGTCCCTTAAACCGAGTCTTCGATTTCTCTGCCACACGCTGGCCACCGTGGCGGCTTTGTTCGCCCTACGTTCCACCGCACCGGCGCTGGCGGTATCCTACGAACTGACCTACCCGATTCCCGCGGTGCTGGCGGCCGTGATCGGCTTTCTCTGGTTCACGGGTTACACCAACGCCTTCAATTTCATGGATGGCATCAATGGCATCGCCGCCGGACAGGCCGTTGTGACTTCCTTGGGAGCGGTTTTGATAACCGGGTTGGCATCGGGCACTTGGAATGACACCCCGACCCTCGCAATGTTGGTCATCGGCGGTGCCGCGCTGGGCTTTCTACCCCATAACTTCCCAACGGCCCGGATGTTTATGGGTGATGTCAGCAGTGCGCCGCTCGGATTTCTGCTCGCCGTCCTGACCGTCTGGATCGCCGGGAAGAATGGATGGTGGCTGATGGTTCCGCTCTCACTGCTTCACGCCAATTTCATCTTGGACACGGGGATAACCCTGCTGAGGCGGATGGCGCGCGGAGAACGCTGGTACGCACCACACCGCGAGCATTTCTACCAACGATTGATCCGCGCCGGGAAGAGTCACCAATTCGTCACCGGCGCAGAAATGGCGCTGCAGCTCGTCGTCGTGCTCAGCATGGCCGCTTATGTGAAATGCGAGGTGACCCAACGCCTCGCGCTGACTGGAGGTGTCCTGCTGTTATGGACGGCATTCTTCACCTACGCGGAAACCGTCTTCGTCCCGGCACAGCGGCGGCAAACGACTCCGGTGGTCGTCACCGAGACCGAACCGGACTGCTTGCGCAGCCACACGAGGTAGTACGATCGTCCCTTGTAGCATACGGGTGGCCCCGGGCGCTTTCTTTTGTATTCCATGTAACTGCCCCCAAAGTCTGCACTCCCATCCCTCGGCGGTGCTGAGACTGACCGGGGCGAGCGTCACGACACCCGCAAAGTTGCGGTCCCAACACGAAGTCAGCCATCTTGGATTGAAACCTTGTCCCAGATCGCGCCGACCGGGGACTCGGACGACCGCCATAAACAAAACAAGCCGCGCGAACGCGGCTTGACGGCAAGGCTGGCGAGGTTGGCTAGCGAGGCGGTCGCTGCCTTGGCGGCGCGGCCACCCCGATTCAGGTGGAGGCCAGATAATAGTCGCGATGGCGGCGCAAATCGTCGTGAAAATTTCCCCACTGCAAGTCCGGGAAAAGCTCCTGCTGGCGCTGCACGGCAACCATTGTGTCAGTGTTGAGCTTCGTCAGCGTTGCGCTGTCGTAGGGCGCGGGGAGTCCGACCGTGCGCAAGCCATCGCCCAATCGGGCCAGCCACCGGCTGGCCACCGGTCCTAGCGACGGAACGCGGGCGAAGCCGCAGAGGTCCGAAAATGCGTCCGAGATTTCCCGCAACGTCGGGCGAGTGGGGCTGCCGACATTGAGCAGACGGTGGCGCGGGGCCGGGATCGCCGCCAGCCCCCGGATGATTTCGACCGCCCGGTCGATGGACACGACGCTCTTCCGGGAATCGCCGTCGCCCGGCACAAAAAAGCGACGACGACGGATGGCCCGCGCCAGCCGCAAGAAATTGGCGATGTCCCCCTCGCCGAACACGGTGGCGAGGCGGGCGATGCGCCAATCCAAACCAGACTCGGCGACAAATTGCTCCGCCGCCCGCTTGGATTTTGCGTAGGCAGACTCGCCAGATTCGATGAGATCCTCGGTGGCCGGCCGGCACAGCCCGTCCCAGTGATACACGGCAATGGTGCTGAGAAAGACGAACCGCTGAACGCCTGCTTCCCGTGCCGCCTGGACCAACTGGCGGGTGCCTGCCGCGTTGACGGCGTGATGTGCTTTCGCCGCGGCGTCCCCGTCGTTGCCGACATGAACCCGGGCGGCACAATGAATGATCGTGTCACTGCCCCGCAGGAACGCCACCAATGGACCCAGCGCGTCGCTGCGGCCGAAATCCCAGCCGAATTCACCAGCGACACCCTGCTGACGGACAACCCGCCGGACCGTCTCTCCGTCGCGCTCCAAGGCGGCGCAAATCCGGCTGCCCAACCAACCCGAAGCCCCCGTGACGACGACGTGCTGCATTGGATCGATTCTAACTGGCAATCACTGATCTTACGGCGGCTCGATAACGCTCCAACGCCAAGTCCAAGGAATACTTTTCCCGCGCCGTCCGGGCCGCGCGGGCACCCATCTGGGTAACCCGGTCGGGATTCTTACGGGCTTCCAGAACGGCATCCGCCAGGCCACGCGCGTCGCCCGGTGGCACCAACCACCCAATCGCTTCCTCCACCACGACGCGTGCCAACTCCGACTCGGCATCGGCGACGGCAATAATCGGGCGACCGGCCGCCATGATGTTATACATGCGGCTGGGCACCGACACACCGGCCATGCCGGGCACAAACGTAATCAGGGCGATGTCACCAGCCGAAAGGGTCTGCACCTGTTCACTCCGCGGAAAGGCAAACGGTTCCACCGAGATGTTCTCCAGTGATTCCCGGCGGACGGTCGCCTCTAGTTCCGCCATGCGACCTCCGAATCCGGCGATGAGAAAGTGCAGCGAACTCTCCGTCCTCAGGAGCCGGGCGGCACCCAGTATCACCTCCACGTCATGGGTGCGACCGGAGTTCCCGGCATAGAGAACGACAAACGAATCCGTCAGTCGAAGTCTGGCCAGCCATTTGTTCTCCCGCTTTGACAGTTCGTGAACAAGTTCGTTTTCCGCCCAGTTGGGAATCAGCGCGAGTTGCGCCGGCGCACATCCCTTGTTCCAGAACAGACTCCGCATATCCCGACCCAAGGTGATTATCCGCTGGCAGCGCCGGAGCAGAAAACGCGAAGCCGCCGCCAAAATCTCATAGGCTGACGTGCCCCGCCGCAGGATGCCCGCCGCCGCGAGCACCTCGGGATAAACATCATGGACCAACAACACGAGCCGGGCGCATTTGCAACGCGCGAGCAGCAGGCGAAGTAAGGAAGCACCGGCGGGTTGGTGACGGTAAAGACAACGTCACCCCGCCGGACCACCCAAAGCCCACGCCAGAACGCTTCGAGGCAGAATATCAGGGACTTCACTCCTCGCAGCCACAGTCGGCGCTGCCCCGCCCCACCAACCGCGCAGCGATGAATCCGGATTGAACCGAGCTGTTCCCCCGCCGCACCAGCCGTGGCAGTGATCGCCGACACCGGAAACTCGACGGCGAGTCCACGTGCGATTTCGGTCATGTAGTAGGCGGTCGAAGTGGTGTCCGGATGGAACACCTCCGAAAACAAGACGACCTTGGCCCCCGGCCCGGGCAGTTGAGGTTTCACGCAACAGCACGCCGGGACCGATCACGCAACACCCGCTGATAGATCCCCAACACCGCGGCCGCGGCGCGGCGCGGATCAAACTGCCGCAGATACCGCTCCTGCGCCGTGGCCCCCATGCGCCCCCGCAGCGCGGGATCATCCGCCAGGCGCTGGATGGCTGCCGCAAGGGCGACGGGGTCGCGCTCGGGAACAATTAGGCCGGTAACACCGTCCTCAATCACATCCTCGACCGTATCCTTCATCGCAACAATTGAGGGAATCCTCATCACACCAGCTTCAAACACCGCACGCCCCGGCCCATTCAGGTGACTTGGAAAAACCAAGACATCAGTCTTTGCTAACAAGGCTTGAACGTCATCCACACGTCCTAGCAGGTCAATATTATCTAAACGACGATGACATATTGTATCTCGCAACTCCCTCTCAACGTCGGCAGCCAATCCGAAGAGACGGGCACAACGACCTATAATGGAATTATGGA
This sequence comes from Verrucomicrobiota bacterium, assembly GCA_014193395.1. Classification (GTDB taxonomy): domain Bacteria; phylum Verrucomicrobiota; class Verrucomicrobiia; order Limisphaerales; family BJHT01; genus BJHT01. The sequence continues at coordinate 4,587 of BJHT01000416.1, forward strand.
AAGCCGCCGACCGACTGTTGCAGCCCGCTAACGAAAATCGAATCCGCGAATGATTCCGCAGTCGATCAGCTGCCTCCACCAAATCCCAAACACCTTTGCAAGCACTTAGAGTCGCCAAATAGGTGACTCTAATTTCGGTCCCACGCCGATTTCGACGCATCTCATCTAGGCATAGGGCATTCGCAGACACCAGCGAATCGGGCAGGGGATTGTAAACAACCTCGCAATGCGTTATTCCGCGCAGGGAACTACGGACACTCTCGTCGATCGCTATCGTAAAAGTGACATGCCGATTGATTAACCGGATAGAATATCCATGCACCATTTCGTTGCGGGGATCTGCGACATTGCGCGCATGCATGATCACCGGCACTCCAAGCTGGTCAACAATGTAGGCCGCATGCAACATGCCCCGCTCATTCAAGTGCACTAAATGGGGCTTCCATTCATAGATCAACCTTCGGATTACTCCACCATGGCGCGTGTTCCATAACGCCCGCATCACGTCAAGCCGGCGGAATCCACGCATTGGAATCCCCGCTGAACTTAACAGCAACGACACAGCAGGGAGCCGCCTCCACTCGACGCCGTTGGCTTGGAGAAACTCTGCCACCCTTCCGGGCGGACAGATTACACGCGCCCATACTTCACCTGCTTTGAAGGACTTAATCAGGTGCAACAAACTAAGGATAGAACCATCAATGGAGTTACCGAACGCGTGCAGATATAGCACCTTGATAGGCATACTTTAATCACCGACTTGTTAAGTGCCCAAATATTGCCAATTCGGGAGTGTGAGAATAGAGTTGCGGTCTGATTGCAAAACAATGAGCCCGCAGGAAGGGTGCGACTCTATCCAAATTTACTGACTTAAGATCGTGTCCAAGGCTTCCGAAACCCTTCCTTGGATGGGATCAAAACGTCCCACCCGTGCCTATCTCATTCGCCCCAGCATAACCGTCCTAAAAGCCGCAGAATTGCAAGCTAAATATTCACCAGCCTTCTTAGAGGGGTGTGTGACGAATTTGTAACCACCGCGGGCGGTCACGCGGCGAGCTGGGTCTGAAATTGCCGGGAGTGGTTGATCTGCTCCCAGCATTCGTCCCAGCGATGGCTCTTCAGGGCGCAGCGCAGCGCCAGGATGTTTTCGGCACCGACTTCGGTCCAGTGCATG
>BJHT01000417.1 GCA_014193395.1 Verrucomicrobiota bacterium
TTTCGTTTTCCACGGATTGAGAGCGATGGTCGCAGCGTTCTCGTAATCCGCGTCGGGCCGCGGGCCAAGGACGTGGCGTTTGTCAGTCCAGCGCAGTCCGTCGTACGAGTGCGCGATGACGGATTGCTTGGCCTGGTTGACGGCGAGTTCCTTGCCGGGCACGCCGTTGGCCAGCGTGTAGTTCATCCGGTAGAGGATGCGGCCGTCGGGTTGGGGAATTTCCTGAATTGGTCCGCCGCCCGCGATGCCGCGATTGTTCGGCCATTGCTCGAAACCATCGCCGAGCAGAATCGGTTCGTCCGAAGTTTTCTTCCAATTCAACAGGTCATCGCTCACCGCCAGGCCGATGCCGCGAAAAGCCTGGAGGCCCCCGCCGCTCGCGCTGCGGCCGGTGTAGTAGAGATGCCACTTGCCGCCGATGCGATGCAGGCACGGCAGCACGCACCACGTCTCGTCGAACGATCCTTTCCCACCGCGCTCGAACAGCGGGCCGTGGCGTTTCCATTTAGCCACGTCGTCGATCGGGCAGGTCGCCAGGCAGATGCGCCGCGCGCCGCTTTTGTCGGCACCGGCGTAGAAGAGCCAATACTCGCCGTCGCGGATGACGACGAACGGGTTCATGCAGCAGCCGACATCGAACGCGCCGCCGCCGTTGGGAAGAACGGGATTGCGCGCGTCGCGTTTCCAATCGTGGACGCGGAACGGCCCGGCGGGCGCGGCCACGGGCGCAGTCGGCGGCGCAGGTGCGGCAGCGGCAGTCGCGCGACGGAGAATGAAGGGCGCGGCCACGGTCAGCAGAGCCGAGGCCCCGGCGGTTTTGAGATAAGTGCGGCGATTCATGGGAGTGGGTGGGTTCAGGGTTGGTGGAATTAGAAATCTTTAGCGACGGAGGGAATGGAGCAGACGCGTTCGCGACGCCGGAGTTTGGAGTGCGGGGACTTGTCCCCGCTTTCGCGCAGGCGACTTGTCGCCGTCGAACCTCCGCGCGTCTCCGCTCTCGCCAGCGCGCCCCTGCTGGCGCGAGCCGTGGTGGCTCCATTGCTCACCCACGCCTGCCGCAGTTCGACGGCGACCAGTCGCCTCGAAAAAGCGGGGACAAGTCCCCGCACTCCACAATCAGCGCCCGCTTTCACGTCTTCTTCCTGCGCTTCGGTTGTTCGTTGGCGGGCTTGATGTCATCCGGCCCGGGGCCGCCGCCGAATTGTTTCCAATACAGTTCCTTGAAGGGATTCACCTTCGGCCCGACGGCATCTTCGTTGACCAGATAGGGCTGCGTTTCCTCCCACCAGCGGTCGTAGGCGGCCTTGAGTTCGCGCACGACCTCGGGGCGTTCGGCGGCGAGATTGTTCTTCTCGCCGGGATCGGCCTTGAGGTCGTGCAGTTCCCATTTCTCGGCCTGACGCGAGGCATTGACGAGGTTGTAGCGGGTGTTGCGGATGCTGCACGCGGCGTATTTCGCCGCCGCCGCCTGGCCGCGTTCCCAGCGTCCGACGTGCGTGAAGAGGATGCGATCCGCCCACGCCGCCTTCGGGTCGCGCAGCAGCGGCACGAGGCTGCGGCCGGAGAATTGCTGCCGCGCCGCGTCCGTGAGCGTCGCGCCGCTGAGTTCCGTGAAGGTCGGAAAAATGTCGATGTGCGCCGTCAGCGCGTCGATGTCCACGCCGCCCTTGAACGCCGCGGGCCAGCGCCACAGCGCCGGGACGCGCGTGCCGCCGTTGTAGGGCGTGCCCTTCTGGCCGCGCATGCCGGCGTTGAACGTCGCAGCACCGGTGGCGGTGCCATTGTCGGTCATGAAGATCACGAGCGTGTCGCGTTCAATGTCCAGCTCCTTCAGGCGCGCGAGCAGGCGGCCGAAGTTGTCATCGATGTTCGAGATCATCCCGTAAAACTTGGCGACCTGCGGCGGCACCTTGCCCGTGTACATCTGCTCGTAATCCGGGGGGCAATCGAGCGGACCGTGCGGGGCGTTGGGCGTGATGTAGGCGAAGAAAGGCGTGCCCGCCTGGCGTTTCTCCGCGATCCATTTGGTCGCCTGGCCGAAGAAAACATCCGTGCAGTAGCCCTTGGTTTTCTCGAACACGCGGTTGTGGAGGATCGCGGGATCGAAGTACTTGTTGCCCGGCGCATCGCCGCAACTGCCCGGATACGACTGCCCGATGCCGCCCGCGCCGTGGATGAACACCTCATCAAACCCGCGCTGGTCGGGCTGATACGGCGCTTCGTCGCCGAGATGCCACTTGCCGAAAATGCCCGTCGCATAGCCCGCGGACTTGAGCACCTGAGCGATGGTCGTGGCCTTCAGCGTCATCCGCTCGCGCTCGAGAATCGTGTGCGTGATGCCATTGCGAAACTCATGCCGGCCGGTCATCAGCGCCGAGCGCGTCGGCGAGCACGTCGGGCTGACATGGAAATCGGTGAAGCGCACGGCCTCGGCGTGGAAGCGGTCGATGTGCGGCGTCTTGATGATCGGATTGCCGTGGCAGGCGAGGTCGCCGTAGCCCTGATCGTCGGTCATCACGAGCACGATGTTCGGGCGTTTGGCGAACGGGAGATCTGCGGCCGTCGCGGTGGTCGCGGTGACGTGGAATCCCAAGGCGCAGGCGAGGGCGCAGGCCGGGGCGAAAAGAGCGAGGCGTAGTCGGTTCATAATGGGTGGTGGCTGATTGCCGCGGCAGGCTAGCGGGGGAGCGGGGCATGTCAAACGGGCCGTGCAAGCCGGTAGCCGCCGACGTGAGGAGGCGGATTCCCCCGCATCGAAACAGGGCAGGGGAATTGAGAGCAAAGGAATGGAGGCAAAGGAATGAAGACAAAAAGTTTCCCCTTTCCCATTCCTTTGCCTCCATTCCTCTGCCCAAAATTCCCCTGCCCAATCAGTCTCGGCGATCGGGCTTGCCTCACGTCAGCGCCGCGTTTTCGCACTTGCCGGCGCGCCATCACCGCCATCGCCGCGGGTCGTCCGGTCGCGAAAAATATTTTACCCCTTGCCCCGTAGATGACCCACCCCCTGTGCCAGTATGCGTGCCGCATTATTTCCGTTTTCAGTGATTCGCGAAGGGCTACGTTGGCCCTCCCGCGGGTCAACCAACGGAAACCGGATCATCGGAAACATGAGTGCGTCGGCCAAAATCATCGAACTGCGCCAGTTGCTGGCGGAGCGTTTCCCGCACGCGCCCCGGGCCGTGGCGACCACGCCCGCGCACGCGCTGGCCACCGGCGTGCCCGGCCTCGATGCGCTGCTTGGCGGCGGGCTGCCGCGCGGTGAATTCACCGAACTCGTCGGCCAGGGCACCGGCTCCGGCACCGCCCAAATTCTCCACGCGCTGATCCGCCAGGTCGCCGCCGACGGCCAGTTCCTCGCGCTCGTGGACGGCGCGGACAGTTTCGACGTGGACGCCCCCGAACCCGCGGCCCTCGCGCGCCTGCTCTGGGTTCGCTGCCACCGCGCCACCGAGGCGCTGCAAGCCACCGACCTCCTTCTGCGCGACGCGAATTTCCCGCTCATCGTGCTCGACCTGAAACTCAACGCCGCGCGCGAGTTGCGGAAAATCTCCAGCACCGTCTGGTTCCGCTTCCGCCGTCTGCTCGCGCAACATCAGCCCACGGTGCTTCTCATCACGCCCTTTGCGCTGGCCAGCGGCGTCGCCGCCCGCGTCGAGGTCCGCGGCGGCCTCGATGCCCACGCCCTGGCCGCGCCGTCGGAAAACAGCCTGGCGCAATTGCGCTTCGAACTCCTCCGCGCCACACCGCAGCTCGCCGAACCGCGCCTGGCGCAAGCGGGATGAAAAGGGAGCCGCTACGAATGAAAACAGGAGTTTTGAAAACCGAAGAAGCGGCTGCCGAAGTAGCACCTGAAGACCGCCAGATTGCGCGTGCAGCTACTCTCTCGCCTTGCGCTGGGTGTACACGTAAACCCCGACCAAAGTCGCCAAACTCGTGAAGAACGCCGCCAATCCAACCAAGCTCTTGTCGAATCCAGCCAGGAGCAAACCGCCGATCATGCCAGTGGCTCCAAGGAAAAAGGCCATCCGCTGTCCCCAGCGTGCCAGGTTCGATCGGGTGGAAAAGTCCGCCTGCTCCAAAGCATGTCGGTGCTGCTGCTCTCGCTCGGCCATGGCGACGATTCGTTCCGCACAACCCGGTAACGCCTGCTCGTATCCGCCGAGCACCTCTGGAGGTGGTATTGGCCCTGAGTACGTCGAGACGGCGGCGACCTTGATCGTCCGCTTGGGCGGCTGCGGATGGGATGGCTGGCTCACTCAGAAATGCCCGACAGGACCGGCTGGGCAGGCTCGACCTCAACCTCGACTGGCTCCTGCGCCATCGCGTGCTGGAGCCAGAAACCCACTCGTTCAAAGTCGCCGCGAATGGCGTCTTCGTCCCGGCGGTGAAGGTATTTTGGTGATGGCGACTCTCCCGAAAGATTCAGAACGGAAGCCGCGCCCCAGAAGAAACTTTGCACCGATGTCATGTCGCTCAACACGGTGGGAAAGGAATCAGCTTGGGGAAATGAAGTCAAGGCGGGCAACCCGCAAAGGAGCCGCGCCGATTTGCTTCAATACCGCTCCGCCCCACCCCTGAACCCCCGCCATGTTCGCCGCGATTGAAATCCCGCAGTTCCCGCTGCAAGCCGCGCTGCGCCACGAGCCGGAGCTGTGGGACAAGGCCGTCGCGCTTGTCGATCCCGCGCTGAGCACGCCGCGCGTTTGCGACGCCACCGCGGCTGCGCGCGCCGCCGGCATCACGCCGGGGCTGACCCCGACGCAAGCGCTCGCACGCTGCCGCGACGTGGTTATCCGCCATCGCTCGCCCGCGCACGAACGCAGCGCCACCGACGCGCTCCTGCAAGGTGCCTACGGCTTTTCGCCGCATCTCGAAAACACCGCGCCCGGCTTGGCCACGCTCGATCTCCGCGGCCTCGCAGAATTGAAAAATGCCGCGCCCGAAATCCTCACACGCTGGGCCACGCGGCTGCGCGACAGCCTCGCGGTTTTCCAGTTGCGCGCGCGCATCGGCCTCGCGCCCACGCCGAATCTCGCACGCCACGCGGCGCGGTGGGGAGCGGCAGTAAGTCTGCCAACGCCCGAGCGGCCGACCGCAGCCCCGGAGCGCGGCCCTCTGGGCCGCAGCGGCAACGTCTCGCCGACGACGTTGAAAAATCCCCAGCGCCTCCGCGAGACCGACGCTGCTGCGGGCGGGGACGCCCGCGCTCCGGAGCCGCCGGCCGCCATCTACATCGTCACCGATCCCGCCGCCTTCATCGCGTCGCTGCCCGTTGCCGCGCTCGAACCTTCCACCGATGTCACGGACATCCTGAAAAAATGGGGCATCCCGACGGTCGGCGAACTGCTCGCGCTCGGACAAAACGCCGTGATGGACCGCCTCGGCCTCGAAGCCCTCGCGCTCTTCGCCGCCGCCTCGCCTACGGCCAGCCGACCGCTGAACATCGTTCGTCCGGCCGAGGAATTCGCCGAGACCTTCGAGTTCGAGGACGCCGTCGAGACCCTCGAGCCGTTGCTTTTTCTCCTGCGTCGCTTTGTCGATCAACTCGCGCCGCGCCTCGAAACCTGCGGCAAAGTCGCGGGCCAGCTCGTGCTCCGGCTCGGCCTCGAATCCGGCGATCCGCTCGAACGCCGCCTCCGCGTGCCGCAGCCGACGCGCCAGCCCGACGTGCTCTTTCGCATGTTGCACACGCACCTCGAAACCGTGCGCAGCGACTCGGCCATTGTCACCGTCACGTTGC
>BJHT01000418.1 GCA_014193395.1 Verrucomicrobiota bacterium
GGCCGGCCCAGGGCGTTCAACTCGAGACGCAACGCGCGCGTGTTGTTGACGCGCAGTTCCAGCGGCTGGCCGTCCGTGGTGCCGAGGAAATTGGTGGCGTCGGTGCCGGCGTTGCCGGTCAGGCTCCAGGCGGGCTGGTTGGTGTCCGGCGCGGCCGGGGCGGAAATGGTGATCGTGTTGCCGCGGGTGTTGAGCCGGACATTCGGGCCGGCCTGGAGGGTCACAGCGTCCTGGAGATTGTTGATGCCCTTGACGACTTGTCCGGCCGCGATCTTGGGCGCGGTGACGGCGTTGGCGGCGAGGGCGGCGGTGTGAATGGTGCCGTCGGCCGCACCGCCGGCCACGGTGGCGAACACGGCGTACGGGGCCACGGGCAGGCTCTGGCGGGGCGCGATTACGGTGAACGGGGCGGTGCTGCCACGGGCGCGCACGGCCAGTTCAATCCAGCGCGGCTGGCCGTTGAGCGCGCCGGCGCCGAAGTCGAGCACGACGGCGAAGCGGCCGGCCGTGACGGTGATACCGCCGGGTGTTCCCAACGTGGCCGCCGTCACGGGCTGGCCGCCGCTGGCGCTGTCCCAGAGCGTGAATTCAAGTTCGTAGGTGCCGTTGGCGGGAGCGTCGTGCTCGGCGAGGCGGCCCTCGTAGGTGAACGCGCCGGATTGAGCGAGAGCGGGCGCGGCGAAACTCACGGCGGCCAGGAGGAGGAGTGAGAGGAGTGTTTTCATGGGGGCATTGGGTTGACGGGAGTGGATCGGACGGGGGTGGCGGAACATTTTTTTGGCGACGCAGCCAAATGGTGATGGCGAAATTTCCACCTCATTGGCGGTGAATGCCAAAAGTTTTTTTGTCCTCGGATTTGGCTCCGGCTGGAGCACCGGCGGAATCGCCGACCTGCGTGCTGGGAGCCTCGGGTCGAGAACTCGGCGCGGCTGCCGGCGGGGGCCGCCGGTGCGGCGACTGCGTGCCGCGTCGGTGGCGGTAGTAAAGCGCCTCGTTTCGGAGCCTACGCAGCTTTTAGCGAGAGCGTATTTGGGGGGCCGCGCAGTGGGAGCTGGGCGACAACGGCGGTTCTACCGATCCTCCAGCGACTTCACCCGCTCCTCGGTGGGGATGGTCACGAACTTCCACAGGTCGCTTTTCACGCGGATGATGCGGCCGGGGCGGTAGCCGTCGAGAAGTTCGGTGAACTTCATGCGCACCTGGATGCCGCTGCTGCCGGGCGGCGGGTTGGGGGTGTCTTTCCATTCCACGACCTTGCCGATTTTCTTGTCGCTGCGGTGAAACCAGGTGCGCAGGTCTTTCTCGGCGACCGCCACGCCGAAGCCTTTGTCCTGCGAGTTCTTGAGGTCGTCGTAGAGCGATTGGTCCATGGGACCGAAGAGAGTGAAGGTGAGCATGCCGCCGCCGAAGTCGAAGTTCTCGACGGCATCAATCCAACCGGGGAGCCAGCGTTGGCGCTGGTAGAGCACGTGCCGACGACGCTGAAGTTCGGTGGCCGCCGCGCGGGCCGCGTCGTCGAGCCAGATGTCGGAGACGGTGAACTCCTTGTCGCGCCAGCCTTGTGACCACGTGAGGTTGAGCTGGACCGTGGTGTCGGGTGCGACGTCCTTCAGCTCGACGAGCGTGCGACCGCGCCAGACGCGCGTGACGTTGTCGATGTCGAAGATGTAGGGCTTGGTGATGCCGTCTTTGGCCATCGTGCCGGTCGGAGCGACGTTGATCTTGCCCTTGGCTTCGTCCACCGAGACGACTTTCCACGCCTGCCCGCGCCGCTGGTAGAAGCTGAAGTCGTCCTCGAGCGAGAGGGCGTGGTTGTATTTGATGGTGTATTTCTCTTGGTGTTTTGGCAGCGGCGGAACCGTGTTCTCCTCACCCGGCGGCGGCACGAAGAAGTAGCCGTGGACGTGCGTGCCGATGGGCAGGTCGCGCAACTCGGCGGGCGCCCCGTTGAACCAGCACATCGCATACGGCAGCAGCGCGAAGGAGTGCAGCGCGCCGGATTGGTAGCGGTCGTGCGGCTCATTGCCATCGATGCGCAACGCGCCGCGCCGAAGGGCGGGATCAAGTTGCACAATCTCGCCCGAGAGATAATGGCCGGAGCCGGGCGGCGGAAACTGTCCGGGCTGCGGGATGTGGTCGGCGGCGGATGAGATGAGCGCGAGCGATGACAGAGCGGCGATTAGGCCGAAGTGGCGGAGAAGTTTCATGTGTCAGCGTGCTGAGAACCTGCCTAGCGTTTCTGGAAAAGGTCGGACAACACCAACCGCTCGATCGCCGGCTTCAGCCGATAGCCTTCCGCCTTGCAGTCGCGTGCGATGGCTTTGAGCGCCGCCGCGTCGTCGGTGGTCATCGCGCGGCGCAGGGCGAAGGTGGCTAGTTGCTCGACGAAGGCTTCGGCGAAGCGGTCGAGGTCTTGCACGAGCAGTTGTTTGAAGGCGTCCGGGCCGTCGTAGGCGCGGCCGTCGGGGAGCTTGCCGCTCGCGTTCACCGGGGGATTTGCCCCTTTGCCGGTGGGCATGACTTCCTCGGTTCGCCAGCGGCCGAGGGCGTCGAAGTTGTCGAACGCAAAGCCCAGCGGGTCGATGCGCTGGTGGCAGGCGGCGCAGTTGGCGTGCGTGGCGTGGGCTTCGAGCTGCTGGCGGATGGTGGACTTGGGCTTGTTGCCGGGCGTGGGTTCGAGCGGCTCGACGTTGGGCGGCGGTGGCGGTGGCGTCTTCGCGAAAACTGCTTCCGAGACCCACACGCCGCGATGCACGGGCCGGTGCCGCGTGCCGTCGGAGGTGAGCATGAGCACGCCCGCGTGCGTGAGCAGGCCGCCGCGATGATCGTCGGGCCGCAACGCGACGCGCTCGAATGACGACGCTTTCGGCGGCGGCAGTTGATAGTGCATCGCGAGCCGGGAGTTCAGCATCGTCCATTCGGAGCTGAGGAATTCTCGCAGCGACAGGTTTCGCGTGAAGACCTCGGAGAAGTAGCTGACTGACTCGAGCACCATGCTTTTCTCCAGCCACTTGTCGTAGTCGGGATACAGCTCGGGGTCCGGCGGGAAGACGCCGACCTTGTGGAGCTGGAGCCATTGCTTGGGGAAGGCGTCGGTGAAGCGTTTGATTTTCGGGTCGGCAAACAGCCGCGCGACCTGCGCCCGCAGCACCGCAGGCTCATGCAGCTTGCCCGCCTGCGCGGCGGCGGACAGTTCGGCGTCGGGCAGCGAACCCCACAGGAAATAAGACAGGCGCGAGGCGAGCTCCCAGTCGTTGACCTGGTCGCGGCGCTGCTTGGCCGAGCCTTCTTCGAGGTAATAAAAATTCTTCGCCGTGAGCACGCCGACCATGCCCGCGAGGTAGGCCGAGCGGAACTTTTCGCCGGCCGCCAGTTCGCCGGCGATGACCTTCATGAAGCGTTCGAGGTCCGCATCCACGACCGGCCGCCGCCACGCACGCGCGGCGAAGCGTTTAAGGCACTCGCGGGCTTCGGCGAGGTCGCCGGGCTTGGTAGGGAAGAAGCCGTCGCGTTTCTTCTGGTCGGCCTCGGTGAGAATCGGGCCTTCCCATTCCACCCAGTCCACGATGAGCAGCGGAAAGATTGAGCGGCCCTGTTCGTCGAGCAGTTTGTAGGATTTCGGCGTGACGTTCTTGAGGTCGGCGAGACTGCTGAACGGCATGACGCTGATGTTCGGCGTCTGGCCGTCGGAAAGCATGCCGGGCGTTTCGTTCAGCAAGTCCAAGCCGCCTTCGGGGAGGAAGGTTTCGATCTCGACCACGGTGGGCTTGTCTTCGGGTGCCTGCACGTCCTGGCCAATGATGGAGCGCTTCAGGCCGTTGTGCCAGACGGCCAGATGCGGCAGGCGGCCCTTGAACGATGGCACGGCGCTGAGCTGGACGCGGATGCGATACAGGCCCGGCGCGGTGGCGCGGAGGTTGCCGCGACGATGGCCGGGGGCGATCAGCCAGCGGCTGCCAGTCGGAGCTTCGCTGCGGCCCTTGCTCGCCTTCGTCGGCGACTCGGGGAAGGCGCGGTCGAGCACGGTCTCGGCGGCCTTGAAGTAGCGGTCCACGTGCGACGGCGAGAGCGAGAGCATGGAGCCGATGCGCTCGAAGCCGTGCCAGCGCGGGTCTTCGTTGAACGCGCCGGGGGCATCGACATCGAAGTAAACGCCGAGCAGGTCGTAAACCGTGTGGCCGTATTCCTCGCGACTGAGGCGGTAGTGCGCCACCGGACTGCGCTTGGCCATGCGCACGGCTTCGCCTTCCTTGATGCGTGTGGAAATCCAGTCGGCGACCTGGCCCAGCTCGGACGCCTTCGGCTGCGGTTCTTTCTTCGGCGGCATCTCGCCGGAGTTGATGCGGAACAAAACCTCGGCCCAGCGCTGGGCATTGCCGATTTCATTGAAGTCCGTCGGCAGCTTGTCCACGCGGAACTCGCCCTTCTGCTGCTTCTCGCCGTGGCAGCGGACGCAGTGCTCGGCGAAGAAAGCCTTGGTCGGCGCATCGGCGGCGGACGCATCACTGCGCGCGAAGTCTGCAACCAAACAGGCAACCACCATCAGCGCCCAAGGCGCACCGCAGTTTCCGCGCCTCACGCCGTCACCTCCGAAAGGATGCCGAGGCTGTCGGCGAACTTGTCGGTCTTCACGTCCATCTTCTGCGCCATGGTGAGCAGCAGGTTGCTCAGGCGCGCCTTTTCGTTCACAGGCTTGAAGTGGATGGCCGGGTGCTTGTCGTAGCCTTGGAATTCGGGGACGCGGTTGAAGTCCACATGCCGGCCGTGCTTGAGTCCGAGCTTGGTGCCACCGGCGAGAATGAGCGGCAGACTCGCGTTGCCGTGGCTGTGACCGTAAGCCATGCCGCTGCCGTAGAGCGCCATCGTGGTGTTGATGAGCGGGCCGTCCGCGTCGGAGACCTCCTTCAAGCGGCCGATGAAATAGCTGAATTGCGCGATGTTGAACGCATCGCTCTCCATGAGTTGCCGCATCAGGTCGGGGTTGCCGTTGTGATGCGAGAGCGAGTGGCGGTCTTGCTTGATGCCGATCTCAGGCACGGCCGGCCCCTGGCCTTCCGTGCCGGTGACGAGGGTGGCCACGCGCGTCATGTCCGTCTGGAACGCCAGCACGATGATGTCATACATCGTGCGGAGATAATCCCCGAGCATCTGGAGCGAGATGTCGCGGTTGAGCTTCGAGTGAATCGACGGCTCGATCTTCGGGCGCGGTGTATCGAGCCATTTGTCGGCCCGCCCGGTGCGGATTTCCACCTCGCGCACGGCGGTGAGGTATTGCTCCAACCGGCCCTTGTCCTCGTTGCCAAGCTGGCCGCTGAGGCTGCGCGCCTCGTCGAGGACCGCGTCAATGATGCTGCCGCGCCGCTGATAGCCACGGCGTTGTTTGGCGATGCCGCCCTTGGGATCCTCAAACAATTCGCGGAACGCCAGCCCAGGGCTGAACGTCGCCGGCAACTGAATGCCATCGGGATTCACCGCCAGCGAACCGCCTTGGTTGCTCAACTCCAGCGAGGAATAGCGCGTGATGGGCGCGGTCACCTGCGCCATGAGCTGGTCCACGGAAATGGTGTTGCGCACCGACTGCCCGATCTTCCCGCCCGTGAGCCAAATGCTCTGGCAGTTGTGATGATGACCGAGGCCGTTGGGATGATGCAGCCCGCTGATGGGCGTGATGACATCGCGGTGCTTCTCGAGCGACACGAGCGGCT
>BJHT01000419.1 GCA_014193395.1 Verrucomicrobiota bacterium
GGGGCGTCCCGCCCCGAGTCGGTGCGGGCGGCGAGACGCCGCCCGAACTCGCAGGCGGGGACGCCTGCGGTACCCCGAGCATCGCGCGGCGGTGACGAACAAATCCCCGCTCAATCGCAGTTCAGGCGTGATGAAACGCCGCGCGCCCTGTCCCTCGGGGTGGGGACGGCTCGTCCCCACTCTTATTCTGCGGGGACAAGCTGTCCCCGCCCCTTAGTTCACCACATTCCGCAACCGCTCCCCGAGCAGCGCCCGCCTTACCGACTGCGCGCCCTTTACCCGCATCTCCATCAGCCCCTGTTCGCAGTAAAACGCTGCGTGCGGATTCACGAGCACTCGGTGATGCGCCGGGTGCTTGGGATCGCGCCACGCCTTGATCAGCGGATTATCCGGCGACGGCGGCTCGTCCGGCAGCACGTCGATCGCCGCGCCCGCGAGCTGGCCAGATTCAATCGCCGGCGGAATGCACGCCACATCGATCAGGCCACCGCGCGCGGTGTTCACGAGGTACGAGCCGCGCGGCATTTTGGCCACCGTACCCGCGTGGATCATGCGGCGGTTCTCGTCCGTGAGGGGACAGTGCAGACTCACCACCCACGACTGCGCGAGGAGATCATCCAGCTTCTCGACGCGCCGCACGCCCAGCGCCTTGTCGTAGCCGTCGTCGCGATACGGATCGTAATACGCCACATCCATCCCCAGCGCCTGCGCCCGCAACGCCGTCGCCGTGCCGATGCGCCCGAGGCCGATGAGGCCGATGGTCTTGCCGCGATGCCGTTCCAGCGGCACGGCCTGCCAATACATCCACGGACCCTCCGCCGCGCGCAGCCGCGAGTTCATCAAGGCAATCCCGCGCGTCAGCGACAGCATCATGCCGATGGCCGAATCCGCGACCTCCTCGGTGCCGTAGTCCGGCACGTTCGTCACCGGAATGCCCATCTGCCGCGCCAGCCGCCAGTCCACGTTGTCGTAACCCACGCCGCCGCGCACGATGATGCGGCATTGCTTCAGCGCGCCCACCGTCTTCGCCGACAACGCGAGGTTGTGATACAGGATCACCGCGTCGGCATGCTCGATCTGGCCCACGAGCTCCGCTTCGTCGTGCGCATCCAGCGCCACGATGTCCGCGATGTCCCCGAGCACCTTCTGCTCCGGCTCCAACGCGTCCTTGAGGAAATCCGTGATCACCACCTGAAATTTTTTGCTCATAAAAATAATCCGCCGCGTGCTGCTACGCGCCGTGGCGGCGGACCTTAGCGGCGCGGCGCTTCGTTTCCAGAAAGAGTTTTTGCGAGCGAGGAAGCCAGCGCGGGGCGGATCCATGCACTGCGCCCGTAGCGCCGTTTTTCAAACCCGCTGTATCGCCGATTTCCAAATCGGCAGGGGCCGCGGTGTTCGGGGCGTGTGCGACAAGCCGTGGCGTCGCGGGCGGACGGACCGTCCGCGGGTTTGGAATCCCGCGATACAGCAGACTTGGAAGTCTGCGCTACACGGAGGCAGTGCCCGACAACGCGTCCCGATTTCCTGTTCGATTGCCTGCCCCGCACGGTTCCCCAGCCACCGCCCGGGGCGGATCACCTTTCACGATACGCACTACCGCCAAGAGCAACGACCCCTCCCATCAAGCTCCGGCCGGTTCCTCACCGCCGAAGAAAGCCACCACTTGCATTGATCTCTCCCCGTTCGTGCCTCTGGAGTTTGGACATTTCTTGAGGAGCGCGGGCGGTCCCCGCCCGCAGCGGCAACGAACTCGCAAAGGGGCCGGGATATATCTGAACCGCCCTCTCGCATGCGCACGCGCTGCGACCGGGGACCGGTCGCGCTCCGGCGGTGGGGCGCGGTTCCCGGCCGAACGAAAATGTCCAAGCTCCAAAGCGCCGATCTAGCGCCGATCTCCAGATCGGCGCGGCGGTGCGGGTAAGTGGGGCGTGCCATCGTGAGTTCGGCGCTCCGGGAACGCGGCGGGAAACCGTTTGGTTTTCGCGGCGCGCTTGCGGATAGTGCGGCACGAATTGCACATGAAGACTTTGTTCCAACAGATGCGGCGCGGCGCGGGGGTGATGCTGGGCATTCTGGCGGCATGCCAGTTGCCCAGCGCAGTGTCGGTGGCCGCGGAGCCGGATGCGGCGGACGTGGAGTTTTTTGAGAAAAAAATCCGGCCCGTGCTGATCGAGCATTGCCTGAAGTGCCACAGCCGCGAGGCCGGGGAGAAGCTCAAGGGCGGGCTGGCGCTGGACACGCGCGAGGGCGTGCTCAAGGGCGGCGAGACGGGGCCGGCCGTCGTGCCGGGCAATCTAGAGAAGAGCCTGCTGATCCGCGCGGTGCGCTACACGGACGCGAATTTGCAGATGCCGCCGAAGAACCAAAAGCTTTCGGCTCAGCAGATCGCCGATCTCGAGACGTGGGTGCGGATGGGCGCGCCTGATCCGCGCACGGGCAAACAGCTCGCGGGCGGGCCACCGCTGTCGGATCCGGCGAAGGTGCGGGATCATTGGGCCTTCAAGCCGGTGAAAAAACCGGCGGTGCCCGCGGTGAAGAACAGCGCGTGGGTGAAGCTGCCGGTCGATGCCTTCGTGCTGGCGAAGCTCGAGGCGAAAGGGATGACGCCGTCTCCGGCGGCGGACAAGGCCACGCTGCTCCGGCGTGTGACGTATGACCTGACGGGCCTGCCGCCGAGCGCCGCGGAGGTCGAGCGGTTTGTCGCGGACGCGTCGCCGCAGGCGTTCGAGCGCGTGGTCGAGGGGTTGCTGAAATCGCCGCAGTATGGCGAGCGCTGGGGCCGGCACTGGCTGGACGTGGCGCGGTATGCGGACACCAAGGGTTATCTCGCGGGCGACGAGCAGCGGCGCTTTGCGTTCAGCTACACGTATCGCGATTACGTGATCCGCGCGTTCAACGAGGACCTGCCGTTCGACCGCTTTGTCACCGAGCAGCTCGCGGCGGATTTGCTGCCGCTGGGCGAGGACAAACGCCCGCTGGCGGCGCTGGGTTTTCTCACGCTGGGCCGGCGGTTTTTGAACAATCCCCACGACATCATCGACGACCGCATCGACGTGGTGACGCGCGGGCTGATGGGCCTGACGGTGCAGTGCGCGCGGTGTCACGATCACAAGTACGACCCGGTGACGGCGAAGGATTACTACGGGCTGTACGGCGTGTTCGCGAGTTCGCACGAGCCGGCGGAGAAGCCGCTGCTCGGGGCCACCGCCGCGCCCAAGGACTACGAGGCGTATCTGGCGGAGAAGAAAAAACGCGAGGGCGAACTGGAGGATTTTCGCGCCGCGGAGTTGCGGAAGGCGCTGGGCGAACTGCGTAAACGCGCCGGCGAATATCTGCTGGCCGCGCACGAGGCGCTCTCGCCGCAGAATGAAAAACTTGGCGACCGTTTTTTTCAGGAACGGAAAATGGACGCGAACACGGCGCATCGCTGGCAGCGCGCCGTCGCGGACGCGCGCAAGGCGGGCGGGCATCCGGTGCTCGGGGCGTGGCTGGCGTTTGCGGATTTGAAGGAAGCCGAGTTTGGCGCGCAGGCGCGCACGCTGGCGGAGCGGCTCGCGGCGAATGCGGACCGGAAGCTGAATCCGCGCGTGGCGAAAGCGTTTGCGGGCGCGCCGCCGGCGTCGCTGCGCGAGGTGTCGGAGCGGCTCGGGAAATTGTTCGTGGCCGAGGATGCCGCGACGCCGTACGCCGAGGCCGAGCGCGAGCAGGTGCGGCTGCTTTTGCGCGGACCGGATGCGCCACCAAATGTGCCCGCGCCGGAGAATGATTCCCTGCTGAACGGCGCGCGGCCGAAGCTGCGGCAGATGAAGGCGAAGGTCGATGAGGTGGACGCCGTGCATCCGGGCGCGCCGCCGCGCGGGATGGTGCTGGTGGACAATGCGAAGCCGACGCAGCCGTACGTTTTCATCCGCGGCAATCCGGGCAACCGCGGGCCGGAGGTGCCGCGGCAGTTTGTCGAGGTGGTCGCGGGGCCGAATCGCAAGCCATTCGAGAAAGGCAGCGGGCGGCTGGAAATGGCGCGGTCGATTGCGAGCGCGGACAATCCGCTGACGGCGCGGGTGCTGGTGAACCGCGTGTGGCTGCATCATTTCGGCCAGGGCCTGGTGCGGACGCCGAGCGACTTCGGCGTGCGGTCCGATCCGCCGACGCATCCCGAGCTGCTGGATTATCTGGCGGCGCGGTTTGTCGAGGACGGCTGGTCGATCAAGAAGCTGCACCGCCAGATCGTGCTGTCGGCGACCTACGCGCAGAGCAGCGTGGACCGGGCAGATTACGCGCTGAACGATCCGGCGAATTTCGGGTTGTGGAAAATGAACCGGCAGCGGCTGGACTTCGAAGCGCTGCGCGATTCGCTGCTGGCGGCGGCGGGGCAGCTTGATCTCACGCCGGGCGGACGCGGGGATGAGCTGACGACGGAGCCATTTTCCAAACGGCGCGCGGTGTACGGAATGATCGACCGGCAAAATCTCCCGGGCGTATTTCGGACATTTGATTTCGCGAATCCGGACATCACGACCGCGCAGCGCTACGCGACCACGGTGCCGCAGCAGGCGTTGTTCATGTTGAACAGTCCGTTCGTGGTGCAGCAGGTGCGCGCGGTGGTGGCGCGGGCCGAGGCGGGTGCAGGTGCGAGCGCGGGAGTAGGTGCGAGCGAGGCAGAGCGGGTGCGGCAGCTTTACCGGATCGTGTTGCAACGCGACCCAACGGCAGAGGAGACGCGCGAGGGGTTGGAGTTTCTGCGCGCCAGCGCGGCGGAGGTGCCCGCGATTACGGGCGCGAGCGGGCCGGTCTGGCGCTACGGATTTGGCGGCTACGACGTGGCGACGCAGCGGGTCGCGGGGTTCACGGCGCTGAAGCATCAAGGCAAAACGCAGTTTCAAGCGGGCGCGGAATTTCCCGATCCGAAGTTGGGATACGTGAGCTTGACCGCGATGGGCGGGCATCCCGGCAGGGACGCGCAACACGCGGCGATCCGGCGCTGGACCTCGCCGGTGGATGGTTTCGTGAGCATCGCGGGAACTTTGAAACACAGCTCGGAAAACGGCGACGGCGTGCGTGGGCGGATCGTGTCGAGCCGCAAAGGCTTGCTCGGCGAATGGGGCGTGAAAAACAAATCGGCGGACACGGCGGTCGCGGAGGTGGAGGTGCGCACGGGTGACACGCTGGATTTTGTCACCGATCCGCTGGCCAGTCCGGATCACGATTCGTTCGCATGGGCGCCGACGCTCAAGGTCGTCCGCGGCGCGGTAGGCGCGATGCGCGACGAGAGGTGGAGTGCGGCGAAGGATTTTGTCACGACGCCCGCCGCACCCGCGCAGGCGCTACCGCCGTGGGGGAAGCTGGCGCAGGTGCTGTTGCTGTCGAACGAGTTTGCGTTTGTTGATTGACGCAGGGGCGGGTCGGCGCGGGGCGGGGCCGCTTGCAAGCAAGCCCGAGTTGGCAGGGGAATTGGGGTCAAGGGAATGGGGAGGGACGGATTGGGGGAGGGCTGTCGGTGCGATTGCGGTCATTTCCGCAGTCGCGATTGAACGGGCGCGATTCAGCGCGTCCGTTTCAGCACCACTCCCACGGACCGCCAGCGGGATTGGAAATCCGCGTGGGACTCGCGCAGCAGGCCGGTCAGGGGATCACCGACGACCACATCGGTGGCGGTGACTTCGAGCACGGTGACCCAGTGGTCCAGGGTGAAACTGAATTT
>BJHT01000420.1 GCA_014193395.1 Verrucomicrobiota bacterium
CCTGGGTCCGCCACGGCTGGGTGGACTTCGTCACCGTCGCCGAATTCTTCCACACCCGCTTCGATCTCCCGCTCCAGCCGTGGAAAGCCGCTCTCACCAACGTGCCCGTCTACGGCGGCATCGAAGCCGTGGACCCATCGGGAAGAATGAACACCCCGGCCGCCGTGATGACCGCCGAGAAATACCAGCGCGCCGCCCGGCACCTCTGGCGCGACGGGGCCGACGGCATCTACCTCTTCAACTTTTTCGTCCCGCGCGAAAAAGGCCCCAACGCCTTCGATCCGCCCTTCGCCGTCCTGCGCGAGCTCGAGCGCAGCGGGAACTAGCGAATGCGCGGCGCGGCGCGCGGCGTTCACGCCGCTTCACCGTCCTCCCGCCCCACCGCCTTCCCACCCGCTACGGACTGCGCGTAATACGAATCGCGAGGAGCGATTTCCGCGTCGTCCCGGAGCGACGGTTTTGGAGTGCGGTGACTCGTCACCGCTTTTGCGCAGGCGACTTGTCGCCGTCGAACTTCTGTGCGCTTCGATCACACGAGCGCGCCGGCGCTGGCGCGAGCCGTGAACGCCCCATTCCTCGCCGATGCCTCCCGCAGTTTGACGGCGACCAGTCGCCTTGCGAAAGCGGTGACAAGTCCCCGCACTCCAAAACCGCGCGCCTCCGCCCGCCGGTTCCCAAAGTCGTTGCAAATCCACACCCGCGCCCTGCTGTCCGGGGTCAGCGGCGGACGCCCGGCACGAGATCGTACCCGAGGCGCATGATGATGGCGGCGACGACACAGAGGAAGAAGCCGCGCACAAACCGGTTGCCCTTGAGCATCGCGAGGCGCGTGCCGGCGAGGGAGCCAAGGATGTTGCACGCGCCCATCGGCAGCGCGTAGGCGTAGAGAATGTTGTCCGTCGCACCAAAGTAGAGGATCGCCGCGAGGTTGGTCGCAAAGTTGACCACCTTGGCGCCGGCGGAGGCGTTGAGGAAATCGAAGCCGAACAGGCCGATGAAGGCGAAGATCAGAAAGCTCCCCGTGCCGGGACCGAAGAAACCGTCGTAGAAACCGATCGTCGCGCCCACGAGCACGGCGTAGGCGCGGCCCGCGGCGGCGCTGAGTTTGGGGGCGTGAAGCTGGCCCCAGTCCTTCCGCGTGTAGGTCCACACGGCCACCCCGACGAGCAGCACGAGAATCAGGGGTTTGAGAAATTCCTTGGGCAGCACGGTGACGGCGCGGGCGCCGAGAAACGAGAAGATGAACGCGGTCCCCGCCGCCGGCAGCACGACGCGCCACGGGATCGGAATGCGCCGCGCGTATTGCACCACGGCGATGCTGGTGCCGCAGATGGACGACATTTTGTTCGTGCCAAACACCGCGGGCAGCGACACGGCCAGGGGCGCGGGGAGGAAGAGCAGCAGGGCCGGAAGCTGGATCAACCCGCCGCCGCCGACCACGGAATCGACCAGGCCGGCGAGAAAAGCAAAGCCGCAGAGATAGAGCAGGTCCATGTCAGAGGGGCGAGGCTCGCAGTGCGAAACTCAAAGCGCGAGCGGGAGAATTGCGAAACCGCGGAAAGCCCGGAAGCACCGGAGCAACCTCGGCATCGTTTGCTTCAGTCATTGGTTGAACTTGGAAACGGCGGGCGTGGTGAACCACGAAAGAAACGAAAGGCCTGAAAACAAAGGGCTGAATCGTGGTGGTTCGGCTCCGAGTTATCTCACCCGGCTGATAATAACTCCCGATTCCACGAGAGCTTTTTCTTTCGTGTCTTTCGAGCATTTCGTGGTTCCCACCGCTTTTTTCAGATTGATTCACGCCCGTGCAAACCTGTCGGTCCCACCGCTGTCCAAATTCCCCGAGCCTCAGTCGGGCGCGGGTGCGAGGCTGCTGCGGGTGGACGGTCAGTGGGCCGTTGGGCATGGGACGGGACTGTGCCGGACGGGGCGGCGAAGGGAATGAGGAATACCAGGAACTGCCAGGTTTTGGCTGACGGGCGGGACTGGCAAAGGCGGGCCTGATGCGTGCGTCCCCATTCGCAAGTCCCCATTCCGGGCCGGTTCGTGGAACGAGTTTTCGGGGCAGTTTCCGAACGACCGTGCTGGCGCGGCGCTGGCGATTGGCATGGCGAGCCGGGTGGTTCGAGGCACCCACCGTTCCGCGACTCCTCTGCGTTTCTTCCAATCGCTGCGGGGTTCTGAAATTGCTTCCCGGCCAACGTGCGGCGGCAGGCGGGCCGGCTGATCAGAACCCGCAGAGAGAGGAAGGCGGAATCGCGGTGGCGACGGCTCGTCGCCACACGCTGGCTGGCGACAAGCTGTCGCCACCCCTCCCCGGGAAGCACACGCGCCCTCGCGTGTCGCCGGATGCTCCCAGCCCCGCTTCGCCGACAAATCCCGAGCTATGGTTTGCTTCCTCCCTGCACCTGAAGCACTCTCCCCGCCGCTAACATGGCTGCTCATCATAACAAACCGTCCGCGCCGAACCTGACCGGCTTTCTCCCCATGACCCGCGCTGAAATGGATGCGCGCGGCTGGGATCAACTCGACGTCCTCATCATCACCGGTGACGCCTACGTGGATCATCCGTCCTTCGGCGCGGCGATGATCGGGCGCGTGCTGGAGCTGGAGGGCTATCGCGTCGGGATCGTGGCGCAGCCGGATTGGAAGAACATCGAGTCCATCCAGGTGATGGGCGCGCCGCGGCTCTTCTGCGGTGTCACGGCGGGGAATCTTGACTCGATGGTGTCCAATTACACCGCCGCGCGGCACAAGCGGAAGGAGGACGTGTACAGCGAGGACGGCACGCCCGGCAAACGCCCGAATCACGCCGCGGTCGTCTATTCGCAGATGGCCCAGCGCGCGTTCCCCGGCGTGCCCATCGTGCTCGGCGGCATGGAGGCGAGCATGCGGCGCGTGGCGCACTACGATTATTGGGAAGACAAGCTGCGGCCCTCGATTCTCGCCGACACCAAGGCGGACATCCTCGTGTACGGCATGGGCGAAGTCGCCGCGCGCGAGATCGCGAAACGGCTGCGCGATGGCAACAAAGATCTCAGCGGAATTCGCGGCACCGCGCTGTTTCTCGGCGCGAAGGCGACCAAGGCCGCGGACTTCGGCGACGCGATCATCCTGTCGTCGTGGGATGACATGCAGAAGGACAAGAATCTCATCCTGCGCCTGACCAAGATCGTCGAGGCGCAGCAGACGCCGTATTGCGGCAAGCGCCTGGTGCAGATGCACGGCAGCCGCGCGGTGCTGATGGAGCCGCCGGGTTTCCCGCTGAACACGCCCGAGATGGATGCGCTCTTTGAGCTGCCGTTCATGCGGCAGGTCCACTGGACTTACAAAGGCAAGGTGCCGGGCTTCGCGACGATCAAGGACTCGATCATCGTGTCGCGCGGCTGCGCCGGCGGCTGCACGTTTTGCGGCCTCGGATTTCATCAGGGGAAATTTCTCTCGAGCCGCAGCGTGGATTCGGTGACGAAGGAAATCGGCAAGCTCACGGAATCCGACACCTTCCGCGGCACGGTCTCCGACCTCGGCGGGCCGACCGCAAATCTCTATGCGTGCGACAACGGCCACGTGGACGCGTGCAAAAAATGTCATCGCCCGAGCTGTCTCTGGCCCACGATCTGCCCGCACTTCGGCATCAATGAAGATCAGCAGCTCGATCTCCTGCGCAGCACGCGCGAAGTCGAGGGTGTGAAGCATGTCTTCGTGCAATCGGGCATCCGCATGGATGTCGCGTTGCGCACGCCGACCTATCTCAAGGAGCTGGTGCAAAACCATGTCTCCGGTCACATGAAGGTCGCGCCCGAGCACATGGATCCGAGCGTGCTGCGGCGCATGAGAAAGCCCGCGGGAGATTTCCCGGCGTTCATGGAGAAGTTCCACGAGGAGAGCGCCGCCGCGGGCAAGGAGCAGTATCTGGTGCCCTATTTCATGTCGAGTTTCCCCGGCTGCACGGAGAAGGAAATGGGCGCGGTCGAGACGTTTCTCAAAGAGGAGAAGTGGAATCTCCAGCAGGTGCAGGACTTCATCCCGCTGCCGATGACCGGCTCCGCCGCGATGTATGTGACCGGCCTCGACTTGAACACCGAGCAACCGATCCCCGTGGCCCGCAACGCCGGCGACCGCGAGCGCCAGAAGCGCGCGCTGCATCCGAATCCCGACCAGCGCATGAGAGGGAGATCGCTCGACACGGTGGATTAGGCGCGGCTCTGCCGACGGAGCGCGGCTGTGTCCGCCGAGGACCAGCCGCAGCGGCCCCGGGATCGCGAGCGGTTTCTCCGCAGTCGCAGATGCCGAGAGGCCCACAGAGATACGCTGAACACAGAGCGGCGGGGCCGCAACCAAGGCGGAGCGCGACCGGTCCCCGGTCGCAGCAGCCCCATCGGAACCAGGGCGCTCGGGTTTTCTTGCGCCTTCGCAGGTGCGGAGCCGCTGCGGGCGGGGACCGCCCGCGCGCCAATATTTTCCCACGTCGCATTGATCTCGCCGCCCTCTGACCGCCGGCCGACCAGAAAACCATTGTCTCCAACGCTCCGCTCTTTGTCCCGGAGGGACTCCGCAGGAGATTAGCCGGGGGGCAAGCCCGCGCCGCGGGCGCGGCCCCCGGTTGCGCCGCCGAACGAGCCATGCCCCAGCGGGGCATCGAAGAATTTTTTGGCGGCGTCCTCCTCGCAGGACATCCACCTATGTCGCCACCCCTCGTCGCCTCGGGCCATTTTCTTCGATGCCCCGTTGGGGCATAAACCCAAACGGCACGGGTTCCGGGGGCGGCGTCAGCTGAGGCGGACTTGCCCCCGGCTAATCTCCTCCGGCGTCCCTCCGGGACGGAAAACTAGCCCCTCCTCGCGGCGCGTGCGCAGGACGGAGGTCGTCAGAATATTCCGTCGCTTCCCTTCCATTTCGCGCGCTGCGACCGGGGACCGGTCGCGCTCCGACCAAATTTCGGCTCCGCCGCTCTATGTCCGTCGTGTCGTCGTGCTCCGCTCGGGATTTCCGATCGCATCAACACGGCTGCGATGTCGCCGAACGGCGCTGGCGGAACGCAGTGGCGGAATGGTCTTGGTTTGGAGGGGGCAGCTCTTACCATGGCACCAGTGCAATTGATGCTTCAGCTGTTGGCGGGAATTGGCGCTTTTGTGCGGAATCAATGGATGGACTTGCGCTATTTCCTGGCGGTCTTGTTCATGACGGTGTTTGCGGGGGTGCAGCCGCGGCACTGGCCACGGACGGTGCGGGCGGTGTTCGCGCGGCAGGTGGCGCGGAGCGGTCTGGATTCGCTGTGGTTCATCGTGGTGCTGGCGGTACTGGCGGGGATCTTGGTGGTGGAACAGGCGCATTTGTGGCTGGGCCGGGTGGGGTTGTCGCAGAAGATCGGGCCGCTGCTGGTGCTGATCGTGGCGCGGGAACTGGGGCCGCTGTTCACGAATTTTGTGGTGATCGTGAAGAGCGGGAGCGCCATCGCGACGGAGCTGGGATACATGAAGGTGTCCGGGCAGGTGCGGGTGCTGGAGGCGCAGGGGGTGGATCCGTTCTTGTATCTGGTGATGCCGCGGGTGCTGGCGACGGCGGTGGCGGCGTTCTGCCTGAATGTGTTTTTCACGACCGGAGCGTTTGCGAGCGGGTACGGATTTGCGGAGATTTTCGGGCACATTCGGGTGGATCCGCTGACATTTCTGTACAGCGTTCTGGCGGCGGTGCAG
>BJHT01000421.1 GCA_014193395.1 Verrucomicrobiota bacterium
GTTGGGGTGAAAATTCGACGCGATGGTTTTCAGCTTGGGCAGGAAGCTGGCGGAAAGTCCCGTGAGGCCGAGGCCGAAGAAGTCGTTGATCTGCGTGCTGAGAATGATGATGGCGATGCCGCTGGTGAAGCCGCTGACGACCGGATACGGGATGAACTTGATGAGCGTGCCCAAGCCCGCGAGGCCCATCGCGACGAGCATCACGCCGGCGAGCAGCGTGCAAACGACGAGGCCCTCGGGTCCGTGGCTCGCGACAATCGGCGCGAGGATGCCGATGAACGCGCCCGCTGGCCCGCCGATCATCACGCGCGAGCCGCCCAGCGCGGAGACGAGGAAGCCCGCGATGATCGCCGTGAGGAGGCCGATGTCGGGTTTCAGCCCCGTGGCGATCGCGAGCGCCAGCGAGAGCGGCAGCGCAACGAGTCCGACGGTGACTCCGGCGATGACGTCCGCGCGCAGGTCGTCCCGCGAGTATCCGCGCAGGGCGGCGAGCAGTTTCGGACGAAAGGTGAACTTCGGAACCACGGCGCATAAATGCTGTGGCGGGCGGGGGGGATTGCAAGGGGTTTTACCCCGAAGCCCGATTACGCCGCGGATCGCAAGGATGTTGGTGGAGCGTGGGACGGGGAAAAAGCACCAAGGTCAAAGCTCAAAGCTCAAGGGAAACATCAAGCGCCAAGGACCAAGCAGGGGCCGTAGTGTTTCTGCTTGGGTGGATTCCGGGCCGGAGAATCGTCCAGCGTTTGCAGGAGCGATTGCGCACTTCGGGAGACCGTCTTGGTTCTTGAACCTTGGTGCTTCCCTTGAGCTTTGAGCTTTATCCTTTGAGCTTTTCCTGCGGCCCACCCACACCGTTCGGAACACGCCGCAGCGTGACATCCCCGCGCCCCTGCCGTATCCCTCCGAGCGCATGAACTGCATTCTGGTCCTCTACGATTCCAAATCGGGCAATGTCGCGAAGATGGCCAAGCTGGTCGCCGAGGGCGCGGCGACGATTCCGGGCACCGAGGTGCGGCTGCGCTCGGCGGACGAGGCGACGGCGGCGGCCGCGGTTTGGTGCGACGGACTGGCGGTTGGCAGTCCCACGAACATGGGGATTCTCTCGTGGAAAATGAAACGGTTCTGGGACGAGACGATGTTCGATCACTGGATGAAGGTGGATGGCCGGATCGCGTGCGCGTTTTCCTCGGCGGGCGGCTGGGGCGGCGGAATGGAGCTGGCGTGTCAGTCGATTCTCACGGTGCTGATGAACTTCGGCTTCCTGGTCTTTGGCGTGACGGACTACGCGGCGAAGACGACGACGTTGCATTACGGCGCGGTGACGGCGCGCGAGCCGCGTCACGCGGAGGATCAGGCCGCCTGTCGGCTGCTCGGGCAGCGGCTGGCGGAGTGGACGGCGGTGTTTGTTCACGGGCGGAAGGAGCAGCATCCGGGCGGCAAGTTCGCGGAGCGCGGGCAGCCGGGGTGAGGGGGAGCGTGCGAGGGTGCCAGAGTGTGAGAGTGTGGATCCGGCGAGTTCCTCCCGCTGGGATCGCGGGAGGAACTTACCGCGCCCACACTCTCTCACCCTCACCCGCTGGCACTCTCAAACTCCCCGCCCCTGCTTACGCCTTCGGCGCTTTCGGCTTGTGCCGGCCTTTCATTGCAAGGCGCGTTTCGGAATGGAGGGTGTCGAGTTCTTCCTGCAGCTCGGCCTTTTTGGCGGCGGTCATGCGGTCGATGAAGAGGATGCCTTGCAGGTGATCGGCCTCGTGCTGGACGGCGCGGGCGAGGAGTCCGCCGCACTGGAATTTGATCGGCTCGAATTTCGCATTGAGCGCGCTGACCTCGACGGATTCGGCGCGGGCGATGTCGGCGAAGATTTCGGGGAAACTCAGGCAGCCCTCGGGGCCGAGGACGGGCTTGCCGATGGGAGTGACCACCGGGTTGATGAGCACCATGGGCATGAGGCTGGCGGGATCGGCCGGCGCGCCGTTGAGGGTGAGGGTCGAGGGGCGGTCGGGCGCGGCGGGACGCACGTCGAGCACGGCCAGTTGCAGGGCGTGGCCGACCTGCTGGGCGGCCAGGCCGATGCCGTTGGCGGACTCCATCGTGTCGAACATGTCGGTGATGAGCTGCTCGATTTCGGGCGTGAGCGCGGTGATGCGCGCGCCGCGCTGGCGGAGGATCGGTTCGCCGTATTGGGTGATGCGGAGGATCATGCGGGTGTGACGGTTGGAGGTTGCTAACAGGTTACACGGGCCAGTTCTCAATCATGCCGGCGAGGTCGGCCACGGTCGGACTGCGACCGGTGCTGACGTAGAAACCACTGGTGGTGCCGGCTGCGAGCAGCGCGTGCGCGTTGCCCAGTCCCAGCAGTTTGGCGAGGCAGAAGCCAGAGTTGAAATGATCGCCCGCGCCGGTGGTGATGACGACGGTCTTGATGCGCGGTCCTTCGACGAGATCGGCCTGCCCGCGGCTGGCGGCGACGGCGTAAAAGGTCGGATGCACGACCACGGTGTCGAGGGCCAGGCGGCGCTGGATTTCCAGTGCCAGCGTGGTGATTCCCTCGGGCGTGGGTTTCGAAATGGCGAGGCCGAGGGCTTCGCCGACGGCGCCGGCCTCGCGTTCGTTGAGGCCGAGGATCACGTCGAAATACGGGCTGAAGCGCGCGATCAGCCCGGTCGCGCGGACAAGGTCGGCGCGGGTGCGTTTGGCGGGGTCGGCGAGGTCGAAGAAAATTTTCCGGCGCGGCCCGGCGAGGATCGGGCACAGCTCATCGAGCAGCGCTTCCCAGATGTCGCTCATGTTCGGGAGCATGGTCCAGTTGACGAAGGCGACGAGCTCCGCGGTGCTGAAGTGTTCGAGAAAACGGTCGCCGCCAAAACGCTGCTGGAGATTGGCCCAGGTGATCTCGGCGAACTGCGCGTATTTGCCGAGCATCAGTTTGCCGTCCTCGAATTCGAGCGCGTCGGTCGCGCCGGGTTCGTTGATGCTGTGGACGTCGGCGCGGCGCGCGAACTCGTCGAACACCGGGTGGAGCCGCGGATAGCCGAGCGCGCCGAGGTAGGTGACTTTCAGGCCAAACGTCGCGAGGGCGTTGGCCATGATCGGGCCGTTGCCGCCGAGTTTGGTGCGCTGGCGGACGAGTTCGAGGTTGGCGCTTTTGCCGGCGGCGGCGGCGATGCGTTCGCCAAAACTCGCGATGGTCGGGATGCGCTGGAACGACGTGGCGCTCGCGCGTTTGTCCACGACGTGCAGGATTTCATCGACGAACCCGTCCAGCCCGACGAACGCGGTCAGCGCGCCGACCTCCGCGGCGGCGGACCGCAGGCGGGCGGAGGTTTCGGCGCGAAGTTCGGGAGTGTTCATGCGGGAGATGAAACGCGGCTCCGTGGGTTTCCAAGCGGTCGATCAGTCCACCTTGACGCCGAGGACGTCGAGGACGCGTTCGAGGTCCTCGTCGTTGAAGAAGCGAATTTCGATGGCGCCTTTGCCTTTCAGATAACGGAGCGAAACCTTGGTGCCGAGGCGGGTTTGCAGCTTGTTTTCGAGGTCGTTCACATGGGCGTCGCGCGCGGGTTTCGGAGCGGGGCCGGGCTTGGCGCTCGCGGCGGCGGCGCGGGCGGCCTGGAGGTTGGCGACGAGGGCCTCGGTCTGGCGGACGTTGAGGGCGTCCTTGATTACTTTCGCGGCGGCGTGCCGCTGGTCGTCGGGCGAGGTGAGGCCGAGGAGCACCTTGCCGTGACCGACCGAAAGGGTGCCGTCGCGCAGTCGGGCCTGCACTTCGGCGGGGAGCTTGAGCAGGCGCACGGCGTTGGCGACGACGGTGCGGCTGCGGCCGACTTTGGTGGCGACTTCGTCCTGCGTGAATTTGAACTGCAACGTGAGCTGCGTGTACCCGAGGGCTTCCTCGATGGGGTTTAAGCCCTCGCGTTGGAGGTTCTCGATCAAGGCCAGTTGCAGGACGGTGCGGTCGTCGGCCTCGCGGACGAGCACGGGGATTTCCTTCAAGCCGAGCAGTTGTGCGGCGCGCCAGCGGCGTTCGCCGGCGATGAGTTCGTAGCCCTGTCCGCTGGGCCGGACGATGAGCGGCTGCACGATGCCTTGTTCCTGAATCGAATCGGCCAGTTCGCGAATGGCGGCCTCGGCGAAATCTTTGCGCGGCTGAAAAGGGCAGGGGTGAACGCGGTTCAGCGCCACACGCTCCACCCGCTCGCGGGTGTCGGCGGGCGGCGGCGGCGCGGTGGGCGCGGGAGCCGCGGGCGGCGCGGGGATTGCGGGGGGTGCGGTTGCTGCGGGCGTCGCCGGTGGTGCCGTCGGTAAAATCGGCGCGGGTGCCGGCGCGGGTGCCGACACGGACGGGCCGCCTCCGAGCAAGGCCCCAAGGCCGCGTCCTAAAGCTGGTTTTGCCATCGCGCGAGAGTGTTACGACGAGTGCGGCGTTGTCAACTTTGGCCGGGGAGCGCGCGCGTGGAAGCTCCAAGGCTAAAGCTCAAAGCTCAAGGGAAGCACCAAACCGGGCCAAGCTCCAAGGCGGTCGAGGCGAGGCCGCACTTTCAGATTGGTCCTTGGGAAAGTTCGTGCCGGAACGCCCGGAGCGAGCAACGCGTCGGTCTCCATCGGCCCAAAAGGCGCGAACGAGGAGAGGGCAGGGGAGAGGGGGACCGACTTGTGCGTGCGGTCTCGCCGTGGCGGAGCGACTCGTCTCCGCGGCCGTTCCAAGAAACACATGGGTAGCGGTTGCGGTTGATCGCAGTAGGGATCCCGATTTTTCTAAAGCGATGCGTTTCCGCCCGGCAGTTTCTTTCTGCATGGGGACGCTGGTCGAGCGGGTGGGAGTCTCAGGACGGCCGGAGTCTCGCGGGCCCGATTGGGTTGAAGCGCGTGAAATTGGAACGCATTTTCAGGATGCGCGGTGCGGCGGTCTTGCATGGGCCTCTCGCGGAAGGAGGTTAGAGTCTCGTTACCTCGACTCCTACAAGATCGGATGCGCGGACGCGCGTCCCTACCTCTCATCGCCCCTGAAAACGCGGGGCACGCTTGGCGCTGAAGGCGGCGATGCCTTCGCGGGCGTCGGGGGATTCGAGGCAGCGGAGATAGGCGTCGGTGTCGAGGCGGTGGGCGGTTTTGGATTGCGGGCCTTCGTCGGCGTGGAGGACGCGTTTGGTTTCGCGGAGGGCGAGGGCGGGCATTTGCAGGAGCTGCGCGGCGAATTTGCGGGCGCGTTCGAGGAGTTGGGAACCGGCGGCGAGTTCGTTGACGAGGCCCCAGTCGTGGGCCTCGCGCGCGGTGATGGTGCGGCCGGTGAGGCAGAGTTCGAGCGCGCGGGCTTTGCCGATAAGGGCGGTGAGTTGCGCGAGGCCGTAGCCGGGCGTCCAGCCGAGCTTGATCTCGGGCATGCCAAACGCGGCGGCGTGCGAGGCGATGCGAAAATCGCACGAGTAGGCGCAGACACAGCCGGCACCGAGCGCGGGGCCGTTCACCGCGGCGATGAGCGGCTGCGGCAGGGACTCGAAGGCGAGGTAAAGCTGGGCCTGGCGGAGGCTGAGCGCGCGCGCGGTTTCGAGCGAGAGGGTGCCGAGTTCCTTCACATCATCGCCGGCGCAGAAGGCGGGACCGGCACCGGTGAGGATCACGACGCGGACGTCTTCGGGATGGCCGGTGAGCCACGCGACGAGTTGTTCGAGGT
>BJHT01000422.1 GCA_014193395.1 Verrucomicrobiota bacterium
GGTGCTCAAGGAGCAGTATGAGCAGCGCTATGCCAGTGCCACGCGAAATCCGAACGCCGCTGGTGTGAAGCTGCTGCAGAACGCAATGAAGCTCGAACTGGCGTTCGTCCGTGGTGGCGGCACGCTGGTCGCCGGTACCGATCCCACGGGCGGCGGTGGGGTCATTCCCGGCTATGCGAACCAGCATCAGATTGAGCTGCTGGTCGAGGCGGGCTTCTCACCCGTCGAGGCCATCAAGATCGCCACGCTGAATGGTGCGACCTACCTGAACATGGCCGATCGCATGGGAACGGTCGCGGTGGGCAAGCAGGCCGACCTCGTGCTCATTGGCGGCGATCCGTCGACGCGTATCGGCGACATTCGAAAGGTCGAGCTCGTGTTCAAACAGGGCGTCGGATACGACCCGGCGAAGCTGACCGCGTCGGTGAAGGGCAAGGTGGGGATTTTCTAAAGTGGCACTCCGCGTCGGCTTCATCGGTTCCGGCTTCAACACCCGCTTCCATATTCAAGGCCGCGGGACACTGAAGGGGATCGCCTGCGAACAACCGTTGGCGCGGAACGTCGCGGAAGCAATCAAGATGCGCGACATGACCAAGAAGGTCGGCCAAGGGGACCTAGAAACCATGACTAGATTATCGATGTCCTGAACTCGAGACTCACGGAATGCCTTTCGGTCGTGGATTCTTCCTTGCGCTCGCCAAGAGCGACTTCCTGAACCATCGCGTCACCAAGTGGGGCTTCGTCCGGCGTGCGACGAAGCACTTTATGCCCGGCGAAGCGCCCGAAGATGCCATGGGCGCATCGGCGGCGCTTGCCAGCGGTGGGCGCGGGACGATTTTCACCAAGCTCGGTGAAGCGATCACCAATCGCGACGAAGCCACCGCGGTGCGCGATCACTATCTCTGGATGTTCGACCAGATCAAGGCAAAGGGTCTGCCCGGCCACGTGAGCGTGAAGCCGACTCAGCTGGCGCTCGACCTCGACCCCGTCATGTGCCAGGCGTACACCGAGGAGCTTGCTGCCAAGGCGCAGGCCACGGGCAGCGCACTCTGGATCGACATGGAAGACTCGAACTATGTCGACCGCACGCTCGCACTTTATCGCCTGGTCAAGGCGATCTATCCCGATACGGGCATCGCCCTGCAGGCCTATCTCTTCCGTACGCCAAAGGACATCGCCGACCTGATGTCAGTGAGGCCCGTGATTCGGCTCGTGAAGGGCGCGTACTCCGAGCCGGCGCACGTGGCCTTTCCCAGAAAAGCGGACACCGACCGCGCCTACTTCGAGTTGTCGGATACGATGTTGCAGGCCGCGGCGGCAGGAACCTGTCTTCCCATCTTCGGTACGCACG
Source organism: Verrucomicrobiota bacterium (assembly GCA_014193395.1). GTDB lineage: Bacteria > Verrucomicrobiota > Verrucomicrobiia > Limisphaerales > BJHT01 > BJHT01. The sequence continues at coordinate 1,352 of BJHT01000422.1, forward strand.
ACGTCGCGCTGCTTGGGCGGATCGCCGCGCGCGCGAAAGCACTCGGCGTGAAGCCGGGACAGTTTGAGATCCACATGCTCTACGGCATCAAGGACCGCGACCAGCAACGGTTGCGTGCCGAGGGACATGTCATCAAGACGCTGATCTCGTACGGCAGCTCGTGGTTCAAGTGGTATATGCGCCGCCTCGCCGAGCGCCCGGCGAATGTCGGCTTTGTGATTCGGTCGATGCTGGGGTAGACCCCTAGAGTCTGGCGGCAGGCGCTACGGGCGGAGCGCGGACGCCATCCCCTCGACCGACCGTCCGTGCACAGCCGACACGCCGGTCGTGTGCACGAGTGATGCCACCGTCGCCGCCGTGATGCTGCCGGCGGCGATCACGCGAATGCGCCGTTCCGCGCGCTCCACCAGGTACCGGATCCGCTCGGCGCCTTCGGCTGCGGTCTTCGCGCCGCCGCTCGTCAGGACGCCATTCACCTGCAAGGAGACGAGCAGCTCCAGCGCTTCGTCCTGGTCGCGCACGGAGTCGAATGCGCGGTGAAATACCACGCGCAACGGCGTCGCCAGATGGATCAGCTCGGCCATCTGTTCAATGTCCACGTCGCCATCGGGCGTGAGTGCGCCGAACGCGAAGCCGTCGACGCCGAGTTCTTTCGCGACCACGATGTCTTTTTTCATGATCTCGAGTTCGTCGGCGTCATAGACGAAGTTCCCGGTCCGCGGCCGAATCAGCACATTGACGGAGACGAGGACCTTTTCCGTCACGCGCGCAATGAGTCCCGCGCTCGGCGTCGTGCCGCCGTCGTGCAGCGGACCGCACAATTCAATGCGTTGGACCGAAGCAGCCTGCGCCCGCATCGCGCCGTCGAACGAATCGACCGCGGCCTCAATTAGCACGGTCGGCGACGGCGTGTTCATGGAATCGCGTCGCTCGCGCGGAGGCATGCCGTCTTGGGCCGGCGTAGATCAGCCACATCGGTGTGCGCGCCAGGCGGCGAGCGTCGCGACGGTGTGACCGCAAGCAACGGCGTGCGGGTCTTGGGCATCCGATCTCCTGGGGGTGCAGGGAAGCCCTAGCAAGATGTGAGTTGCGCCAGAAACGCGAAAGACGGATCGTTCGGCATGGGCGAACCCTATTTCACGCGCGGCATCCCGATGCTTCCGGTGGCGAACCTCCGCCGAGCCATCGACTTCTATGTAGATACCCTCGGCTTCCGGCTTGGTTTTAACGCCGGCACATTTGGTGGCGTCCGCCGGGATGCGATAGAAATTCACTTTTCGCTGGCCGACGAGGCCTCGCCCGGCGAGCGCACCGGATGCCGGATCGAGGTCACCGAGATCCACGGTCTCTACCGCGCGTTTCGCGACGCAGGCGCGATCGATCCGGCGGGTGACATCGGGCCAAAGCCGTGGGGAACCACGGAGTTCACCGTGCGGGATCCAGACGGCAACGCGCTCACCTTCGTTGAGGTGTTTGGGCTCGGATCCTGAGTCGACAGTGGTATCTTTCTCATCGATTGCCGACCAACCGGTTGGCCAACATCGTCACGATCGGAGAGAAAGATGGACGGAAAGTCTGGGCAGAACGCGGGCAAGTGCCCGGTCATGCATGAGCGGCGCACCGCGACGACTGCCGGTGGCAGGTCGAACCGCGACTGGTGGCCGAATCAGCTGAACCTTGCGATCCTCCATCAGAACTCGCCGGTGTCCGATCCCATGGGCACGGCGTTCAACTACTCGCAAGAGTTCGGCACGCTTGACCTCGAGGCGCTGAAGCAGGACCTCTTCACGCTCATGACAACGTCGCAGGAGTGGTGGCCGGCCGACTACGGGCACTACGGGCCGCTGTTCATCCGCATGACGTGGCACAGCGCCGGCACCTACCGCACAGCCGACGGTCGTGGCGGCGGGTCCTCCGGTACGCAGCGGTTCGCTCCCCTCAATAGCTGGCCCGACAACGGGAACCTCGACAAGGCGCGCAGACTCCTCTGGCCGATCAAGCAGAAGTACGGCAAGAAACTCTCGTGGGCCGACCTGATGATTTTTGCCGGCAACTGCGCCATCGAGTCGATGGGGCTGAAGCCCTTCGGCTTCGCTGGTGGCCGTGTGGACGTGTGGGAGCCGGAACAGGACATCTACTGGGGCCCTGAAGCGGAGTGGCTTGGCGACAAGCGCTACACCGGTGACCGCGAACTTGAGCACCCACTCGCGGCGGTGCAGATGGGGCTCATCTATGTGAACCCCGAGGGGCCGAACGGCACACCTGATCCGCTCGCCTCTGCCCGCGACATCCGCGAAACTTTCGCGCGTATGGCGATGAACGACGAGGAGACCGTCGCGCTCGTCGCTGGCGGCCACACCTTCGGCAAGGCGCACGGCGCTGGCGACCCCCAGCTCGTGGGGCCGGCGCCCGAGGGGGCGAGCATCGAAGCACAGGGACTCGGCTGGAAAAACGCCTTCGGTAGCGGCAAGGGTGTGCACACCACCACCAGCAATATCGAAGGCGCGTGGACGCCCAACCCGATTCAGTGGGACAATGGCTATTTCGACACACTGTTCGGCTATGAGTGGGCGCTGACGAAGAGTCCTGCCGGCGCCCAACAGTGGACGCCAAAGGATCCCGCGGCGAAGACGACCGTGCCGGATGCACACGACAGGTCGAAGCGTCATGCACCCATGATGACCACGGCCGACATGGCGATGCGCATGGACCCGATCTACGAAAAGATTTCGAGGCGATTTCACGCGAATCCCGATCAACTCGCCGATGCCTTCACGCGCGCGTGGTTCAAGCTGACGCACCGCGACATGGGCCCTCGCACGCGCTACCTCGGTGCGCTCGTCCCGACGGAAGAGTTGGTCTGGCAGGATCCAATCCCGGCCGTCAATCATCCGCTGATCGATGCGCAGGACATCATGGCGCTCAAGAAGGCGATCCTCGCGTCGGGACTCTCCATTTCCCAACTCGTCGCGACCGCCTGGGCGTCGGCCTCCACCTTCCGTGGCTCCGACAAGCGCGGCGGGGCCAACGGCGCGCGGATTCGGCTGGCACCGCAGAAGAACTGGGAAGTCAATCAGCCGGCAAAGTTGGTGCGCGCTCTCGAGCTCTACGAGACGATCCAGCAGCAGTTCAACAGCGCACAGCCGGGCGGCAAGATGGTGTCGCTCGCTGACCTGATCGTGCTCGGTGGCTGCGCGGCAGTCGAGGCCGCGGCGAAGCGGAGTGGGTTGGACGTCGACGTACTGTTCACGCCGGGACGCATGGACGCGTCGCCAGAGCAGACCGATGTCGCGTCCGTCGGCATGCTTGAGCCGATCGCCGACGGGTTTCGCAACTACCAGAAGTCCGCATACACCGTGTCGGCCGAGGAACTGCTGCTCGACAAGGCTCAGCTCTTGACGCTGACCGCCCCTGAGATGACGGTGCTCGTTGGTGGCCTACGCGCGCTGAACGCCAATCACGGGCAATCCAGGCACGGCGTCCTCACCGGCAATCCCGAAACGCTCAGCAACGAATTCTTCGTGAACCTGCTCGACATCGGCACCACGTGGAAGGCGACGTCGGACGTCGGGGACCTGTTTGAGGGGCGCGATCGCGTAACGGGTGACATCAAATGGACCGCCACTCGTGTGGACCTTGTCTTCGGATCGCACTCGCAACTGCGCGCGCTCGCCGAGGTGTACGCGCAGGATGACGCGAAGGAAAAGTTCGTGCGGGACTTCGCCGCGGCGTGGACCAAGGTGATGCACCTCGATCGCTTCGATCTGGTCTGATGCCGGTCGTGGTGTTGCCGTCGATTGCCGGGCCGCCCATGGCGGACCCGGCGATCACCGGCTGGCGGCTTCCGGCCTGAAACCGAAGTATCGGCGTCCGGCCCAGAGCGACAGGTAGACCAGGCCGATCAGCGCCGGTACTTCGATGAGCGGGCCGACGACTCCGGCCAGCGCTTCGCCGGAGCCGATCCCGAACGTCGCGATGGCGACGGCGATGGCGAGTTCGAAATTGTTGCCGGCAGCGGTGAACGACAACGACGCCGTCTCCTGGTATCCGAAGCCCAGCGCCTTCGATACGGCGAACGCCAGCCCGAACATCACGACGAAGTACACCAGGAGCGGTGCGGCGATACGCAGGACGTCGAGCGGTAGCTCGATGATCCGCCCTCCCTGCATCGCGAACATCAGCACGATCGTGTACAGCAGTCCGAGCAGCGCGGTCGGGCCGAACTTTGGCATGAACACACCGGTGTACCACGCTTCGCCGCGGCGCGCGACGAGCGTTCGGCGCGTGATGTAGCCTGCGAGCAGCGGCACGCCGAGGA
>BJHT01000423.1 GCA_014193395.1 Verrucomicrobiota bacterium
GTAGGCCGATGGTTATCTCGAGACAACGTGGAGGAAATAGGCGGCCTTAACCTTTACTGCACTCTCCGAAACGACCTTATCGATGACGTTGACCCCTACGGGCAATTGGGTTTTGCTGGTTCGGCCCTAAACGTAGCTCTCGGCATGGCATTGGCCCATGCAACTGGAACGCCATACGGAATCAATCAAGCCGTGGTCGATGCAGCCCTTGGATTTGCTGGCGGCTATCTAACTACAGCAGCTAATATTGCGCGACTACACAGATTGATCCGAATAAGGGGCGTTATGCGTCTCATTCATGAGCAATCTTGGCGGGCCAGTGCGCAAGCGGTAGGAGGATCGGCCCTGCAAACCCAGGCCACTCTTATATCTAAGGCAAACATGTACCATTATCGCTATACCGTGGAAATCGAAGGTCTTATTGTTGCCTCATGGTCAGGCATATTTGCAGACATCACGCAAACGACCGTGTACACCTGTCGTGCAATCAGTGCGGGGTCTATCAGAGAGGAAGCAAACATGACATTTGATTATCAAACTCCGGGAGACGGAACTTACTCGCTAACATACTCAGTGACGCAACAACCCACCATCTATACCGGTAGTGGCGCATCCGGTCTGCCTGGAGGCTCCGGGAATATCACAATTGCACCTCCGAATTAGAATGCTCCAATGAGCGATAGAATCATAGTGTGCATTCTCGGGTCGGTGCTTCTATTGGTATTGCTCACATGGAGCCGGCGTGAGCGTCCACGCCGATTATCTCATGGCGTTTTCACTTACTCCACAGCGGCGAAAGTTTTGGGCACTTCATTGTCAATTATATTTTTGTTTGGTCTCATTCGCGTTCAGATGGATCTAGGGGCAATGATAATTGTTATTTGTTTCTTACTATATAGCGCCTTTATTGTCGTTGAGTCTTTTACGGGTTCGATATGCTTAGAAAATGGGCAGCTAATTCACAACAGCCATTTTTTTAAGAGAACAATACGAGTACAGGATATTGTTTCAATAAGACGGGCAGCTTCAGGATTGACAGTCGTGGTGACCGATGTGCATGGCGCGAGAATTCGTATTTCGGGTTTTTTACGTGGTTTCGACAACATCGTTTCTCAGTTGGAAGCGCTTTCTCGAAATGGATGAAGTGACTGGTTCGTAGTCTTGCCAGAATGACGTTGAGAAACCGTAAGTAGTGAATACTGTAGCCCCGCGCGGCCGACGCCTCCTACAGGATTTACCAATACGACTCCCTCGGCCAAGTAACCTCCGGCAAGCGCTTCTGGTCCGACGGCACGCCCGTCGCCGGCCAGCAATTCGAGTACGGCTTCGATGACATCGGCAACCGCCAGTCCGCCGCCCATGTGGGGCAGGCTTCCAGCCTGCCAGTTCGGGCGGCATCCCTGCCGCCCGTTCCCGCCCCGAACGTGCGTGGTGCCCGGCCGGGAACACGGGGCACGGATGCCCCGCCAACTGGCAGGCAGGGATGCCTGCCCCACATCGGCGGCTCCAACCTCCGCGTCGAGACCTACACCGCCAACGAGCTGAACCAATACACCCAGCGCACCGTCCCCGGCTTCGCCGAAGTCCAGGGCCGCGCTCGCAGCGACGCCACCGTCACCGTCAATCTCCAGTCCACCCTCCGCCAAGGTCCGTATTGGCGCGCCGAACTGAATGCGGATAACTCGGCTTCCCCCCTCTGGCTCGGCATCACCAACGTCGCCGTCCTCCGCGGTGCCGGCACCGGCGGCACCGACCTCGAAAAGGGGTCAGTCCTTGAGGTTGACACATGGCGTGAACCGAACAGTTCTCCCCAGCGACACAGAGGGCTTGAAACCGCCAACGAGATGCTTTCCGCCAGCCAATGCGCCCTCACCACCCACGCCGACGCCTCCTACTGGATTTACTAATGCGATTCCCTCGGCCAGGTCATCTCCGGCAAACACTTCTGGCCCGCTGGCATCCCCGCGTCCGGTTCGGGCAGCATTGACTCTCCCGCTCCCACCCTCACACTACGGACCATGCCAATGACGACATCGGTGCGCTCGCCGCACCCCCGCTCGCGCTCACCGGCACGAGGCCTCCGCGTCCCCCTCTGGCTGCTGCTCCTCGTCCATCTCTGGCTCGCGCCAGATTCCCACGCCCGGAAATCCCATCCGCGCACTACCGCCGCCCAGACCGCCGTCTCCATCACTCATTCCCTCGCCGGTGCCGGGACGGTGGATGGCCGCGATTACCTGTTCGATGCCCTCCAGCGCCGCACGCGCGCCACCGAGGCCGATGGCGCCTACTGGGCCTACAGCTACGACGACCGCAGCCAGCTCACCGCCGCCAAACACTATTGGCCGGATAACTCCCCCATGCCGGGCCAGCAGTTCGAGTTTGCCTACGACCCCATTGGCAACCGCACCGTCACCGCCACCGGGGGGAACCAGTCCGGACAGAACCTCCGGAGTGCCAACTGGCAGGCCAATGAACTCAATCAACTCGTCAGTCGCGACGTTCCCGGCTGGCTGCCTGTCTCGGGCGAGGCGGATTCCAACGCCTTCGTCGCCGTCAACTGCGAGACGCCATTCCGCCGTGGGGAGTTCTTCCATCGCGAACTGGCGGTCAACAATGCCAGCAGTGCTGTCTGGCAGGCCATCACCAACACCGCCGTCTTCGCCGCGGCCGGACCCGAGGGGGCGGACATCGTGGAGGAGCGACGCGGCAACATCTTTGTCCCGCCCGCCGTGGAACAACCCGCCTACGACGCCGATGGCAACCTGACCACCGACAGCCGCTGGAGCTACACCTGGGATGCCGAGAACCGCCTCACCGGCATGGAGACGCGGACCAATGTGGCCGCCGTGCTGGGCGCAGACTTCCCCCGCAAGAAGCTCGCCTTCACCTACGACCACCAAGGCCGCCGCACCGGCAAGGAGGTCTTCACCTGGTCCCTAGACGCCAGCTCCTATGTCCTGTCCGCCCGCACAAAATTCGCCTACGACGGCTGGCTCCTCCTCGCCGAACTGGACGCCACCCAGGACGCCAACGCCCCCGTCCTGACCCAAAGCTACCTCTGGGGTCTGGACCTCAGCGGCACCTTCGACCAAGCCGGCGGCATCGGCGGCCTGCTTTCCATTGCCAATTTCCAATCTCAAATCACTTCTCAACTGGTCTGTTCCGACGCGAACGGCAACGTGACCGCACTGGTAAACGCCGGCAGCGGCCAACCTAGCGCCCGCTACGACTACGCCCCCTTCGGAGAGCTGCTCCGCGCCAGCGGCGAGGCGGCGGGCCTGAACCCATTCCGGTTCAGTACCAAGTATGGGGACGCGGAGACGGGGCTGATTTACTACGGGTATCGGTATTACAGTCCGGGGACGGGGAGGTGGATTAACCGGGATCCGTTGGAAGAGGAGGGAGGGCGAAATCTGTATGCCTTTGTCAAGAACGACCCAGTTAACCAACTCGATGCACTCGGGGAGTCACTGCTTAGCGTCCTTCCCGACCCAGGTGAAGCTGAGGCTCGGGCCGCAGAGGCAAAGGCGGGGGCATCGATAGCTTCGCGGGTTCGCGAGGCGCTGGACATCTACAGCAATATTCAGGATTTCGCGGTTCAACTCGAGAGTGCGGCCGACGGCGATTCCAGCGACCTTTTCATGCACGTCCTGCAGGCTGCTGGCAATGCCATGGCCGGGAGACTGGGCAGGGGCAACGGCGTGAGCGCGGCTCGGAGCAATTGGACAGCACCAGCGACCGAAGGACACCATCCCTACGCTCGGGAGTTCAAGAATTTCTTTGAAGCAGCCAAGATCAACTGGGATCGCACCAAGACCGTTACCTACGATTACCACCGTAATGTAATTCATACAGGACCCGGCCGCGGTGGTGCCGGAATGGTGAAATCCGGACTTGGATTGGTAATCGCAAACCAGGTCAAATCGATGATCGGCTATGGGAACGCAAGATCAACTCAATGATGCGAAAGTATGGAATTGATAAAACTCCCTGGGATTGAAACGCAAAAGCGTTTTTATGAAACTCTATAAACTGATGCGTCCAGAGGGGATTCCTGTCGTTTCAGAAATCAACGGCAATCACACATGGGTTCTGCCCGGTGTGGATTGCCCAGATTGCCATACAGCCTATGGCACTTTCGGCTTGGCCTATCCCATGTTGAGCACTCCGTTTCTCAAGCGTTCAACGCAAAAATGGGCTGCATGGCCATTACCACCTATCGAACTTGCGAAGCTTACGCAGAAGGTTTGCGACCTTGGCTCTTTGCCAAACGAGTGGTGTCGTCCAGGCTCCCATTTCGGACCGTTTATCGGTCGTCTAACGGGACCTGTGTTAAACTTCGTCTGGTATCACGGCTGGCACCTCTTCTTGACCAAGACCTGTGCTGATGTCTTAGCGAAATCGAACGTTAAATTGCCTTCACTTGTAAAACCCAAGCTCTCCATTGCACGCAAATCAGAAGCACAGGAAATGTTCGAATTCCAGATCGAACCCCACGGGCGCTTCAGCCCCGAAGTCCTTCATGAGGCAAATTGGTGGGTTTGTCCGACATGTGGGTACTCAAAGTGCAAGACTCGGCGAAAAGTCCCGACCGTCGTTCTAGAATCCAGTATTCCGAACCATGTGGACATCTTCCGCCTATTGGAGTTGGACACCTGCATCGTGGCCAAGGAAACGGTGATCGAAGCCATCGTTGCCAACAAACTGAAGGGCGTCCTTTTTGAGGAAATCAAAGTGGCATCAGCCTGAAACCGGTCGTCCGCCTCGATTCTGGCGGCGGACATGAAAGGCTTCGGTTCTTGAGTTTGTTATATCGGGACTCGGAGTGGGGTCTTTTGGTCGGGAGGATTTCCCCGTCAAGCTGGCGGCACCAGCGTCACCAACACCTACCACGCCACCGGCGAGCGCCACCGCACCTCCGGTTCCCGCACCTACCCCGTGGAATACACCTACGACCACGCCGGCCGCATGAAAGCCATGAAAACCTGGCGCAACTTCGCCAGCGACACCGGGGCCGCCCTCAGCACCTGGAACTACTCCGCCCAGCGCGGTTTCCTCCTGTCCAAACAATACGCCGACGTCTGTTACTCGATTTACCAATACGCTACCCTTGGCCAGGTCATTTCCGGCTAATGCTTCTGGCCCGACTTCTGTCAGCCTCGACGGGGCTGCGGACTCCAGCCCAGGGTTGCGAGGCACGAGCTACCCTGGGTTATCCGATGAGAATTCCGTCAACCCCAACGGGGTTGTGGCCCTTCTCCCCGGGAACTGGCCGCAACCCCGTTGGGGTTGGGTCCCTACCACCTCCCTACCCAAGGTAGCTGCGCAACCTTGGGCTGGAGGCCGGAATCCCGTTAGGATTCTTCACACGGAACCACCCACGCCGACGCCTCCTACTGGATTTACCAATACGACACCCTCGGCCAAGTCACGTCCGGCAAACGCTTCTGGCCCGACGGCACCCCTGTTGCCGGACAGCAGTTCGAGTACGGCTTCGATGACATCGGCAACCGCCAGAACGCCGCGCCTGTGGGGCAGGCTTCCAGCCTGCCAGTTCGGGCGGCATCCCTGCCGCCCGTTCCCGCCCCGAACGTGCGTGGTGCCCGGCCGGGAACACGGGGCACGGATGCCCCGCCAACTGGCAGGCAGGGATGC
>BJHT01000424.1 GCA_014193395.1 Verrucomicrobiota bacterium
CGCTCCTCCGATCTGGTCGCCTCGCGCGATCACCGCATCGAGAAGCTCGGCGGGACTGAGCCGCTGCACGGAATCGCGAAGCGGCTGCAGGGACTTGAGCAAAGTGCTACGGTCAAGGCCCCACTGTCCCTCAGGGCCACTCCTGACCCATTCGATTCGGTCCTCCAACCACTGCTCGATGCCGAGTCCCGATTCCAAAGACAGCACCTCAGCCACCGCCACTGAGTCGCCGTCGTCCACCAACCAGCGCAGACAGGCCAGCGTGAGAACCGCCTCCGGTGTAGCCATGAGCCCGGCGGTGCGGCGGGCGGCCGGGATACCGATGGTTTGAAGACTGACGGCAACGGCCGACGCCTTGTCATTGGTACGGCACAGCACGGCTATGTCACCATGGCGCACGGGGCGCGGAAACTCCGCGTGATCGGTCTGGCGCGCCTTGTCACCGACGGTCATGGCCGATTCCATGAGATCACGAATACCCTCGGCGACGCAGGAAACAAACTCAGCCGGTTTGAGGGCGGCTGTAAGTCCCTTCTGCGTCTTTCGGTTACTCTCTGCCAACCACAGTTCAATGGCCGGTGGCAACGAAGGATGCCCCTTGCGGTGGGCGGTTAGTTTGACTTCATCCGGACGGATCCCCCTGGACTTGGCAAACACTCCCGGAAACAGGCTGTTGAAGAACTCCACCAGTTCCGGCCGGTGGCGGCGTGAAATGCCCAGGACGTGTGCTTTGCCACCGCGGCGGAATTTCTTCTCGGCAGCCTCCATCAAGCGGGGATCGCAACCGCGGAAGCCGTAGATCGCTTGCTTGGTGTCACCGACCCAGTGGGTCTCCTTCACCAATGCGGCCAAGCGCAGGAAGAGCGCGAGTTGGATGGGGCTTGTGTCCTGGAATTCGTCCACCACTAACAAGTCGTATTCCGCGTGCAGGCAGTCACAGACTTGCGGAAGTTTCATCAGTTCCAACGCCAGCACCTCCAAGTCCGCATAGTCGAGCATGCCACGCGCTTTCTTGCGTTCCTGATAGATCGCCAATGCCTGGCATGCCAGTTGATAGATCTGTCCGGTGTATTCCCGGATGTCTTCCCGCAGCCCGGGATGTTCATCGACTCGCGCGGCAGCTTGCCGGACAGCAACAACATCAGGCTGACTCTCCTTGGCCGGACTGAGCTTCGCCAACTTGCACCAATCCGACCACGGCAGCTCTCCCTGGCGCAGCGACCGCAGGGCTTTTCCCATATCCTCCACGCAATCCGCCGTCTTCTTGGTTTTGTCGTCTCCGAGAGCAATCATCGAGACGGCATTTTGAATCGCTTCACCCAACGCCGTCTCCAGGTCATCGCCGGCCGGTTTGGGAAAGTAGGCCAGCAATTCGTCCAAACTGCGCCGGGCCATGTCATCTAAAGCCCCCGGATCGATCGCATTCGAGCGGGCGCATGCGATGAGCTCCCTTACCTGATTTTTCCAGTTGGACTCAAATTTCCGCTGATTGACCTGCCCCAACCTCTTCGCGAGAACCTCCATGCGGCCGATGTCCGACAGGCTGAAGCATGCCTCAACTGCACAGCCCAGCAGGGCTTTCTCCATGGACTCGTCCATCACCCGCAACCTCGGCGAAATCCCAGCTTCAAAGGCGAAGCGCCCGACGATGCGCGTGCAGACCGAGTGCATCGTGCCCACGAGCGCTTCCTCCACCCTGAGCGCTGCGTCGTTCAACCCGCCTTCCAAAAGGCGTTTGCGCACGCGTTCGGTGAGTTCCGCCGCCGCCTTGCGGGTGAAGGTGGTGGCAATGAATCCGCCGGGACGGCAAGCGCCGCTGGCGAGAGCATCGGAGACGATCTCGCAAAGCTGGTGGGTCTTGCCGGTTCCCGCGCCGGCTCCGGTGATGCGGATGTTCCTGCTCATGGTGTGTCCTTCCATCCGGTTAGAAATCGATAGTCATCGTAGCGGGGCGCGGATTCGTCCGGCCGCCATTCCTCATGGGGAGGTGCCGACGCTGGCATAGCATCGTCCCCTTCGGTGGGCGAGGTTCCATCTACCGGCACTTCGATCCAGCCCTCCTCCAGCAGGTTCCTGCGCCATCGCCAGACATCGAGGAATTCTTTCCAAGTGGATTCCGGGCCGGGGCTCCCGTGGTTGCATTTCACAATCGTCGCGTGGGGAAAGAACGACGCGTCCTGCGCCAACAGTTCGTTGCTCCGCAGGATGAAGTAGGCGGTCGCCGGCCAGCCCCCGCCATTGCGTGCCTTTACCAGATGACTGTAAACGGCCAGTTGCAACGCTGTGTTGTTGGAGAGTTCGTCGCGCTTGGCCTTTCCTCTTCCATACTTGAGGTCCACGACTGCGGCCCGCCCCGTGGTGGTGACCGCCAGCAAATCGATAACTCCCTTGATAGCTACGTCTCCAAGCGGTGCCCGAGGCATGGACAGATCCGCCACCGCATTCACCACGCCGGCTTTGCGCAGGTGGACGATCAGTCCCCAAGTCGAGCGCCGGGCCTCCTCATACAGTCGTCTTCCCTCGGTGATGCCGCCCGGCAAGAGATAGTTCGCCCCCTCGGTCCGCAGCAATTCGCCCCAAATGGTTTCCAACCACGAGCCGAAATCCGCTTCCGCCAAGGTCCGCCAATCGATGGCGCAGTCCGCTGCCAGCAAGCGCTCCACTACGCGGTGCAGGAGATTGCCGCGCTGGGTTGCGAGGTTGATCTGATTCGGACGCTTGAGCTTTGCCTGATAGTCCAGAACCCACATGAAGGGGCGGAACACGAATTTTTGGGCGCTGGAGTAAGACTCTGCGTCCCTCGGCGGCAGGGCGGGCTTCTTGGAGAGATGGAGCCAGCGCTGCATCCGCGGCAATGTGACAAGTGGGACTTCCACCTTTGCCTTGGAAGTCGCGCCCGGCAGCTTGTCCTCATCCAGGTCCAGCACCGGGATGGCTGGGAAAGCGGAACGCAACCGTGTGAGAAGCAGATGAGGCTCGATCGATTCCAGCCCGCGCTCGCGAGGCCACAGTAACACGATGCGCACGCGTGCCGCGAGAAACGGGCGACTCGCCATGGCCAGGTTCATCGCGAGCAGTTCACCCGCATCCTGCAGGTGGATGCCATGTTCCGCCAGATAGGCCCTCTCTTCCGTGGTCCACACCTTGGCCGGGTGCCCGCCCGGTTTCTCGAATCCCCACCACAATATCGTTCCGCAGCCCTCGATGGCCGCGCCGGGGTCATGCAGCAATTCCCGACAACCTAGCTCGGCGGCCTGGTCGCCGACATTAGTGCCATCGCCCGACACCAACTCAAGGATGTGTGCCAGTTCGTCCGGAGAAACGATGGCGATCTCCTGAAGGATTTCCGCGAGTTCTGTGGCGATGGAGGCAAGCGCACGAAAATGACGACCCATGGTGGCAGCCCCGGAAGCGCCTGCCATTCGGCCCGCCCAATGTGCCACCCGGCTCACGGTTTCCGCCAATGCACTGCCGGGCGCACCTGGTTGTCGGCCATAGCGTTCAACAAGAATCCAGTCGTCCATATCGCGGTCGATCCTCTTAAGCGCCGCATCCCGTTTTTCCGGACTGCCTTCCTCGCGCTCGATGACCTTTTGTCGCTCCTTTTCGATCGCCTCGTGCCACACCGTCGAACCGATGCCAGGACGGTCGCACACGGCCTTGGCCAAGCCGTGACGCAGCCCCGCACCCAGCGGGCAAACCGGCTGTCTCAGAAAAGATAGAATCACCGATGGATCGGGCGGATCCCAGCGCATTTCCAAGGCGAGACGCAGCACCTGCATCACAGGCCGCAGGGTTGAGGCATTCTCCAGTGCGGGAGACGGCGACTGCAGGCCGTGCAGGACTTCCCCTGCCAGACCTCCGGGCGCTGTGGCCACGAGCGCGGTGTCAGGACCCGCTTGCTTCGACAGGCGCGCGGCTGCGTGGGCCAGAGTGATCTCCGAGTGGGCAGTCGCCAGTATCATCGAATCGTCCGCAGCATCCCACTCGCCGCCGGTTGGCGACTTGCCGCTGAGAAATTCCTGAATCTTCTCCAGATTGCTGCCCTTGGGTGCGGCAGTGGGCTGACTGGTGAGATAACGGGTGTTAAGGTCCCGAAGCAGTCCGCGCAGTAACCAGGGAAGGTGTGCCTCATCATCGACACATTCCACCTCCGGCAAGCTGCCGGGCGATTGCGCCAACACGGCGCGCACTGCTGCCATCCGGTCGGCCAACCCGGGAGGCAAGGTGCCTTGCGCCTGCCTTTCAATTGCGGCGAGATCCCGCAGACGGGGCGGGGCGCATGGGTCAAACTCACCGCTCCAACCCGCCATCCGCAAGTTGTCACGTATGGAAAGAAGGGCTGCGGCAGAGCCCCAGCGGTCGGCCAGCAGTGACTTGCTGAAGAATTTTTCACCTTCCGCCGCACAGGCTTCGGTGGCCGCCAAAAACCGGCATGTCCGGGTGGCCGGACTGGCCTCACGGGCGGCAAGCCCGAGACGCAGTTCCATCGCTTTCACAAGTCCAGCAGGGCCGCAGAACTGGTGGTTGAAGCAGGGCTGCCGGGGTTTGTATCCGTCCAGCGCGAGTCCGTAGGTGAGTTTCATGATTAGAGTTCAACCAACCATTCTCGGGTAGCGAATCCATTGATGGTTCCTTTCCTCTTGGCCAGTGCCTTTGCCGCGGCGGCGGTGAGTTCAATTATACGCAAAGAGTAATGTCTCCCTTATGTTTAGAAAGCGCCTCGGCCACTTCTACCGGGAGTTCCTCAAGCGACACAAGAGAAAGCCTCCCTGATGTTTGGATAGGGATTCGGCGGCGGCATCCAACAGCTTCGTCAGGCCGTTACTGATAGGAATCTGCTTTCCGGACGCTCCGCGGTTCAGGGGGAATTGCCTTTGCGCCGGGTTCATTGGCGGTGATTTTGCCCCGTTACAGGCGCTTGGCAAGCAGCGTTCTGGTGGGATTTTCGGTAGCAACGTTGTCGGCGACGGGTGGGAATACCTTGGCGAACTTCACGATGGCGCTGCGACGGACGGCAAGCTCCGGTCGGCAAACGACTCAAAGATTTCCAGCGGTGGGCACATCGGCTTTGCCCAACCACGACCGCACACAGCTCTCGCCGCCATCCTCACGGCAGTCCCAAGCAGGAAGCCATCTCTTCACCGGCGCTCCCCCTCCCCCTCCTGCCGAATCACCCTCCCCAGTGGCATAACATAACGAGACAGACGCTGGCGGTTCTTTGAGCCGTTCAGTGCCTGGATCAACGCCCTCGCTCAGAGGGGGTTTTCCAAACAACCTCGTTCCGCTGGAGTACCCTATGACCCCTGAAACCGGAGCCCTGCTGCTCCATGAAGTCGCCCCCCGCATCCGTGCCGCCGTCCCCCGCTCGGTCCGCACCGTCGGCTCGGAAGACCACGAAGAACTCATCTAGGCCCCTCCCCTCCCGCCTTGGTCCACAGCATCGTTCGCGGGTATAACTCTTTGATAACAACCTCGCTCTGCCCTCTATCGGGCGGGGTGATAACACTCCACCAAACCCGAAGACATCCCCCCGTCACCTCTCCCTTACCGGAGGGGTGGCGGGTGGGGTGTCTTCCACAACCCAAGGATTCCCATGGCCCTCGTACTCGAAG
>BJHT01000425.1 GCA_014193395.1 Verrucomicrobiota bacterium
GGACCTCAAGAGCGCAGACGGTCGGTATGTGCGCGGCTGGAAAGGGCTGACTGTGGAGGTGGCGGGCATGGCGGGACGGACTGTGTGAACTTTGCATTGAGGTGCAGCGTGCCTGGGTCGAGGAGGATCGGGGACTGGGGCTGGGTGGGTAACGGCAATCACCGGCGCCGGAGGAACGCCCCGCCAACGCGCTCCGCGGCCCCTACAGCGCTTCGTCCTTCCGAAACGTCGATAGATTCAGCGCGCCAGCTTCAGACTGTCCTGCGGGCTTGGGGAGGCAAACTGCGGAATCGAAGTCTGTTCTGGCGTTTATGATGCGACTGGAAGCGCTCAGGTTGAAGTTCAAGGGCGCTGAACTGTGGATCGACGCGCCGCTCCCCAGCAACGCCACTCGTCAGCGCCAACCTCGCCTTTCGACATGATGTGACGGGAGTGACATCCAGACGGCGAAAACAACCCATTCTCTGCTCCGCCTTCAAGTTCATGCCGCGATGCTGTCTGAGTTGTCATCGCCGCCCTGGCCGGTCAAGACACGACCTCTTACTTCCCCGCCTTCAACTTCGCCCAGCGTTTCTTCGCCCCGGCAATCATTCTGGCTTTCGCCTCGGGGCTGATAACCCTCATGGCCTTCTTCGCGGCAGGAGCAACGGCAACAACCGGAGCAGCGACAGAACCAGCCTTGCCTTTTTTATTGGCCCACCGAGCTTTACGGGCAGCACTCATCTTGGCCTTGGTCGCCTCGCTCAAGATTCGCGTGGCCTGCTTTGAAGTGGCAGGAGCAAGGCCTGACTCACCAACGCCCTTGATCGTTGCCCATCTCGCCTTCGCAGCCGCCCGCATCTTCGCTCGACTGGCGGCACTCATCGTCCACTTCTTCTTCGGGGCTGGAGTTGCTGGGGGAGTTGGCGATGGAGTTGGAGCCGATGACGGGGCGGGAGAAGCAGGAGTGGTTCCGGGTTGAGCCAAGACGCTGGTGATCTCCTTGATCTGGGCTTCAATGGCAGCCTGTTCTTGAAGCAGCGATTCACGGAGGGCGAGGAACTGTTGGATGTCAGATTGCATGGTCGTGAGGATGGGGGGAGGCGGGCTGCGATTCAAGCCGGCTTTGTGTTGTCTGTGCTCTTGAGAAGAAGATTGGGGGGATCTGGACACGTCACTTCCGTCCTCAGCGCACCGTCGTGGTAGAGAAGTTCGCGCGGGTTGGCAGACGGCGGCGGGCAGCGGACTGTCCGCCCTGCCTTGCCCTCGGTTTGAGCGGCCTCCCCTCGCCCACTCGGTCCCCAATTTCCAATCTCAGCCAAAGACCCCTGTACGGGCACGGCAACCCAAATCGCCGCGTAAGGAATTGAAAACACGATCTTGGCCTTTGTTTACAAGGGTTTCATGCGCTTCGTCGTTCAATATCGGTTGTCTGCAACATTGAAGTGTGCCGCAGCCCTGTGTTTATTGGTCAGAACTGCATTTCGCTGTTCCTTACGCGGGGATTTAGGGGCAATTTGACAGTTTGCGCTCGACTCTGATACAACATCGGCAATGCCCGTAACCGCACTTTACTACAGCGACAAGTTCGTGCTCGCCAAGAAAAGTTTTGACACGACGCGCAAGGCTGCGTGGATCGCCGATTCACTGACCACACGCCCCATGCCCAATGTTCGCATCGTGCCACCAAGCCCGGTCACGGAAGCCGAGGTGCTGCGAGTCCATTCGCCGGCCTATCTCGAAGCACTCCGTACGGGCGAGCCACTCGCAACGGCCACTTCTTCAACGCTGGCATGGGATTCTGGGACTCTAACAATGGGTCTAAACGTCTGCGGTGGCGTGATGGAGGCGGGCAAGGCGGCTCTGCGGGACGGTGTCGGCGGAACGCTGGCAAGCGGCCTTCACCATGCGAAGCGAGACCGGGGGGCGGGATTTTGCACACTCAACGGCCTGGCAATAGCCGCGCACACGCTGGCCGACGCCACCAACGGTCACATCCTCATTCTCGATTTGGACGCGCATTGTGGCGGCGGCACCCATTCCCTGATCCAGGGTCATCCGCGCCTCTGGCAAATGGATGTGAGCGTTTCGGCTTACGACGATTATCAGCCGGGCAAACGATGCGTTAAAGAAATAGTTACCAAGGCCCCGGAGTATCTCAAGACGGTTGGCCGCTGCCTGCAATGGGCGGAAGCCGAGTGGCCGGAGTTCGCCTTGTGTCTCTACAACGCCGGCATGGATGTGCATCAGATCGGTGGACTCCGCGGCATGGATGATTTCCTGATTACCCTGCGCGAAGAGATGGTGTTTCAATGGTGTCGGGAGCGGGGAATTCCCGTGGCATACGCAATGGCGGGCGGCTACACGGGTGGCAAAATGACACGCAAACGACTCGTTGACTTGCACCGACTAACCATCGCAGCGGCAAGTATAGCGGTTCGGAGTGCTGAAAAGTTGGTGGCCTGCCCCTTGCAAAATAAACCTCAACAACTGGCAAGAAAACTATGAGCTTAACCATCAGTTGGTGCAACGTGTGTAGCGATGGCAGTTTGGAAGGTTTTCCGCCATTGCGCCCGTGCAGGGCCTGTGGTCGCGTGATTCACATACATTGCCTCGCACCACTGGTTCGCCAATGAACCGCCTAACGAATGCGACCGGATGGGCTGGAAGGTATCCCTCATATGGGAGGAGTTCCTGGGATTAACAAAATGAGATTGTGCCTGCGCTGAACCGCGCAGTGTCCAGAAGACAAATGGCTACTAGAAGTGGATAATGACTCAAATAATAAATATGATAAATCAAGCCGCAACTAAAACCGAAACCACAGCCCAAACCGGCAATGTCACAAAGCGGGAAATCGCTTGCCGCGTTTCCGCTGAAACAGGGTTAACGCAAGCGCAAGCTCTGGCCGTTGTTCAATCGACCCTTGACGCCATTCTGTCTGCGGTCTCCCAGGGCAAAACCGTAGAGCTCCGCAACTTTGGAGTGTTTGAACCTAAAACCCACCTTGCTCGTGTCGGTCGTAATCCTAACAACCCCACAAATGAAGTTATCATTCCAGCGCGGCGGGTTGTAAAATTTACGGCGGGGAAAGAAATGCGCAAAGCAGTTATTCAACTGCCCGCGACGGAGGAAATGAAAACCTTAACACAACAATAATACGATCGCCCTGAACTTCATGAGCCGCGCATTGTCCAGAATACAAATTCCTATTAACAACACCCGACGCGCATGATCGAGACGTTGTCCATCGTGACGGTAGTTCTGCTGACGGCGGTGCTGGTGTTGCAGGTGGTGCTGCGTCCCCGCGGTCCGGATCTCTCGCCGGTGCAGGCGCAACTGGATGCTCTGGCAGCGGCGCAGGATCGGGTGGAGCGCGGGGTGCGCGAGGAGTTCGCCCTTAGCCGCGAGGCGGGCGCGACGCAGGCGCGGGCCGGGCGCGAGGAATTCTCGCAGGCGCTGAAGAATTTCAACGACTCAGTGCTGAAGCAGATGACGGAGATCGCCGGGTTGCAGAAGAATCAACTGGAGGCCTTTGCCACCCGGATCAGCGCCATCAGCCAGGGCACGGAGCAGCGTCTGGAACAGATGCGCGCGGACAGCGCGGAAGCAGAACGCCTAGGCCGGCAGGAGTTGGGGACGGCGCTGAAGGCGTTCAATGATTCCACGGTAAATAGCTTGACGGACATGGCCGTGCTACAAGGCGAGCAACTGAAGTCCTTCGCCGAACAACTCGATAGGTTGACGGAGAGCAACGCGCGGAAGCTGGAGGAATTGAAGACGGCGATCGAAGGGAAGCTGGCGCTGTTGCAGGCGGACAACGCGCTCAAACTGGAGGAGATGAGGCGCACGGTGGATGAAAAGTTGCAGGGCACGCTGGAGAGACGACTCGGGGAATCCTTCAAGCTGGTGAGCGAGCGACTGGAACAGGTGCACAAGGGTCTGGGCGAAATGCAGAGCCTGGCCAGCGGCGTGGGCGATCTCAAGAAGGTGCTGACGAACGTGAAGGTGCGCGGCACCTGGGGTGAGGTGCAGTTGGGCGCGTTGCTGGAGCAGATTCTTTCGCCGGAACAGTTCGCCCGGAACGTCGCGACCAAGCGCGGCAGCAACGATCGCGTAGAGTTCGCCATCAAGCTGCCGGGCCGCGGCGACCTCGGTAACGAAGCGGTGTGGCTGCCCATCGACTCGAAGTTTCCGAAGGAGGATTACGAGAGGCTCGTAGCCGCGTCCGAGGCGGGCGACACGGCAGGCGTGGAGGAGGCCGCGCGCCAACTCGAGTTGGGCATCCGCAACGAGGCGCGGCAGATTCGCGACAAGTATCTGGACCCGCCGCAGACGACGGATTTCGGGATGTTGTTCCTGCCGACGGAGGGGCTTTATGCCGAGGCGTTGCGGCGCCCGGGCTTGATTGAATTTCTTCAGCGCGAGTATCGCGTGAACGTGGCCGGGCCGACGACGCTGGGCGCGCTGCTGAACAGTTTGCAGATGGGCTTCCGCACGCTGGCGATTCAGAAGCGGTCGAGCGAGGTGTGGCTGGTTCTCGGCGCGGTGAAGACGGAGTTCGGGAGGTTCGGCGAAGTCATCGAGCGCGTACAGAAGAAGCTGACGGAGGCGTCGAATGCGATGGAAGGCGCGGCGACCCGCACGCGGGCCATCGAACGGAAATTGCGCGAAGTGCAGGAATTGCCGGCGGCGGAAGCGCAGGTGTTACTGGACGATCCCTCGACGATGATCGTGGAGCCAGTTACTGAGGAGGCCGGCAGTACTTAAGGAAGGTAGTTTTGAGGCACCGAGAAACCGGCACCTAATCTGTTGGAGGGAATGGGCTGGCTGCTTGGCACTTTGATGCTGAGATATATGAATCGATTCCAAAACTGCAACCAGACGGAAATAACAGCATGAGCAATGATACTTACTATTCAATCAGACTGAGCGGATCAGCAGCACAGCTCGATGCCTTGCTTATCTACATGGATCAAAAGGCGAAGGTTTGGAATGCTTGGAAAGAAAGGCGTGGGGACAGGGGAATGGTGTCTGAATCCATGCTGAAGGCAAAGGGACTGATATTGCCGGCTGAGTTCGTGAGTTGGGGATTCAATGTGAAAGGGAAGAGCGTTTCGCGGAGGCGAAAAATGACTGTTTATATGGATTCTTGGGCCAATGAGAACTGGAGCAATGTTTGGATTTCTGGAAAAGAAGGTGAATTACACGTTCTAAACCGGAGATATCCAGACATAGAGATCTCGGTGGAGTTTATGGATGAGTATGGTAAGGGGACCTGTAGCGAAGCGCCGGGATTCGAAAAACTGTACAAAGAAGGACTGTACGAAGAAGAAGAGTTTTTTGAACGGTGCGTAAGAATTTACGACGGCGTGCGAAATAATCTCCCTGAAATCGCAAGTCACCTGAAGCCGAAGCAAAGTAAACGCGGCGCGGAAGGATGGTGGTGCAGCATTTTTGGACGCAACGACCAGTCCCGATATCCCAAATTCTGGGAGAAACACGTCTCGACATACTTCATCGCTCGATCGATACAAATTGAGAGTGAGTGGAAAGTTGGTCTCCATTTCTGTCCCACTCATCAAGTTCGGTGGCGTGGTGATGTGTACCGAGACG
>BJHT01000426.1:0-2360 GCA_014193395.1 Verrucomicrobiota bacterium
TTCGGCGACTTGGTTACGGAAAAAGGGCATCTGCGTCCCCGACACCGAGTATGTGCGTTTTTATGGGTAGCCAAATGTGGATGAAACCCGCGCTACCATGTGGGTTTGCTGAGGCGCCCGTTCGCAAGCGTTTGCTCCACACAAAGTAGTGGAAATAAGGAAATCTGTAAATTGGCCAATGATTTCGCAGTTCGCGTCCGACCCTTTCGCAACACCCTCTAATACACCTCCAACGCGCGCCCGGATTCCAAAAAGTAAAGCCACTTGCGGCGCACCGGTCGATGATAAATCCGCTCCAGCGCCCGGGCGTACAATCCGAGCTGCGGCTCATACGCGCGCGCCTTCGCGCGCAACTCCTCGCCGCTCACCCGGTCCGTCTTGAAATCCACCAACTGGATTTCATCTGGTAAAATCAGCGCCAAATCCACCACGCCCTGGATCACCACGAACTCCCCCGCCGGCAGCGGCGGACCCGGCGGATGCAATCCCAGCGCCTGCAAATCCGCCCCGTCCACCCGCGCCGTGAACGGCAGCTCGCGCTGCACGCGCGTCGCATTTCGCCGCACCGCCTCGCCCAATTCCGAAGTCCAGAATCCCGCGATCCCCGCCCAGTTCAGCGCCGCTGCCTCCGCCGCGCGCAACAGCCCCTGCTCGACCATCCGCGCGCCCTCCGCCCGTAGTTCCGCCAGCGTCCCCGTGCGCGCCACCGCCACCAATTCCATGAACGTGTGGTGCGCCGTCCCCCGTTCCGTTGCCGTGAGTTCGCCATCCCCCCCACGTTTCAGAACAAAACTCCCGCTCGCCGGCTGGCTATACTTCGATGGCTTGGCTTCTTCATCGGCCTCGATCTGCCGCCGCCGCAACACCGACACGCTCGTCTTCGCCGGCTCGAGCGTGGCTGCGACCCACGGATATTCCGCCGTCACTCGCTGCTCCAAGCGCGCCCAATCCTCTACCGCCAACATCTCCGCCTCCGCGATCACCGGCGATGGCATCTCCACTTCCACGCCCACGCCCGCCTCCGCCCCGCCATCCGAGTGATGAATCCGCCACCGCAACAACCCATTCCCGCCGTGCGAATCATCCGCCCAATCCTCCGCGTCCGTCACCTGCGGCAGCCACGCGCGCAGCCAGTGCAGAAAATTGCGCGCCGCCACGACCTCCGTATCCGTCAATGCCCGCGCGGCTTCCGTCGGCCACGGCTCGCCCTTCGCGTAACTGCCCACGAGCACCAGCGTGTCCCGCGCGCGCGTCAGCGCCACGTAGAGCAGCCGCAATTCCTCGCCCAGCAATTCGCGCCGTTCGCGCTGCCGCGCCAGCCACCACGGCAGGCTCGGATACGACTGCTCCGCGTCGGGCGGCACCACGCGCGGACACAGCCCGAAATGTTCATCCAGCAAAATGTCCTCCTCGAGCGCGCGGAAGTTGAACGCCGCCCCGAGACACGCCACCACCACCACCGGAAACTCCAGCCCCTTGCTCCGATGGATGCTCAAGAGCTGCACCGCATCCGCCGCCGTCGCCGTCGACGCCGCGAGGTCCAGCTCCGCGTCCGCCTGCGCCTCGATGAACCGTAGAAACCGATACAACCCCTGCCGCTGATACGGATCGTACTGCCGCGCCAAATCCAGCAGCCGCCGCACGTTCGCCACGCGCTCCGCCCCGCGCGCCTCCGCCTGCAACAGCGCCTCGTAATGCGTCTCCGCCAGCGCCGTCTCCAGGCAATACGACAGCGATGTCTGTCGCATCCGCTCGCGCCATACATCGAAGCGTTTCAGAAAACCATCCACCTTCGCCCAGCCGTCCGCGTCCGCGCCCGCTCGCGCGTCCGACGTGTCCGACGCGTCCGACGTGTTCGCGCCCTCCCGTTGAAACTGCCGCAGCGCGTCCCAAAAACACCCGCGCGTCCGCCCCACGCGCACCCGCGCCAGTTCGCTCGCCGACAATCCCACCAACGGCGAACGCAACACCGCCAGCAACGGCAAGTCCTGCAACGGATTGTCCAGCAACCGCAGCAGCCCCAGCAGATCACTCACCTCGAGGCTCTCGTAAAAACCCCCGCGCGCCACCGCCAGCGGCACGCCCGCGCGATGAAACTCCTTCGCGAACGCCTCCGCCCGCGACGCCGGCGACCGCAGCAACACCGCCATGTCGCTCCACGCAACCGGCCGCATCGCCTTCGCCTCGTCGTCCCAAATCTCGTGTCCCTCGTCGCGCAATTCGCGCAATCGTGCCGCGATCACCCGCGCCTCGCGCTCCGTCGCTTCCAAATCCCCCCACCCGCCATCCTCCTCGCTGTCGCCGCCGCCCCCGCGCTCTGGCTTCACCACCACATGCAACTCCACCCGCGCCGCCTTGTA
>BJHT01000426.1:2370-5506 GCA_014193395.1 Verrucomicrobiota bacterium
CCTCCGCCTCCCCGCCGCGTTGATCTCCGCCCGCGCCTCCGTTCCCCACCCCCGTACCGCAGGCGTCCCCGCCTGCGAGTTCGGGCGGCGTCTCGCCGCCTGTTCCTGCCGTCTCCCCCTCCCCCAGTCTCTCCGTCTCTCCGTCTCTCCGTCTCTCCGTCCCCCCGTCCCCCGCTCCCGCCCTCTTCCCAAACCTCAACCTCGCATCCTCATCATAAACCACCCCGCCCACCGCCGGCCGCATCAGCGCCGCGAACAGCGGATTGATGAAATCCAGCACCGCCTTGCGACTCCGGAAATTATCCGCCAGCGGAATCCGCCGGCCCGCCGCCGCGTCGTCGCGCCACCGCGCCTCGTAACCCAGAAAAATCCGCGGATTCGCCAATCGAAACCGGTAAATGCTCTGCTTGATGTCCCCCACGAGAAACCGGTTCGCCCTTTCGCCTCCACGGCTCAGCGCGCTCAAGATCGCGTCCTGCGCGCCATTGATGTCCTGATATTCGTCCACGAACACATGCTCAAACTGCGCCTGCCACGCCAGTGCCGCGCGCGTCGGCGCACCCGTCCCCGGTTCGCGCAACAGCCGCAGCGCGAACTGCTCGAGGTCCGCGAAATCCACGCCGCCCAGCTCGCGCTTCGCCCGGCTGAACCCCGCCGTGAATTCGCGTCCCAGCCGCAGCAGCGCCCGCAAATGCCCCCGCACCCACGCCCAATCCTCCGCCAGCGGATCGCGCCCGTCTGCGTCCGGCAGCAGCGATTGCAGAAACTCTGCCTCGTCGAACAACTTCTCGAGCGGCTTGCGAAACTCTGTCTTCTTCCCCTTCGGCCACGCCCCATCCGCTGCGCTGATTTCCGCGAACACCTCAGCCCACCCCGGAGCGCCAATCTCCGATCCGGCGCGTCCCACCCCTTCGCCCAAACTCGCCGGGCCGGAGGCCGGCGCTCCGCCGGCAACCTCCGCGCGCGCCCAATCCCCCGCCGCTTCCAGCGCCCGCGCCACCCGCGCCGCCACTGTGTTTTCCGGCCGTTGCGCGCGCAGCGCCGGCAGCCACCGCGCCCGCCATTCCGCGCAACCCTCGCCGAACCACGCGCGCCACTGCGCCGGCTCCGCCTGTTGCAACATCGCCTCCTGCGCCGTCCACCACTGCTGCGGATCGCCGAGCGTCTGCGTGTAGCGATGCAGCTTCACGATCAGCTCGCGCACCTTGCCATCCGACCCGCGCCCATGCGCGCGAATCAACTGCCGCACCGCCTCCGCCTCCGCGCCCGTGCCGCCCAGCGCCGACTCGATCAACCCCTCCAGCGTCTGCTCGATCAGCGGCCGCGTCTGCGCCTCGTCGAGCACGATCACCTGCGGATCAATCTCCAGTTCGTGAAAATGCTGCCGCACCAGTTGCAGGCAAAACCCGTGCAACGTCCCGATGCGCGCCGTGTCCAGCAGCGCGATCTGCTCGTTCAACCGCGGGTCATCCGGATTGCTCTCCCACCGCTTCACCAACTCGGCGCGGATGCGCTGCCGCATCTCCGCCGCCGCCGCCTCGGTGAACGTCACCAGCAATAATTTTTCCAGCGAACAACCCTCGTCGAGCACCAGCCGCAGACACCGCTCGACCAGCGTCCGCGTTTTCCCCGTGCCCGCGCCCGCGACCACCAGCACGTTCCCGCGCGCGACAATCGCCGCCTCCTGTGCCGTCGTGAAATTGCTCATCGCGCCTCCTTTCCCGCCGCGCCCCGCGGAGCGCCGAGCATCGCTCGGCCTTGAACCGTCGGCTCCGTCCCTGCCGAGCAATGCTCGGCGCTCCGCAGCGGTTCCGCCGCACCCGCCCGCAAAATACGAAACGCATCCGTCCACGAATCAAACCGGCAGATCGGCCGATACGCGCAAAAATCACACGCCGTCTCCTTCCGCGCCCGAAACGGACGCACGCCGATCTCGCCCGCAAAAATGCCCTGCCCATGCGCCCGCAAGTGCGCCGCGTTCCGGTCGAGCAACCCGAGAAAATCTTCCGCCGCCAGGGCATCGCACCCGCGCGCATCCAGCTCGCCGTTCTTCTTGAACTTGAACCGGAACTGATCTCCCGGCGGCTGCCCCGGCCGATTATCCAGCCGCGCCACCACGCCCGCATCGAAGCGTCCGAGATGCCGGAACACCGCGCGCCGCGCCTCCGCCACGCCCTTGAGCACTTCCGCGCGCGTTTTCCCCGCGCCCGCCGAACCGCGGAACGCGACGTAAAACAAACCCGCCGGCCGCACCTGCGCCACACCCAGCACCGCGCCCAGATCGCCCGCCGACCGCAGCGCGTTCAGATACGCGGGCAACTGTAAATCCAGCCCGTGCTCCAACAACAGCGCATCGAAATTTCGCGCGCTCGATTTGTAATCAATGATCACCGCCAGCGGCGGCGCCTCCGCCGCGCCGCCCGCCGGCCGCGCCAGATCGACGCGGTCAATCCGCCCGCGCAACACCAACGCGTGCCCGTCCCCGAGGTCCATGCGCCAGCCCGGCAGCGCGCCGTCCTTCAATCCGAAGCCCAGCTCCACCGCCGCCGGATCAAACTCATACTGCCGCATCCACTCGACCAGCGCCGCGGCCAGCCGCGTCAGGCCCTCGATCAGCGCGCGCGCCGCAAACTCGCTGCGCGCCCGCGCCCGGAACACGCCCTCGTGAAACTCCGGCAGCAGTTCCTCGCCAATCTCCCGCACCAGCGCCTGCGCCGCGGTCGCATCGAGATCACGCCACCGCTGCCCGCGCGCCGTGATGCGTTTGTGAAAACGGCTCATCACCTCGTGCTGAAACTCCCCCGACAACCGCGCATCCACCTCGAATTCTTTCCGCTCCTCGCCGCGCAACGTGCGACCGACGAAAAATTTGAACGGACACGCCGCGAAATCCTCCAGCTTGCTCACCGACGTCTCCAGCACGCGCCCGAGCAAACTCTCCACCAAATCCCCCGCCAACGGCGCATCCGCCAGCAACCCCCGCAACGCCCGCCCCCGCTCCAGAAACCCCGCAAACACCGGCAGCCCGGCCAGCCCCCGCCAAGTACCGCAGGCGTCCCCGCCTGCGAGTTCTGGCGGCGTCTCGCCGCCAGTTCCTTCCCCCGGGGCGCGGACGCCCGCGAGGGACGAGACCTCC
>BJHT01000427.1 GCA_014193395.1 Verrucomicrobiota bacterium
CCCCCGCCTGCCGTATCGCAGGCTTCCAGCCTGCCTCCGGTCATCGCCCGCAATTCTACGGATGGATTAGCAACTATTGTCGTCGGGATCATGCGAGGCCCCTCCTTTTTCGCAGCAGCCATTCGGCGCAGAGGCACACGAGGAGCAACACCAACACGCCGGGGGCCTGCCAGACATTCACCACGACGTGTTGCACGGCGACGCTCGACGGCGCGGCGGGCAGTTTCAAATCGGCGTGCTTTGCGAGCGGGAGGCTTGTGCCTCCGCTGGCGGCGGCGAGTCCGGCGAGCGCGGCGGTGTCGGGGAGAATCTGGCGGAACTCGGCGCGCGATGGCGACACGGTGCAGGTGAGTTGCTGCTCGCGCTTCTCGTCGCCGGGACCGGTGATGACCGCCTTGATGACGTGGTCGCCGGGGTGCGCAGGCGTGTAGCGCAACGCGTAACGGCCCGGCACGGCGGGGTCGGATGCGGCGCGGGCGAGGAGGCGTCCACCTGCGGGCGCTTCGACGGTGAACTCGACTTGTGCGTCGGTGAATGCGGCGCCCTCGGGGTCGCGCAGGCTCAGCGAGAATCCGGCGGGCTTGCCGACTTCGAGCAGCGGGTCGTCGAGCATGATTGGCGCGGACGGCTGGCTGAGGCGCGGGTCGCCTGCGAGCCAGCGGATGAGCAGGCCCCAGAAGCGCTGGTGGTAGTCGGCCTCCGATTTTCGCGCGAGGCGCCAATGCCACGTGCCGTCGAGCGCGGTCGAGTAGATGCGGCCCGCGCCGTAGGGCCACGCGGCGGCGACGGGGCGCGGACCGGCGGGCGTGCGCAACGTGGGATGCAGCAGCAGCGGTGTCGCGCCGGGCTTGAGCGTGCGCCAGGCGTTGCCACCCTCGACCCACGGGAGTCCGGCCCAGGCCTGCTCGTTTTTCACGGGGTCGCCTTCGAGTTGCAGCACGGGATGCACGAGGCCCTGGCTGGTCGGCTGCACGTTGAAACGATTCACGAGTTGCATCGTTTTCTCGCGGACGATTTCGACCGGGAGCATCTGCGCGAGCAGCGTGCCTTCGTAATTGCCGGCGGCATACACTTTCATCCCGCCGATGGTCGCGAGGCCGCCGCCACGCTGGCCGACAAATGCCTCGACGAGTTCGAACCGCCGCGCCTGCTCGAAGACTTTGCGTTCGAGGTCGCCGAGAATGAGGACATCGAAGTAGTTCAGCTCGGCGGTCGTGGTCGGGAAACCGTCGCGGGGCGCGCGCAGCACGGGCTTGTTGTCGGCGCGATTCGCCGGGCCCTGGTAAAACCACTCGTCGCCGGGCAGCCGCACGAGGCCGTGAAATTCCACCGCCGGGTCCGCAAGGAGCGACTGCCGCGCGTAGCGATATTCCCAGCTCGGTTCGCCCTCGACGAACAGCACGCGAATTTTTTCCGGGCGCACGTCGAGGTGAAAGGCGATGTCGTTGTTCAGCGCGGTGAGTTCGCCGGGCACGGGCTCGACGCGCAGGATGAAGCGCTGGAGGCCGGGGTCGGTCGCTGGGAATTCCAGACGCGCGACGAGCGGTTCGCCGCCGGGCGCGAGCGTGGCCTTTGCCGTGGCGATTTCCTTTTCCGCACCGGCGCGCACGTTGACGAGGCGGAGCGTGGCTTCACCCGAAATGCCGGGCGAACGCAACTCGGCCGAGACGAGGACGCGGTCCCTCGCGTAAACGAATGGCGGGACGGAGATGTTTTCGAGGATGACATCGCGGGCGTCCGCCTGCCCGACGACGAGGGAACTGACGGGCGCGGGCAATTCCGCCGCCGCGCGCGAGAGGCGTTCGCCGCTGGATTGGACGCCATCGGAGATGAGGAGGATGTGGGCGAGCGGTTGCGACGCGGGCTGCGCCGCTTCGCGGATGAGCGAACGGGCGAGGTCCTGAGGTGGCGCAGGCGCGTCGGTCGTCGCGCCCGGGGATGTGGATTCGCCGGTGTGGCGGAGGCGGACGGTGAATTGATTTTCGAGACGGCGGAGCAGGCCGCCTTGCGAGAGCGTCTGCTCGACGGCGGCAAGCCGCGTGGAGCCGCCATCCGGCAGGCTCATGCTGGGCGAGTCGTCCACGAGCAGCAGCAATTCCGGGCGTTGCGTGCGGAAGACATCGACCGAGCACACCGCGCCGCTGACGAGCGTGAGGAGCAGGATGAGTGAGACGAATCGCAACGCGCCGAGGCCGAGGCGCGATCGCAGCGTGAGGCCTTCGGTGGTGCGGCGGTAGCACACGACAACGAGCACCAGCGCGACCGCGGCACCGGCGAAGAGCAGGATTTTTCCCCCGGGCGCGAACGACCATTCCGGCACGCCGAGACGCTCCGTCAACCGGCTCCATGAGCCGTCGAAGAACAGGGCGATTCGCGTGAGAATGGCGGTCATGGATTAGGGACAACGGCCTGAAAGGCCGTCAGAACCCAGCCCAGGGCTGAGTGCGCCAGCACGATGCCCTGGGACACGGGTGCGGAGAAATGACAGCGCCCTGAAGGGGCGAGAGAAGGGTTGATTGCAGGCATAGCGTTCAAATTGCCAAGGGCGGGTGCGACGCCACCGGTAAGGCATCGGGACGTGTGCCACGCCTCTCGCGCCCTTTCAGGGCGCGGGGATGTGTGCGGTCGATGGTCCCAGGGCATCGCTGCGCTCAGCCCTGGGCTGGGGTCTGGCGGCCCGTTGGGCCACAGAAACGGGCGTGGAGGTCGGGCCTTCTGGAAACGCATTTCGGTTTCGGGCTCTCTGCGGTGTGAACGCCGTGCCCCGAATGCGGCCCAACGGGCCGTCAGAACCCAGCCCAGGGCTGAGCGCGTCAGCGCGACGCCCTGGGACACGGGCGCAGAGAAATGACAGCGCCCTGAAAGGGCGCGAGACGCGTCAATCCCAGACATAACGTTCGTCGTATTCGGCCTCGAAGGCGATGAGAAAGGCACGGAACTCTTCTTGGAACGATTTGACCCGATGGTGCTCGCGTTGGTTTTTGATGTAGACACGAACCTCTTCAACCTGTGATTTGCTGACGGAAAATGCGCCGAAGCCGGCCTGCCAGAAGAACCCAGCGAACGCGGGGCTTTGCTCGCGTAGCCAGTCGTTCGAACTCTTCTTCAAATGACCTACCACGTCGCTCAACGCCTCGGTGCGCGAGAGGAGGAACAGGACGTGGGCGTGGTCTGGCTCGGTGTTGATTTCGATCGGGGAGCAGCCAAGACCATTGAGGATTCCGCCCATGTAGGAGTGGAGGCGCGGACGGATGTCGTCCGGCAGCACGCGTTCGCGATGCTTCGTGGAGAAGATGAGGTGAACGTAGATCTTGGCGAGTGATTGCGGCATAGGTCAGGTTTCTCGCGCCCTTTCAGGGCGCTTGTTTGTGTTGGGGTGGTTTTTCCCAGGGCATCGCTTCGCTCAGCCCTGGGCT
Source organism: Verrucomicrobiota bacterium (assembly GCA_014193395.1). GTDB lineage: Bacteria > Verrucomicrobiota > Verrucomicrobiia > Limisphaerales > BJHT01 > BJHT01. The sequence goes on from BJHT01000427.1 coordinate 3,417, forward strand.
GGGCTGTGGCGGCCCGTTGGGCCGCGAGCGAAGAAACTCGAAAGCTCCATCTCATTTTCCACCCTCCGATGATTCGCTGGCGGAGCGCCAGGCGAGCAAGGACTCCACCACGAGGAACACGAGCGCGGCGGCGAGCAGCCAGCGCCAGAGCTCGGTGCCGGTGTGGAGCTCCGTGGGGACGGTCGGTGCGAAGGCGAGGTCGGCTCTGGGCAGGAGGCGCGAGAGGTCGGCGGCGGTGAGGGGGGCGAGGGCGCTTTCGGCGGCGCTGTGATTCATCGAGACGGGCGTGAGCGTGGCGCCGAGGGCGGGCTCGGACTGCATGCCCGGGCCGGCTCCGGGCATGGTGGCGAGGAGGTAATGGCCGGCGTCGGGCGCGGACGGGAGTTGCACGGAGCGCTGGCTCGCGAAGTAGAAGAGCGGTTCGTAGGCGGGGCCGGTTTTTTCCGCGCGCTGGCGGAAGACGGCGGGCGTGGCGCCGATGAATTCCTCCGGGACGCGGGCGGACGCGCCGGAACCCGCGAGGTGTTCCGGCGCGAGGGTTGCGGGCGTGGTGGGCGCGCCGAGCGATTTCACGAGGCCGCGCACGAGAATCACGAACGCGGGGCGGATGGGCCAGTCGCTGTCGCCCGCGTGGGCGCCGGCGGCGGCGAAGATGACACGGCCTTTGCCCGAGGCGGCTTCGACGAGCGCGGGCGAGCCGTCGGCGAAACGCGCGAGCGGCTGTGCGCCAGCGACGGGTTCGAGCGTGAGGCGCGCGCTGGCGCTGAGGGCGTTGAGGCCCGCGCCGACGCGGTCGCGGACTTCGAGCAGTTCGGGCGTGGTGTCGTTGAGCGACTGCACGAAGCTGAAGCTGCCGGTCTTTCGCGCGGTCACGCGCGCGGGGAGAAAGTTCCAGCCGTTGTATTCCTCCGGCGTGGTCTTCGCGCCGGGGAACACGAGCAGGCCGCCGCCGTCGGCGACAAACTTTCCGAGCTTCTCACGCATCGCGGCGTCGAGCGTGGGGACGCCGGCGAGGATGATGACGGCGTATTGGAAAAGCTGGCGGTCCTTGAGTTCGGCCACGTCGCATTCGCGCACGTCGGTGTCCGTCTCGGCGACGGCGGCGGCGCGCGGGGCGAGGGCGTTCACGAGGAAAAATGTCTCGCGGTCCGACGGTGCGGTCGCGGGTGTGCCGTTGACGCAGAGCACGGTGACGGGCGGGCGGACGGCGACTTGGAAATGCCATGTGTCGTCGTGAGGAAAGGGGTCGGTGGCGCTGGTGACGCGTGCGGTGCAGAGGAGATTGCGTTCGCGTCCGGTGATGGTGATGGGGAAGTCCACGCGCAACGCGCTGTGCGCGGGAATAGGCGGGATCTTCACCTCGACGGGGCGCGCGCGTGGGCCGGCGGTGACGGAGAGTGTCGCGTTGTCGGAGGGTTGCGCGCTGTAGTTTCGGATGGTGGCGGAGCCGCTGATGGTCTGGCCGAAGCCTGCTTCGCGGCGCTCGGCCGAGCAGTCTTCGATGCCGAGGTTTGCTCCGAGCGCGCGGGCGGGTTCGAAGGGGATGGTAATGAGGGAGAGCCCGGAGAGGATGGGAGGGATGGGACTAATGGGAGGCATGGGAGATGGTGATTGCCACTCGGATTTTTGCAGGTCGGAGAGGAGGAGGAGTTTGCGGTCGCCGTCGTGGGAGGATTGCAGGAGTTGGGCGGCGAGGGCGAGGGCGGCGGGCGCGTGGCCGGCGAGGAGGGAGATTTTGGCTTGGGCGAGGGCGGCTTTTACGCGCGGCAGATCGTAGTCGAGACTCGGGACGGTGTCGGAACCAAATGTGACGAGGCCCACCGGCGCATCGGCGGGCACGCGCGCGATTGCGGCGCGGAGGACGGCGTGATCCGTCGTGAGGCCGGGGACGGAAAGCGCGGCGCCCTGCGGCCCGCCGACCCAGAGGCCGAGCGGCTGGCCGGCGCGCTGCGGGAGATTGCGTTCGAGCGCGGCGCGGTCGGGGAACATCGTGGGCGCGGAGAGCGGGGCGGTGAGGATGAGTTCGGCGCGATCATTGGGGCCGAGTTGGGCGAGCGCGGACTGGGCGGCGGCTT
>BJHT01000428.1 GCA_014193395.1 Verrucomicrobiota bacterium
AAGCACTTACGCGAACTTTCGCAACACCCTCTGCGAATGTTTCGTGCCCGGTTGGGAACGAAGTCCCTTTTCCGCCCGCTCCGCCCGCTCCGCCCGCTGGTCGCCTCTGCCAATCTGCCGCGCACCTCCCGCGATGCGGCCAGATTCAGAAGCGAGATGAGCATCGCCGGATGCGCCGCGGCGCGCAGTCCGGCGACCGTTTGCGTCACAAGCCTCCGGCGGCAACCTTTCATCCCGCTAGATCTATCCCCAGCCCGGCACACGCGCGCGGCGTTCACGCCGCAGAAGCGTCCGCATGGAAAGAGGGAGTAAGATCAAGACGGCTGCGCACTTTGCCGGCCGCATCTCTGCGGCGTGAACGCCTCGCTTCCTCCGCCGACGGCCCGACGCGCCCGCAATTCTTCCGACAACCGCAAGCTTCACCTGCACGCCAATTCCCCTGTGTCTCCGCTTCCCACGGCCCGCCCGACGTGGGATGTTGCGGCCATTCATCCGATGACTCGTTCCGGTTACCAAACACTTGCGCGCACGCCGCTCCGCCGCTCGGCAGCGCGGCTCATTCCGCGGCTGTCGTTCCTCCTGCTGTTGCTTGCGCTGCCCGCAATTCGCCCCGCCCGCGCCGCCGCCCCTGACGCCAGCGACTTCACCAAAGCCCGCCAGTTCTGGTCGTTCCAGCCCATTCAGAAACCACCGCTGCCATTGGTGAAAAACAGCGCGTGGGCGCGGACCCCGCTGGATCGTTTCATTCTCGCGAAGCTCGAAATTCACGGCCTCCAGCCCTCGCCGCCCGCGACGAGGGCCGAATTGATCCGCCGCGTTTCCTTCGATCTCACCGGCCTCCCGCCGTCGCCCGAGGACGTGCGCGCGTTCGTCGCCGACCCCGCGCCCGACGCGTACGAGCGGCTCGTGGACCGCCTGCTCGCCAGTCCGCATTTCGGCGAACGCTGGGCGCAGCACTGGCTCGACACCGTCCGCTTCGCCGAGACCGAGGGCTTCGAGTATGACCGCCATCTGCCCGAGGCCTGGCGCTTCCGCGATTACGTCATCGACTCGTTCAACCGTGACAAACCCTTCGATCGTTTCCTCACCGAGCAGCTCGCCGGCGACGAATTCACGTCCGCGACTCTCGAACACCAGACCGCGGCCATTTTCCATCGTCTCGGCCCCGTGCGCCGCAATGCCGGCAATCCCGACATCGCGCTCAGTCGCAACGAAGTCCTCACCGAGCGCACCGACGTGATCGGCGCGGCGTTCCTCGGCCTCACCGTCGGCTGCGCGCGCTGCCACGATCACAAGCTCGATCCCATTTCGCAGCGCGATTACTACCGGCTCCAAGCCTATCTCGCCGCCACGCACGAGCAGGACATCAACCTCGGCACCGCCGCGCAGCGAACCGAATGGGAGGCGAAAACCAAGACGCTGAAGAGCGAAATCAGCCGCCTGCAAAAGGCCGACGACGCCGCGACCGGCCAGAAAAAAATCGCGCTCACCGCCGAGCTGAACGCCCTCGAGGCGCAGATGCCGCCCCCGCCGCCGACCATCCCCGCCGTCCACAACGATCCCGCGCAACGCACCGCCATCCACGTTCTCAAGCGCGGCGAATGGGAACGCAAAGGCGAACCCGTCGGCCCGCGCCCGCTCAGCGTGCTCGTGAGCGACGGCCTCGCGGAACTGCCCGCCGACGCGCCCCGCCCGCGCACCGAACTGGCCCGCTGGCTCACCGATCCGAACCATCCGCTGACCGCGCGCGTGCTCGCCAACCGCGTCTGGCAGCATCATTTCGGCACCGGCCTCGTGAAAACGCCGAACGATTTCGGCAGTCACGGCGAGCGCCCGAGTCATCCCGAGTTGCTTGACTGGTTGGCGACGCAACTGCTGAAGCCGGGCGAAGTGGTGGAAGGGTGGAAGGGTTCAAGGGTTGGAGAGTTGAAGGGTGGAAAGGGTGAAGGGTTGAAGGGTGCATTCGTGACCGGCGCATCCGCCCCCGCTGCAACGCTTCAACCCTTCACGGCTCACCCCTTACCCCCTTCACCGCTTCAACCTTGGTCGCTCAAACATCTCCACCGCCTCATCCTCCTCAGCAGCGCCTATCGGCAATCCTCGCACACGCCCGCCAGCGCGGACGCCGCGCGGCTCGATCCCGACAACCGCTGGCTCTGGCGTTTTCAACGCCGCCGCCTTTCCGCCGAGGAGATTCGCGACGCGATGTTCGCCGTCGCCGGTCAGCTCTCGCCGCGCGTCGGCGGTCCGAGCGTGATGATTCCCGTCGATCCCGAAATGATCAACCTGCTCTACAAGCCCGCGCAATGGGCCGTCACCAAGGACGCCACCGAGCACCACCGCCGCTCGATCTACCTCCTGACCAAACGCAATCTGCGCCTGCCCTTCATGGAAGCCTTCGACCAGCCGCCGCAGCTCGCGAGCTGCGGTCGCCGCGAATCCAGCACGCACGCGCCCCAAGCCCTCGAACTGCTCAACGGCCGCCTCGCCAACGATCTCGCCGCCGCCTTCGCCGCGCGGCTCACGCGAGAATCCGGCGGCGACCCGGCGCGCATCGTCGAGCGTGCCAGCCAACTCGCGCTCGGCCGCGCGCCGACACCGCAAGAGCGCGCGCTGGGCGTGGAGTTTTTGAAAGAACAGCCGCTCCGCGAGTTCGCCCTCGCCCACTTCAACCTGAACGCCTTTCTCTATGTCGAGTGAGTCATCATCCCACCGTAGCCGCCGACGTGAGGAGGCGGACGCGGCCGACCCCGCGGGGATCCGCCTCCTCACGTCGGCGGCTACTGATCCGCGCGAACACAGCCGCCCCACGCGCAACCGCCGCGAGTTTCTGCGCGACGCTTGCTGCGGTTTCGGCTCGCTCGCGTTGGCGTCGCTCCTGCACGCGCAGCAGGCGCGCGCCAGTTCCGCGACCGCCGCCAACCCGCTCGCCGCGCGCACACCACACCTCCGCGCCAAAGCCCGGTCCGTCATCTTCCTCTTCATGGCCGGCGGCCCGAGCCATCTCGAAACCTTCGACCCCAAGCCGTTGCTCAACCAGCTCAACGGCCAGAAACGACCGGCCGAATTTGGCGAGGCAAAATATCAGTTCATCAAGCCCGACGCCCGCCTGCTCGGCTCGAAACGCACCTTCAAAAAATACGGCCAGAGCGGCCTCGACGTCTCCGATCTCTTCCCGCACACCGCGCAAATGGTGGACCGCCTCGCCATCATCCGCTCATGCCACGGCGACAAAGTCGTCCACTCCGCCGCGCAGTACGAACTCTTCACCGGACGCGTCGTCCCCGGTTCGCCAAGCATGGGATCGTGGATCACTTACGGCCTCGGCGCGGAGAGCGATTCGCTGCCGTCCTTCGTCGTCATGCCCGACGCGCGCGGCGCGCTCGAAGCCGGCCAGCCGATGTATGGGAACGGCTTTCTCCCCGCCGTTTATCAGCCCACGATGTTCCGTCCCGGCGCGCGCCCCGTGCTGAATCTCGACCTCCCCGACGGCATCTCCCTCGCGCAACGCCGCCGCACGCTCGACCTCATCCGCAACCTGAACCAGGCCACGCCCGACCCGCTCGACGCCGAGTTTCGCGCGCGCATCAACGCCTACGATCTCGCCTTCAAGATGCAGACCGAATCGCCGCGCATCTTCGACCTGAGCGGCGAAACGCCCGAGACGCTCGCGCTCTACGGCATCGGCCGCGAGCCGACCAATGACTACGGCCGCCGCTGCCTGCTCGCGCGCAAGCTCGTCGAGCACGGCACGCGCTTCGTCTGCGTCGTCGCCGGCGGCGGCGCAGGCAACCAGCAATGGGACGCCCACGGCGACATCGAGGAAAACCACCTCCGCAAAGCCGGCGAAACCGACCTGCCCGTCGCCGGCCTCCTGCGCGACCTCGAGCGCCGCGGACTCCTCGACGAAACGCTCGTCCTCTGGGGCGGCGAATTCGGCCGCTCGCCCGAAGCCGAATCCGGCAAAGGCCGCGACCACCACAACCTCGCCTTCACCATGTGGCTTGCTGGCGGCGGCATCCGGGGCGGCCAGCACGTCGGCGCGACCGACGCCATCGGCCTGCGCCCCGTCGAAAACCCCGTCCACTTCCGCGACCTCCACGCCACCATCCTCCACCAACTCGGCCTCGAGCAAAACCGCCTCACCTATCCGCACCTCGGCCGCGACGAACGCCTCACCTTCGTCGAAGGCAAGGTGATCGAGCAGATTGTGTAGGTGCGATGGGACGGCGCAGAAACCGGGCGGGCTGCGCGCCACCGGCCAACGCTTGTAGGAGCCGACGTTAGGAGGCCCTAACCTTCTTCTGTCCGAACGCTCCCGGCGCACGGAAAAAGTTGGAGTCTGCCAACGTACCCCCTTCCGCTTCCTGAGCACGACGGCCCCGGTTCTGCCCCGCTTTCCGGCCCGGGTTTTTGCAGGTCAACGGCGGCGGCGGGCTATCACCTGCTTCGTAGCCAACCTGAATCTGCGGCCTTTCCCCGAAACGGATTGGGCAAAGGAATGGAGGCAAAGGAATGAAGACAAGAAGTTTTGCCGTCCCCATTCCTTTGCCTCCATTCCTTTGCCAATATTTCCGCTGTCCGTCGGCATCGCCCCACTCCCGGCCGATGCCTTGCCGCGGCCACCCGAGTACGATGGCCCCATGCTGCACCGTTGCGGCGCTCGGGTTCTCCTCACGTCGTCTCCTGCCAGGGACTTGCGGCCGGGCCACCCGCGGGGCCACGAGCAGTTCGCCGCCGAAATTTGCGGGAACTGACATAAAGGGGTAAGCTCCCGCTCGTTACAGAACGCAAACGGAGAGTTCTATGGACAAAATTACCTACGCGAGCCTTGGCTCACTCGGAGACGACTTTCACCGCGAATTCGACACGGCGCTGAATCAAGCGCGGCATAAGCTCGGCGGCACGCACCCGATGATCTTGGGCGGCAAGGCGAAAAAATCCGCCGCGGGCACGTTCCCGGATGCGAATCCCGCAAACACCAGCCAGATCATCGGCCATTTCCAACGCGGCTCGGCGGCCGATGCCGCCAAGGCGATTGAGGCCGCGCGCCGGGCTTTTCCAGACTGGCGCGACCTCGGCTGGAAGCAGCGCGTCTCGTTTCTGCGGTCGGCGGCGGATGAAATCGCGCGGCATCAGTTCAAATACGCGGCGCAGCTCACGCTCGAAGTGGGCAAGAATCGCTTCGAGGCCATCGCGGAAGTCTCGGAAGCAGTGGACCTGATTCTCTACTATTGCCGGCAGATGGAGCTGCACCAGGGCTTCGTCCAGCCGATGGGCGGCACGGGCGGCGAGCAGACGCGCAGCCTTCTGAAGCCCTACGGCGTGTGGGCGGTGATCGCGCCGTTTAATTTCCCCTTCGCTCTCGCCGCGGGCATGGCCGCCGGGGCGCTCGTCGCAGGCAACACGGTGGTCTTCAAGCCCGCGAGCGACACGCCTTACGCGGGGCTGGGCCTGCATGAAGCTTTCCAGCGCTCCGGACTGCCCG
>BJHT01000429.1 GCA_014193395.1 Verrucomicrobiota bacterium
TGACGGCGACAAGTCGCCTCGAGAAAGCGGTGACAAGTCCCCGCACTCCACAGTCGCGCGCTTCTGGTTGCGGCTCTTCGTCGTCGGCGACCGTGGGTCGATGCCCGCGGCTTTTTTACCCGTCGCTCCGCGATGATTCACCTGCTGTTGCGATCCGTATAAATAGCAGCGTTCTCGGACGCAGCAGCGATCGTCCGTGCGGGGGCGGGCGAAAGTTTTAGCGCCTTCCTGCGCTCAAGCTCGCTGCGCCCGGGAACGGGCGCGCTCCGCGGGCGGCGCGCGGGCGGTCTCCGTCCGCAGCGACTCTGAAGTTGCGGGCGCGCTGCGAAGCTTATGCGGACATTTCTTTGTCTGCGCCTTGTCTGTCTCGGCGGTGTTCTGAGTTTCCAAGGCTTCGCGGATTGGCGGCCGATGGCTGACACCGGCAGGGGTCGAACAGAACACCACAGAGTTGCGAAATGGCGCAGAGGGCCGCAGGCGGTGGTGAAATTCGGGGGAAGCGTGAACTGGCCCGCCGCCGCGCGCCGCGGGTGATCGCGTGCGAATCCACCGGACTGCGCGGACGCTCCGTCCGTCACGCGTCACGCATCACTCGTACGAATGGAACGACCGCAGGTTCCACTCGTCGAGCAGGTCTTTCGGGATTTCGCCGAGGAAGCGCGAGGGCTGTTGCATGGCATCGCCGCCGTAGCTGCCGGGGGTCATGCGGACGAGCGGGAAGCTGAGGTAGAGTTCGTTGCGGGCGCGGGTGACGGCGACGTAGAAGAGGCGGCGTTCTTCTTCCTGGCCGTCGATGGTTTCGAGGGAGCGGGCGGAGGGGAAGAGGCCGTCGCAGAGCATGATGATGAAGACGACGTCGAACTCGAGGCCCTTGGCCTGATGGATGCTCGAGAGGCGGACTTGTTCCTGGTCGTTGCGTTTGGCCGCGTCGTCGTCGGCCTCGATGTTGGTGAGTAGGGCGAGCTGCGCGAGGAAATCTTCGGGGCCGGTGAACTGGAGGGCGAAGGCGGCGAGTTGTTCGAGGTCTTCGAGGCGGTTGCGGAAGTTGGGGTAGGTTTCTTGCAGGTAGTCTTCGTAGCCGGCTTCGAGGACGAGCTGGATCATCGCGGCGGGTTGGTGGCGGACGGGTTCGGCCTCGAGCTGCGCGATGGTGGGGGTGAATTGCGCCCAGGCGGTGGCGGCTTTTTTGGGGACTTTGGCGGCGCACTTTTGGAGCGCGGTGGCGATGGGGGCGGCGGGATCGGAGATTTGAGATTTGAGAATTTGAGATTTCAGATCGGGGGCGGGGGAAGGGGCGGGAATTTGAGATTTGAGATTTGAGGATTTGAGATCGGAGACGGTGGGCATTTCGGAAGGTTCGGAGGGCTCTGGATCGGGCACGGGGGCGGCGGGCGTGAGGGGCGGGCGGTGCGAGGAGAAGAGGTCCCAGAGTTTCGCGGCTGCGCCGCCGCCGATGCCGGGCATGAGCTGGACGATGCGCTTGAAGGCGAGTTCGTCGGTGGGATTGCAGACGAGACGCAGGTAGGCGGTGAGGTCTTTGATGTGCGCCTGTTCGAAGAAGCGGATGCCGCTGGTGATGCTGAAAGGGATGTTGCGGCGGGTGAGTTCGAGCTGGAGATCGAAGGCGTGAAAATGGGAGCGGTAGAGGACGGCCTGCTGGTTGAGGTTCACGCCTTCCTCGCGGAGTTCGAGGATGCGCTGGGCGACGAAGGCGGCCTGTTCGCGCGAGTCGCCGCAGGGCACGAGGACGGGCTTCATGCCGGATTTGCGGGCGGGCGCGAGCTGTTTGGCGAACTGCTCGACGTTGGCGGCGATGGCGGCGTTGGCGACGGCGAGAATCTCGGGGGTGCTGCGGTAGTTGACCTCGATTTTGTAGGTCTGCGCGCCGGGATAGCGCTGGGGAAACTGGAGGATGTTTTTGAAATGCGCGCCGCGCCACGCGTAGATGCTCTGCGAATCGTCGCCGACGACCATCACGTTTTTGTGGCGCGCGGCGAGGAGGTCGATGAGTTCGCTCTGGAGCTTGTTGGTGTCCTGATATTCGTCCACGAGGATGAACTGAAACTTCCGCTGGTATTGCTCGCGGACGTCGGCGTGTTCGCGCAGGAGCTTCAGCCACAGCGCGAGGAGGTCGTCGAAATCCATGACGTTGGCGGTGCGTTTGCGGGCGGTATAGCGCCGGCCCACGTCCTCGATCTGCGGGGTCAATTGCACGAAGTAGGGATACGCGTCGGCGACGACTTCGGCGACGGAGCGGTTGGTGTTGAGCGCGAGCGAGCAGATGTCGCCCACGACGTCGGCCTTGGGGAAGCGCGTGGCTTTGATGTCGATCTCGGCTTCGGCAAGACAGGCCTTGAGGAGCGCGGTGGCGTCCTCGCGGTCGAGGATGGTGAAGTCGGGGCGGAAGCCGAGCTGGTCCGTGTGGCGGCGGAGGATGCGCGCGCCGATCGAGTGGAAGGTGCCGCCCCACAGGCTCTGCAATTCCGCGCCGAGCAGGTCGGCGACGCGGCGCATCATTTCGCGCGCGGCCTTGTTGGTGAAGGTGAGCAGCAGGATGCGGTCGGGCGGGATGCCCTGCTCGATCAGATACGCGACGCGGTAAGTAAGGGTGCGGGTCTTGCCGGAGCCGGCGCCGGCGATGACGAGCGCGGGGCCGGGCACGGCGGTGACGGCGGCATGCTGCTGCGGGTTGAGTTCACGGGCGTAGTCAATGTGGAGTTCCACTTGGGAACGAAAGGGCTTCAGCTCGTAGTCGCGTGACATCGCGGGCGAAGATGAAGGAGGTGCGGGGAATTATGAATGATGAATTGTGAAGGATGAAGATGGGCGGGTGGAGGGAAGGGGAATGGTGCGTGCTTTCAAGAAGGGAATGGAGGGCGAAGAAAGCTCGGTTCTCTTTCGCGCCGGGCTGCGCAGCAACCCGAGCTTCTCTGCGCCATTCCCATCGCTGCGGTGTTCTGTTTGGGCTGCGGTCGTGCCGGAGGCTTGAAGCGGAGAACACAGTACACCGCAGAGATCGGAAGGACGCAGAGGGGGACGGACGAGGAGAAACTGGCGAGGCGTCGCGGATTCGACACTGCTGCGGGCGGGGACCGGCCGCGGGCCGGGGCATCAGGTTGCGGACGCGGCCGGAACCGGGGCGGCGGAGGCTGCGGCCGCGGCGTCGAGACGCTGCTGAATTTTCACGATGTTGGCCTCGGCGGCTTGGAGGTAGGGGTTGGGGCCGTCGGGGTAGGGGGAGTTGAGGAAACGGAAGAGGCCCTGGAATTCGTTGGTGATCTTGGGCAGCACGTAGCCGGTCCAGAACTGCGGCGTGCGGCGGATCATTTCCTCGGCCGTGGCGAAGGTGCCGATGGCGGGCCGGCGCGGCTTGTTGAAGCGGTCGGACTCGGAAAATTCCTCGAAGAGCAGGGGGAGCTTCTCGACGTAATCGGGCGCGGCAATTTGCCCGAGCAAGTCGCCGGTGCTGAGGGCGAAGCCCACCAGGCGTTCGAGGTCGTCCTGAAACCGGATGGTCTCGACGGCGAGATTGACCCCGGTGCAGTTGATCATGTTGCGCACGGCGGTGATGTCGGCCTCGGCGTACTGGTGTTCGCGGAGCAGTTGCGCGGCAAACTCGGCGCTGCGCAGGACGTGGACGAGGGTGTATTTGGCGCCGGTGCCGGTGGTGTCGCCGCGTTTTTTCAAGTAGCCGATGTCGTGGAAGAGAATGGCCAGCAGGCCCAGCTCGAACATGCGTTGCGGCAGCCGCGGTTCGGCCCCGGCCCGAGCGCGGCCGCGGAGCAATTGCATCATGCAGAGGGTGACTTGCAGCGTGTGCTCGAAGTTGTGGTACTTCATCGCGATCGGCTGGAAATCGCTGTAGCGGCCTTGGAAAAAATTGGTGGCCCAACTGAACGCCCGGGACACAAAGGTGGGATCGCCCGCCGGGAACAATTCGAGGTAAATCGTCTGCACTTCCGTGGCGACGGCGCGCGGGTCGGCGGTGTCAACGGTGGGTAACATGCGTGGGCCGGACGCTAGCAAAGGGTCCGGTCGTTGCACGCACTTTCTTGCGTCCCGGCGCAACGAGGAAATCGGCCCGGGCCACCGCTCCAGCCCGTGGTTTTCAAAAGGGAAACTTCCGATTGCTTACTCCCGCACCGGGTATTAGAAAGCGTCCGCTTTTGCACCCGACATGATCTGGAAAGGAATATTCCACGGCCTCAGGCCACCTTTATTTCGCCTCGCGATGGGGCGTGTGTGTGCCCGGTGGCGGCGTTCCGCGATGCTGCTGGCGCTGCTCTTGATGGTTGCCGGCTCGGGCTGCTCGGTGCGCAAATACGCGATCAACCAACTGGGCAACGCGCTCGCGAATTCCGGCACGACGTTCGCCGGCGATGACGATCCCGAGTTGGTGCGCGGGGCCGTGCCGTTCAGTTTGAAACTGATCGAGAGCCTGCTGGCGGAGACGCCGCAACATCCGGGGCTGCTGCTGGCGGCAGCGAGCGGCTTCACGCAGTACACGTTCGCCTTTGTCGCGGAGGATGCGGATGAAATGGAGGAGAAGGATCTCGCGGCGGCGACGGCCCTGCGGCTGCGGGCGCGCAAGCTCTACACGCGCGCGCGAAACTACGGGCTGCGCGGTCTCGAAGTCGCGCATCCGGGTTTGGAGAAAATGTTGCGCACGAGTCCCAAGACCGCCGTCGCGCAGCTCGGCAAGGGCGACGTGGCGCTGGCGTATTGGACGGCCGCGAGCTGGGGCGCGCTGATCGGCATCTCGAAGGACAATCCGGAGATCATCGCCGACCAGCTCGTCGTCGAGGCACTGATTGATCGCGTGGCCGAGCTGGACGAGGCGTTTGGCGCGGGCGCGATTCATCAGGTGCTGATCCGCTACGAACTGGCGCGCCAGGGCGGGGCAGGGGACCCGGTCGCGCGCGCCCGGCGGCACTATGAGCGCGCGCTCGAACTCGCGCAGGGGCAGCAGGCCGGTCCGCACGTCGCGTGGGCGGAAAACGTGTCGGTGAAAAACCAGAACGCCGCGGAATTCAAGCGCCTGCTCGAACAAGCCCTGGCGGTGAAGGTGGACGCGCAGCCCGCGCACCGGCTCGAAAATCTCATCATGCAGCGGCGCGCGAAGTGGCTGCTGTCCCGCGCCGACGATCTCTTCGTGCCGGCGGAACCGCCCGCGGCCAAGGCCCCCTGACGATTTCAGTCAACTAAACGAATCCCCGAACTCTTTATGAACCGATTGTCTTCCCGATTTCCGTCTGCCGTTGCCGGTCTCCTGGCCGTCGCGCTGTGCTGCTCCGCCGCCGCGGCGCACGCGGCGCAGGTCAAGCTGCGGCTGGCGACGCTCGCGCCGAAGGACACCTCGCTGCACAAGGGCCTGCAGGGCATGGGCGAGAGCTGGAAGCAGATTTCCAATGGCGGCGTGACCGTGACGATCTACACCGACGGCACGATGGGCG
>BJHT01000430.1 GCA_014193395.1 Verrucomicrobiota bacterium
ACGACCGTGGCACGCCGCTCGCCGACTACACGCAACGGCTGGAACAGCTCATCGCCCGCATGAAGCAGACCGGCGCGAAGCTCGTGTGGGCCAGCACCACGCCCATTCCTGACGACCCGCCGAAGAAGCAGACCGCCGCCTCCATCGTGGAGCGCAACCGCGCCGCCGCCGAACTGATGCAGAAACACGGCATCACCGCGGACGACCTCTTCGCCGCCATCACGCCGCACCTGGCCGAGATGCAGAACCCAAGCGACGTCCACTTCAACGCGAAGGGCTACGAGTTTCTGGGCCAGACCGTGGCGCAGGCCATTGCAGCCGCTTTGAAAGCGAAGCCCCAGTGAAGTTCAGCCTGCTCCTCTCTCTCCCCGTGCTGCCCTCGCTCCAGACGGCGGGCGCGGCCGAACCGGTGCTGCCTTCGTCCCGCGAATTGCAAGTCGTGCAGCCCGCGACGCCGACCAGGGGCACGCTGCGGCTCGCCGAAGAGAATTCCACCGCCTCCTGGCTCATCAACGCCGCCCGCGCCGCCGACTGGCGGCAGTTCCAAGGCACAAGCGAAGTCCAAACAAAGAAGTAAAAGCCATGTTCAGCGCGACCTTCTCCCAACACTTCAGCCAGCCTTCGGTTCACAATCACTCCATGCCAACGCGCATCTCCCTCATCGCCGTCCTCATGGCTGGTGCCATCGCAGCCAGCGCCGCTGAGCCAGCAGCAGCCACATCGCCCCCCATGCTCTCCGGCCCCTGGCTGCCGGAGAACCCGCACCAACTCGATTTTCAGGCGCTCCCCAAAGTGCCGAGCCAGCACGTCGTCATCAGCGAGGTGCGGGCGAAGGGCAGTGATCCGACCAGGCTCGACACCAAGTCCGGCGGCGTGAACCAGCACAACTACCTCGCCCATCACGACGGCCAGTTTTGGGCCATGTGGAGCGATGGCCCGGGCATCGAGGACCGCGTGGGTCAGCGGGTGAAGTTCGCGACGAGTCCCGACGGTTTGAAATGGACCGCGCCGCAGTTTCTCACGCCCGTTCCGCCCGGTTCTGGGCCAGAGTCGCCCCACTACGGCACGCGCACGGCGAAGGGCATGCGGTGGATCTCGCGCGGCCTTTGGAAACGCGAGGGCGAACTCCTCGCGCTCGCCGCGCTCGATGAGGCGGCGGGCTTTTTCGGCGAGAGTCTCGAGCTCCGCGCCTTCCGTTTCGACAAAACCACCGGCGGCTGGCGCGATGCCGGTGTCATTTTCAAGAACACCATCAACAACTTCCCGCCGATCAAGCTGCGCACCGGCGACTGGATGATGTCGCGCCGCATGCACGACTACGCAAAGAGCGGCGTGCATTTCCTGGTCGGTGGCGTGAAGGCGCTCGATGACTGGCAGTCCTTCCCCGTGCTCGGCACGGCCTCGGAGTTGAAGGCGGAGGAGCCGGACTGGTGGATCCTCCCGGATAACCGCCTCGCCGCCGTCTTCCGCGACAACCGCCGCAGCGGTTTCCTTTACCGCTCCATTTCCGCGGACGACGGACGCACTTGGAGCCAGCCCGTGAAGTCGAACTTTCCCGACGCCACCTCCAAGATCAGCGGCCTCCGTCTCCGCGATGGCCGCTATGTGCTCGTCTCCAATCCGAATCCGAAGAAGCGCGATCCGCTCACGCTCGCCATCAGTGATGACGGACTCGTCTTCACCAAGATGCTCCACCTTGTCGGCGGACGGCACATTGATTACCCGCACGTCATCGAGCACGAAGGCAGCCTCTTCATCGCCTTCGCCGGAGGCAAACAAAGCATCGAACTGTTGAAGGTGAAGCTCAGCGATGCCGACGCGGTGCGGATGCCGGACAAACCCCTGACAGCCGCTGCAAAACCATGACGCTCCCCAGGCTGCTACTCGCGATCTTTGCGCTCCTGTGCGGCTCGTCCGCCGCCCAGGAAGTCGTCATCTACGGCGGCACGCCCGGCGGGATCACGGCGGCCATTTCCGCAGCGCGACTTGGGCGCGCGGTGACGCTCATCGAATATCACGATCACATCGGCGGCATGACCACGAGCGGGCTCGGCAAGAGTGACATCGAAAACCGCGCGATGATTGGCGGCCTTTTCAAGGAGTTCGTCGCCGGGGTGCATCGGCACTACCTCACGAAGTATGGCTCGCACCACGAGAACACGAAACTCTGCCAGGACGGCTACTACGCGGAGCCGCAGGTGGCCGAGTCCGTGTTGGAGTCGATGATCGCACGGGAGGCGAAGATCACTGTGTTGAAGGGCTGGCGGCTGAAAGCGGCGGAAGTCACCGCCAACAAGCTGCGCGGCATTACCATCGTGCATCGACGCAACAGCGAAGTGCGGCGTCTGCGGGCGAAGGTCTTCATCGACGCCACTTACGAAGGTGATTTGTATGCGGCCGCGGGGGCGAAGTTTCGACTCGGTCGCGAGTCGCGGGAGGAGTTCGACGAACCCCACGCCGGCGTTGTCTATTTTGACTATCAAGCCCGCGAGTTCCTCCCCGGCACCACGGGCCGGGGCGATGACGCCTTGCCCGCCTACACTTACCGGTTGTGTTTGACCAAGGACCCGCAGAACGCCGCCCGCATGACCTCGCCGCCCCCGGGTTATGATCGCAAGGACTACCTCGGCTACTTTGACGATCTCAAAGCAGGCCGGCTCGCCGGGCCGAAGGTTTTCAAGCCCGGGCGCGGCTACAATCCGAAGCACTTCGACACGCTCGTGCGGGCCTTGTCTGTCGCCGACATCCCGAACGGCAAGCACGACGTGAACATCAACCCGCGTCCGCTCGGCTTTCCTTTCCCCGAGGAAAACCGCGGCTACATCGAGGGCGATGAGGCCACCCGCGAGCGCATCCGCCAGCGGCATCGCAGCCTCGCGCTCGGCCTGCTGTGGTTCCTGCAAAACGATCCCGAGGTGCCGGCGGCGCATCGCGCCCTGGCGAACGAGATGCACCTGCCGAAGGACGAGTTCACCGACAATGGCCACTTTCCCTGGCAGCTCTATGTGCGCGAAGGCCGCCGCCTCGTCGGCGAATACACGCTCACGCAGCACGACATCACCGGCAAAGGCCAGGAGCCGAAGCATCACGCCGACAGCATCGCCGTGGGCGAGTTTCCCATCGACAGCTTCCCCTGTCGCAAACGCCAGTCCGGCGACACCCTTGTGCTCGAGGGCTATCTCGGCATGCTCGACTACATCACGCGGCCCTACGAAATCCCGTATCGCATCCTGATCCCGGAAAAGATCGACGGCCTCATCGTCCCCGTCGCCGCGAGCACCACGCACGTCGCCTTTTCCAGCATCCGGATGGAACCCACCTGGATGGCGCTCGGCCAGGCCGCCGGCACCGCGGCCCATCTCGCGATTCAAGCGTCCACCGAACCCCGCGCCGTATCCATCAACGCCCTGCAAACCCATCTCCTCCAGCAGGGCCAGGTCATTCGCCACGCCAAACGCTGAGGCATTCGCCTGTCCCCATTTTCCTGTCGATCAAACACTCCACGTTCCATGAACGCCCGCCGCCGCTTGCTCCGCCTCCTCGCTGTCCGAACCATCATCGTCATCGCCATCGCGCTCGCATCCGCTTTGCCCGGCATCGCAGCGGAAGCATCCACGCGGCCCAATTTGATCGTCATCATCGCCGATGACATCGGCTGGGACGACTACGGCTGCTACGGCAACAAGGCCGCTCGCACGCCGAACATTGACGCGCTCGCGGTGAAAGGGCGGCGCTACACGCAGGCGTTTCTCACGGCCAGCAGTTGCAGCCCGAGCCGGTCGAGCATCATTACGGGGCGCTATCCGCACAATCTCGGGCCGGCGGCGGAACTGCACCTTTCCATCCCGCCGAACATTCCGTGGGTTTCGACCGCGTTGATGGAGCATGGCTACTACACGGCGCTGATTGGGAAGAACCACATGTCGGTGGACTTTGCCTCGGGAAAGCCGCCGTTTCCGAAACGCTGGGATCTCGTCGAGAATGGCACGGTGCCGGGCAACAGCGGCGGCGGGGCGAAGTGGGTCGAGACACTCGCCAATCGGCCCAAGGAAAAACCGTTCTTCTTCTGGCTCGCCGCCATTGACGCGCATCGCGGGTGGGATGGCGACCGCGAGTGGAATGAGGCGCTCTACGGCCCGAAGCATCGCCCCGAGGACGTGATCGTGCCGCCGTATCTCGCGGACGATGCCGCCACGCGCCAGGACCTCGCTTCGTATCACAACGAGATCACGCGCTTCGATTACCACGTCGGTCTGCTGATGAAGGCGCTCGAAAACGAGAAGCTGCTCCACAACACGCTCGTGTTCGTTCTCGCCGACAATGGCCGTCCGTTTCCGCGGGCGAAAACGCGCCTACACGATTCCGGCATGAAGACCGGCCTCATCGCGCATTGGCCGGCCCGCATCAAACAAGCGGGCGCAACGTGCGACACGCTCGTGAGCAGCATTGATATCACCTCCACCTTGCTCGATGCCGCCGGTGCGCCGCCGATGCCCACCGCGCAAGGCGTGAGTTTGTTGCCGACGTTCGACGACCCGGGTGCCGCGGTGCGGCGCCATGCCTTCTCCGAGCACAACTGGCACGACTACGAGGCGCATGGTCGCGCGGTGCGTTCGGAGGGTTATCTCTACATTCGCAATCAGCGTCCGCAGACGGCCTGGCAAGGCCCCGCCGACTCCGTGGCCTCACCATCGTTTCAATCGCTGCTGCATCTGAAAGCCGCTGGCAAACTCACTCCGGCGCAACAAGACGTCTTCCTCGCGCCCCGACCCGCCGAGGAGCTGTATCTCACCGCCAAGGATCCACTCCAGCTCGACAACCTCGCCACGAATCCGAAGCACGCCGTCGTAAAGGAGCGGCTCTCCCGCCTGCTCGATCAGTGGATCGAACAAACCGGCGACGCCGCGCCCGCCGATCTCTCACCCGACGGCTACGACCGCGAAACCGGCAAGCCCTTGATCAAAGGCCCGCCCAAACGCGGCACCTGGCCCGGCAAGCCCCACAACGCTCATCTCCTCAACGCACCCGGGCCGCGATGAAAGCAGATCCCACCCATGCACCGTTCTTCGTACACCCATGAAACTCCTCACTTTCCTCCTCTCGCTCTTCATCTTCCAAGCCATCGCCGACGACGCGCGGAAGCCGAATCTCCTCCTCATTTACTCCGACGACCACGGCTGGGCGGACCTCGGCGCGCAGGGCGTGGACAAGGACATTCGCACGCCGAATCTCGACCAACTCGCGCGCGATGGCGTGCGGTTCAAGCGCGGCTACGTCACCGCGCCGCAGTGCGTGCCGTCGCGCGCGGGCGTGCTCACGGGGCGGTATCAGCAGAAGTTCGGCGTCGAGGACAACAACAAGGGGCCGCTGCCGCTCGCGGAGCTGACCATCGCCGAGCGGCTCAAGCCGGCGGGCTACGTCAGCGGACAAGTCGGCAAG
>BJHT01000431.1 GCA_014193395.1 Verrucomicrobiota bacterium
CGCGCCACCGCTTCTTTGAGCGTCAGGAATTTCACCTTCTTGCCGTAGGTGCGTTCGGCGTAGTCGATGCACTGGATGATCTGGTCGTTGCGGAGCCACCCGTGCGGATGGAAGACCGAGGTGAAGACGCCCTGGGCGCGCACGACGGCATCGAGAGCGAGCTGCCAGTCGGCGACGGTGGCGGCGTTGGTGGGGCCGTGGGCGTTGAAGGCTTCCCAGTCGCTCGGGACCAGCGCGGGGAATTCCCAGCAGGTGCGGTTGATGACGTAGGGATAGGGGTAGTCCTCGATGTAGGTGCCGAAGTTCGCGAGGGATTTTTTCGTGACGGCGTTCGTCGCGGTCGGGAAATAGCGGCGGAAGTGGTCGGGAGGGGAGAGGGTCTGGGGTCTTGGGTCTGGGGTCTGGGGGAGAGTGGAAAGGGTCTGGGGTTTGGGGTCTAGGGTCTGGGGAAGGGAGGATGAGGTCTGGGGCAGGGAGACGCCGTGGCGTTTGAGGAAATCGTCGGTGAGCAGGCACATGACGGAGGAGTCGGCCTGGAGGAAACGGCCGTCGGGCGAGGTGCGGTTGAAGATCTCGGCGTAGAAGCGCGGGCTGGGGGAATTCATCGAGTCGCAGCAGGGCATGCGGAAGGCGACGGGCTGGTTGCCGGGGATTTTACCGAGCAGATCGACGCAGCCGTGAAAGGTGTTCCACGCGTTGGTGAACGAACCTTTCTGCAACAGCGGGCACGGGTGCGTGAGCGTGTGGACTTCGAGGGAGAGACCTTCGGCGAGCCAGGTCTGGAGCTGCGCGGTGTCGTTGGTGGTGACGAGGTTCGCGAAGATGCTGACGGGCGCGCGGCCGTCGATTTTCTTCAAGCGGTCGAGGATCGGGCGGAGGAAATTCTCGTATTTCTTCGCGTCGCGCATGTCGTCGATGGCGAGGATGACGACGGCCTCGACGCCCGGCTCGCCGATCCATTGCGGCGTGATGAGTTTCGGGAAGTCACGGTGCGGATAGAACGGATTTTCCTCGTCGAGATACGCGAGGCGGTTGGCGTTGGTGGAGAAGGGCGCGGCCGCGGCGGTGACAAGGTTGGCCAGCCACAGCAGGCTGACGAGCAGAGGGAGAAGCAGTGTTTTCACGCAGGTTTCCGAGCAGGGCGTTTTGGTGATGAAGGGGATGGTGAAATTGCGGATGGCTGAGTTGCGCGGACGCTAGCGCGGTGCATACGCGGGAGCAAGGCTGGCGGGCGGATGTGGGCGAGCGGGAGAGGAGCGTGGCCGCGCACAACCCCTGTAGCGCAGGTTTCCAAACCTGCTGTATCGCCGATTTCCAAATCGGCTGCGGCTGCGTGGATTCGGGCGCGTGCGACAGGGCGGCGCGTCGCGGCTGGCCGGGGCGCGCCCGCGGGTTTGGAAACCCGCGATACAGCAGACTTGGAAGTCTGCGCTACAAGGGCGGTGCGCGGCTGCGCCCGGTGCGTCAGGCGCGCGGCATTCATGCCGCTTCAGCGTTGCGTCCTCCGGGACGCCCTTTTGCTATTCCGCCGCCGCCGACTTGGCGGCCGACGGAACTGGTGCGGGCGATGCGGCCGGTGCGGGAGTGACCGGCGTGCGAGGCAGTTCAGGCCGCACTTTTTCCTCCACTTTCGCGGGCGCGACTGCCGCACTCGCCGCAGATGCCGGGGCCGCGGGCGTCCCGGCTGCAGGCACCGCCGGAGCCTTCGCTTCCACCGCAGTCGCCGGTGGTCCCGACTCGATCACGCCCACGATGTAGCCGCCGGATTTCTCGTCGGCTTCCAGCTTCAACAGACCGCGCCGTTTGGCCTCGATAAGGATGTCGTTGAAGGAACGGAAGCCGTGGGCGCGTTCGTTGAAGCCGGGGTTCCGCCGCTTGATCGCCTGCTTGATCATCGAGCCCCAAATCTGCTCGTCCTCTTCGCGCTCTTCGTTGATGGCGCGCAGCGTCTGGATGACCATTTCGAGCGCGCGGTCGGGAGCGAGGGAGGATTTCACCGGTGCCTCGACGGGCGGTTTCGGCGCGGCGCTCGCCATCGGGCTGGCCGCCGCGGCGGGCGGGCCGCCGTTGGCCGCCGGAATCGGCGCGGAGCTGGCGACCGGGATCGCCGGACGCGGGCGCGCGGCCTCGGTGCGCACGAGGTCATCGTAGTAGATGAACGTGTCGCAGTTGTTGATGAAGAGGTCAGAGGTGGAATTTTTCACGCCCACGCCGATGACGGTCTTGGCGTTCTCGCGCAGCTTGCTCACCAGCGGCGAGAAGTCCGAGTCGCCGCTGATGATGACAAACGTATCGACGTGGCCCTTGGTGTAGCAGAGGTCCAGCGCGTCCACGACCATGCGGATGTCGGCCGAGTTTTTCCCCGACATGCGCAGGTGCGGAATCTCGATCAGCTCGAAGGCCGCCTCGTGCAGGTCGCGCTTGAAACCGCGGTAACGGTCGAAGTCGCAGTACGCCTTCTTCACGACGATGTGGCCCTTGAGCAGCAGGCGCTCGAGGACTTTTTGAATGTTGAACGGGGGATAGTGCGCGTCGTGGGCGCCGAGCGCGATGTTCTCGAGGTCGAGGAACACCGCCATGGTCGCGTCGGGATTATGTGGGCTCATTTGCGGTGGGAACCTACAGGGAATCGGTGCGGGGCAAAGACTAAACGCCAACCGTTTTCGGATACGCCGCTGTTCCGGGGGAACGCCGGGGAAAAGCTCCAAGCATAAAGCTCAAAGCTCAAGGGAAGTTCCCAAGCTTCAAGGCTCGAGTTTCCAATCGCCGCCGCTGAGTGAAATCAGCGGCGGGATGGGGAGCAGGCAGACAGCGGCAATCTCTCCGCGTGCCGCTGTCGCCAGTGGAGCTTGCTGCTTGGAACTTTCTTTGAGCTTCAAGCTTTGAGCTTGGAGCTTTGCCTTCCGCTCAGCGCTTTGCGCTTTGCCCTTCGATTATTTCGCGTGGAGGTCGGAGACGCCCACGCGGTTGACGGCGGCTCGGTAACTGAACTCGTCGGTCTCGCCGTTGGTCTGGCCGCCGCGGAAGCCGCCGCCGGCCAGGAGCAGGCTGAAGGCGTGTTTGTTGGGGTCGCGGTCGGAGCCGTTTGGCGAGACGAGGAGGCGCGCGAATTTTTCCCAGCCGACTACCGAGCTCATTGGCCTGCCTGTCGAGGTCGGCATTGAACAGTATCCTCGCTTCCACCTTGGCGGGCGAGAGAAACGCCTTGAGGCGGTAATAGTCGCATTGGGTGACGGGGGCGTACTCGTACTTGTAGTCGTGGTAGCGGGCGGCGGATTTCACGGCAGCGATGGATGGTGCGGCGAGAGCCTGGAGGTCCCAGTGACCATACCCTGGCGTGCCTTTCCCGCGGCGGGATTGGGCGTCGCAGCCTCCGTCGCCGCGTGTCCCGGCAGCAGCAGCTCGGCCAGCGGCGGCGCGCCAGAAGACCTGGTTTCGCGTCGGTTTCATCGCGGAGGAGCAACCGGTGCTGAAGCGGCGCGGCAATGCTTTTCCAAAACAGTGTGCCGCGTAACCGAAGATTTCTGCGCTGTTGCTGGGGCGAAAAGGCGCAATACTCGCGGCATGTTGAGTCTGGAAATCTTGGCGGAGTTGCTCGAGGCGCATCGCGCGGCGGCGGGGGCGCGGGTGGCGGAGTTTGCGATTGGCGGGCGGGCGTTCGCGTTCAATGCGCGGCCGGCGATCATGGGCGTGGTGAATCTCTCGGCGGAGTCGTGGTATCGCGAAAGCGTGTGTTTGTCAGCGGACGCGGCGATCCAGCGGGGGCGCGTCTTGCAGGCACAGGGAGCGGAGATTGTGGATGTCGGGGCGGAGTCGAGTCTCGCGCACGCGGCGCGGATCGGGGACGCGGGGCAGACGGGGCGGCTCGTGCCGGTGATCCGCGGGTTGCGCGCGGCAGGGGTGCTGGTGTCGGTGGAGACGTATCAGCCGGCGGTCACGCGCGCGTGTCTGGCGGCGGGCGCGAACATTTTGAACCTGACGGGCACGGACCGGAGCGAGGAAATGTTCCGCGTGGTCGCCGAGCATGATGCGGCGGTGATCATTTGTTACGTGCAGGGGGCGAATGTCCGGGAGGTTGGGGACTATGATCTGAGCGCCGATCCGGTTCCGATGTTGCACGAGTATTTTGCGCGGCAGCTCGAGGTGGCGACGCGGGCGGGGGTGCGGAAGATTTTCCTGGATCCGGGGCTGGGGTTTTACTACCGCAATTTGCAGGACAGCGCGGTGCGGGTGCGGCATCAGATGAAGGTTTTCCTGAACACGTTCCGGCTGCGGACGCTGGGGTTTCCGACTTGTCATGCGCTGCCGCACGCGTTCGAGTTTTTCGGGGAGGAGGTGCGTTGTGCGGAGCCTTTTTTTGCGGTGCTGGCGGGTCTCGGGAAGACCGATCTCTTCCGCACGCACGAGGTGCCGCGCGTCAAGGCGGTATTGGAGACGATGGGGGCGTTATGAGCGCCGGCGCTGGTGCCACGCTGAGAGGCGGGCCGGGCTGGCGGTGGGAAAAGTGACGGGGGGAAGAAGGGTTTCAACGAGCAGGGAAGCGGCAAGAGTGACGGCGACAAGTCCGGCCTCAACCAAAAAGGGGATCCATCGCATCTCGAGTGGGCAAATGTTCTCCGCGTCGCGAAACGGATGGCGGCTGCGGGGGATATCCGCAAGCAGCGGGAGCGTGCAAGCACTCCGCCGCCCACCGCCACCGGCTGTCGCTGAGTTCTCCCGCGCCTGAAACCCGCCCGTGCGACTCAAAAATCGCCCGGTTTTCGGTTGAAGCTTGACGTTCCGTCCGGGCCTCCGTACCGTGCGAAATGGAAATTTTAGAAGCTGGTAGTCCAGCGCGGGGCAAGTCGGTGATGTTTCAACCGACTTTTTTATTCCCCTGATGGGACGGACTAGCGTGACGCTTATGATGAAGGACGAATTACTGGCGGTGCTGGAATATTGGGAGCGCGAAAAGGGCGTACCCAAGCCCGTCCTCATTGCTGCCGTCGAGGAGGCGCTGGTGGCGGCGGCCAAGAAATCGGTCGGCCCCGCCCGCGACCTGCGGGTGTCCATTGATCCGAAGACGGGCGTCGTGCGGGCGTTTGCCAAGCTGGTCGTCGCCGAAAAGGTGCTCAGCAAACATGATCAAATCACCGTCGCCGACGCGCGGCGCATCCGGGCCGATGCGGAGATCGCCCAGGAAGTGGAGATTGAAGTGACCCCGACGGGCTTCGGCCGCATCGCCGCCCAATATGCCAAGCAGGCCATCCTGATGCAGGTCCGAAAGTATGAGAAGGAACTCATTTTCAAGGAATTCCGCGACCGGGTCGGCGAGATCGTGTCGGGCATTGTCCGCCGGTTCGAGCGGTCGGATGTCCGGATTGACCTGGGCAAATACGAGGCCGTGATGCCCAATCGCGAACGCGTGCCGACTGAGGAGTACCAGATA